>CAJWWK010000009.1 GCA_913048295.1 uncultured Dehalococcoidia bacterium
GAAGGCCATCCCGACACGGTTATCTCCGAGGTAAAGCGGCTGGAACCGCTCCTGATAGGCAAAGACCCAACGCAGGTCGAAAAACTCTGGAAAGAGATGTACGAATCGGGCATGGGCTATCTCGGTGGACCCATCAAACTGTCGGCCATATCGGGAATCGATATGGCACTGTGGGACCTTGCCGGGAAGGCTGCTGGCGTCCCGATTTACCAGATGCTCGGCGGTCGGGCGCACGATCGCATCAAGGTGTACCGGGCCTCGGGCGGGCAACTCCCCTACGCGATCGAGCCGGGCGAGCCGTATCGACCGGGCAACCCACCACCGACTGATCTCACACCGAACGAGCCCGAAACCTTCAGAGAATCGGCGAGAATACTTGTCGAGGAGTGGGGTTACCGGTCGCTCAAGGTCCACATCGGCCTCGGGACCGGTCTCGAAGTAACGCGGGAGGTCGACAGGGTCGCCGAGAAGTTTGCAGCCGTTCGGGAGGGTGCCGGATCCGACATCGATGTGGCGATCGACATCCATAACCCGAACCCCGCGATTGGGCGCCAACTGATCGAGGCTCTTGCGCCGTTGCGACCGCTGTTCATCGAGGAGCCGATGCCGGTAGAGCGAGTTGGCGCGCTAGCACAGATCATCGAGGGCACAACTGCGACGATAGCCGCCGGTGAGCGGTGGATGGGCAAGTGGGTTTTCTTCGACGCGCTGAGTAGTGGACTGCTCGCGGTCGTCCAGCCGGATATTGCCCATGCCGGCGGAATCACCGAAACGAAGAAGATTGCCGTATTAGCCGAAGCGTCCTACGCAAAACTGGCGATTCACTGCCCGCTGAGCCCGATGGCGTTTGCGGCATCGATCCAGGTGGATGCCTGCTCGACAAACTTCCTCGTGCAGGAGCACAACGAGGTGAACGACACGCGTCGCAACGATGGCAAGACGCTGATCGGCGAGGGTTTTTTCAACGACCCCTATGTACTGGACGATGATGGCTGCGTGGCGGTCCCGGTAGGCCCGGGTCTCGGCATCGAAATCGACCCCGAGGGATTCGAGAAAGTCATGGCGAAGCCGTGGTCGACCGTGCGAGGGTAGGAGTTATATGCCATTACACACTTTTGGGTCGATTACGAAATCGGAATAGCGACACCGATTGTCCCAATCGGTAGGGTAACTAAACGCGGAAGAAGATCTTCCCAATCCAATGACAGTGCCCGCATCACTATTAGCCTCATGTCAGACGCGCAAAGCCCCACTCCAACTTTCGATGGGAAGAGTAGGGACTTTGCTTCTTGTGCGGAACTTTGCAAGGGCCGCACACGGTTCGTGGAGACTAACTTCCGTAAGCAGTAGGCGCAAGTTCCCTGGGTGGGCTTGCACACTTTTTTTGCTTTGTGGTTGATTGAACCTCCGCCGCGCCAACAAACTAAAGCGGGCGAATAATGGTAATTGCAGCATTCCTAGCAGGACCGTTCGCTCTAACACGCGGTGAAGCAATTTCCCGTGTTCCGAGCAGGACTCCTGGAACGTGCTTGCTGTCCAGACGGCAAGTTGGGACGTTTAACTACGTCGGCAGGTCAGATCGCGACCTGCAATCACGAATTCGCGATCACATCGGTTCGGGTTACACCCGATACTGGTTCGCAGGAACGACGACCGCGCTCGAAGCTTACGTCTTCGAGTGCCGTTACTTCCAGATGCGTGGTGGATCCCTCAGATTGGACAACTTGATCCACCCGGCAATTCCGGTAGATTCATGGGCTACATGCCCGGTGTGCAGGCTTTATATCGGTAACAAATCATGCGCGGCGTCGGTTCGGCCAGCTGTGAAACTCTGACCCAAATAAGGTTCTGGAACGCAGATCGATTTGATACCACTTATTCGGCGGGCTACCCATCAAGAATCCCCGCCAGCTCTTCCATGTCGTCTTCGGTGAGTTCCCACTCGGCTGCTGCTGCGTTCTGACGTATCTGGTCGGGGGTGCTGGCACCGGCGATCACCGAGCCGACGGATTTTCGGGCGAGTATCCAGGCGAAAGCCAGTTCGACCATCGAGTGGCCGCGTTTTTCAACGAATACCTGGAGTTGTTCGAGAATATCGAAGTTGGCGTCGGTCAGGCGCGTGCCCTGCGCAGCCGGAGTGAGCGCGAGCCGCGTGCCCTCGGGTACCGCCTTGCCCCTCCGGTACTTGCCGGTGAGGAACCCATGGGCCAGCGGGAAGTAAGGCAGGGTGCCGAGCCCGAAATGCTCGCAAACGGGCAGTACGGCCCGTTCAACTCCTCGTTCAAGCATCGAGTATTCGGGCTGCGACGAAATGAACGGCACGAAGCCGTTGTGCCTGGCAGCCCACTGGGCATCGGCAATCCGCCACGGAACGAAGTTTGAAAGGCCGATGTATCGCACTTTTCCATCGCGAACCGCATCGTCGAGAGCGCGCAGGGTTTCCTCGATTGGTGTTTCGGGGTCCTGCGCATGCATTTGGTAGAGGTCGATGTGATCGGTCTGGAGCCGTTTCAGCGAACCCTCAAGCGAATCCATAACGTGCTTGCGGGAACCGCCCTTGCCGTGCGGGCCGTCTTCCCACTGCATCCCGAACTTCGTGGCGAGCAGGGCCTCATCACGTCTGTCAACGAGCGCCCGCCCGATGATTTCCTCAGAATTTCCGTGCGAATAGATGTTCGCCGTATCGATCAGGTTGATGCCTTCGTCAAGGGCCGCGAAAATAACTTCCCGCGCCTCTTTAAGCTCCATTCGGCCGCCAAAGTTGTTGGTGCCAAGGCCGATTACACTGACTTCCAGGCCGGAGTTTCCGAGGTGGCGGTATTTCATATTGTTCGATTTTCCGATTTTGCTACTTCGGTCAACGAAGCCCGCCTGTGACGGGAATACGCATATGATCGCGCCAGTTGAGTTGCGACGCTGATTATAGTTGGTACCAGTAAATGTAGTTACCAGCCAGCTTCCGAACTCGAAAACCTGCTCCTGCCAGGTAAAAAATGACACTCGAACAACTGATTATCGGACTGATCCGCATCGCCGGGTCGCTGCCAGTACTGCGCTGGGCCCTCGTCGGTGCGCTAATCGCAATCGTGGTCGATTTCTCCGACCTGTTCTTTATGGCGGTAATCGACCTCGGAGGTTTGGGCGACTACCAGGCGTTCGACAAGTGGATCGACCTCGTCTACATGTTTGCCTTCCTGTGGGTAGCGAACAGGTGGAGCGGGCCCGAGCGAACTGTGGCCATCGGACTATTTGCGTTCCGGATGATCGGCTTCGTGGTGTTCGAGATTACGGGTGCACGCTCCGTGCTGCTCGTGTTTCCGAACGTGTTCGAGTTCTGGTTTGTGTTCGTTGCGATCAGACTGCATTACTGGCCGGGCTACGAGATGACACGCCCGCGAATTATGAAGTGGCTCGTGGTGACGCTGGTGCTGAAGATGGGACAGGAGTGGGTGCTGCACGGCGGCCGGTACCTCGACAGCTTCACGCTGTTCGAAGCCGTCGAGGCGATCTGGGATTTCGTGATTTTCTGGTCGTAGTGGCTGGGCCGATTCGCGTGCCGCCGTGTTACATGCCCGTCACGCAGCCACTGCCTGCTGGGCGAGGTCACTCAAGCCGGCCAGAATGCTTTCAAGAGACCACTTCACCATCTCGTCCGACAGCGCCCCTTCAGAGTCGAACCGCTCCATCGCGCTGCCGACGGCAGTTTCCGCTCCAGAACTGTTGCACCGAGTCCGCTCACAATATTTTTGGTCATTTCGGGCCGCATTGGCATGTGTAACACCGCCACCGATGATCAGGGCGTCGAAGTGCTGAGCCGCCGCTAGTTCGATCGCCCCTTCGACTGTCGACGAAAATTTACCGTCATATCCAGCTTCACGAAACACGTCGATCATCCGCGCTGCAATGTGTTCGGGATTGCCCAGAATCAAAGTTGTTGCCTTCGGGTGATTGTGTGATTCCGATCCCATTTTCAACTCCATAAATTAGTTAATATGCTAACTAATAGCCCAAAAAAAGGGAGCCTCGAACCGCTGAGTCAGGCCAATTGATGCCTCATAGTGTTTCGCACTTTGCGCAGAGCCCGCTCGAAAACGCGACGTTCATCGATGTCGAGGTTCGAGATCATTTCCCGGTTGAGCTTCTCCCACGCGGCATAAACTTTCGGGCGCAGGACCAGGCTTTTTTCCGTTGCGACGACCCGCATGATCCGCCGGTCATCGGGGTCGCAGGTCCGTTCAACGAGCCCTGCCTTTTCGAGCGGCCGGAGAGCCACGGTCATTGTCGCCCGGCGCACTCCGGCATGCTCGGCGAGTTCGCTCTGGCTGAGCGCTCCACGGGTCCAGAGGGCTTCCAAGATCATTTCCTGACCGAGGTGCAATCCGAGATCACCAAGTAATTCGCCGGCACGTTTGCGGTGGTAGCGCGCCACCTGTACGAAGAGGAAACTGGTTGTCCCACTGATCCCGGATCTACGCTGTGCGCGGTCGGATTTGCGTCGTATTTGAGCAGTCGTGATAGTCATGGTCGCTTATTAGTTAGTATGCTAGCAATAACACTGATCAGCAAACCGGTCAAATCTGCCTGCGTAAGCTGCCGGAGTGCGATTGCATTCCCCCTCAACCTAACCTTCTCCCTGAGGAGAAGGGATTACTTACCCGAACACACTCCTGCCGGTCCTTAAACAAACCACGCCTCGCGTGTCACCAGACGAGGGCATCACCTTCTCGTCGTGGGTCTGCGGCGGCGAACAGGGTGCCGTTTTCGAGATTCACCTGGATTGCCCCCACGCTTCCCGCGCCGCCCCACATGCCGGTCGATTCGACCGGGTGGCCGCGCTTCGCGAGGCCGTCAATCACCGCATCACCGGCCCGGTCTTCGATCCAGAGCGAGTTGGCATCGCGTAGAAGGGCATAAGAATTGGTTCCTCGCTGGTTGTGCGTCCAGCGCGGTCCGTCTATCGCCTCGGCCACGTTCAGGCCATAGTCGAAAATGCTGGTGACGATTTGCGAGTTTGTCTGGACCTGGGTATCGCCCCCTGGGGTTCCGCAAACCAGTTCCAGCTTGCCGCCCCGCTCGACCGGTGCCGAGAAAACCATGACCGGGTTCATCGTATGGCGTACTCGCTGACCGGGGTTGAGGTAGTCGATGTGATCGGGGTCGAGGTGCCAGTAGGTCATCCGGTTGTTCAGAAGAATCCCTGTCGAACCGGCGATGACGCACGACCCGTACGAAGCCTGGATGCTCTGCAGCTCACCAACTGAATTGCCCCAGCGATCGACAACACAGAAGTGCGTGGTATCGGGTCCCGGGCAGTGAAGCCGACCACCTATCCGATGTTTTTTCGAAGGGTCGGGCGAGCGGTCCATAAACGACCAGGGATCGCCTTCAACAGGGTTTTCGGCAGCCCGGTCGAGGTCGATGAGTTTCGCTCGTTTGGCAAGGTATTCGGGATCCAGAAGGCCCTCGATGGGTACATCGACGTAGTTGGGGTCCGCAAGAAATGCCTCACGGTCGGCAAATGCCAGCTTCTTTGCCTCGATCATCAGGTGAACGGACTCGGGCGTCATGTACCCGTGCTCCTGAGGATCGAACTGCCCGAACATGGCGAGTTCTTGCAGCAGCACATGGCCGCTCGAGTTGGGTGGCGCTTCGTAGACCGTTCTGCCGCGGTAGTCGATCGATATCGCATCCTGCCACTCGACCCTGTGTCGCTTCAGGTCTTCGTAGGTGAGCAGGCCGTCGTTTTCTTCCGAGTATCGGGCGATATCCCTCGCGATATCGCCCTCGTAGAAGGCATCCCGGCCCTGCTCGGCAATGAGCCAGTACGTGCGTGCCAGGTCTGGGTTTCTTCTCAGTTCACCGGGTTTCAGCCACTGTCCGTTTGGGGCGAATACCGGGGAGGAGGTTGGAGAGCTCCGGAGCACCGGATTTCCCGCGGCCTGGCTCGACTGAAATTCCGAGACAGGAACGCCGTCTTCGCAGAGCTCGATCGCAGGTTCAAGGCACTGCGCGAGCGGGAGCGTTCCGTACTTGCCGTGGGCTGCGAGGAGCGCATCGAGGATTCCCGGAACCGATGTGCCCAGAATCCCCGTAACCGGAATGCCACCCGAATATCTTTCGGCGGTAGCCGCGAGCGGGGCGGCACCGGTTCCGTTCACCACGTCGATCTTGCGGTTTTCGACCATGTGCACCATCACGAACCCATCGCCGGCAATCGATGAGCCCTGTGGCTCTGCGGGTCCCAGTGCAAACGCCACGGCAATTGCGGCGTCGACCGCGTTGCCACCCAGATGGAGTATCCGCATCCCCGCCTGCGCCGCCATCGTGTGGTTCGCGACGACTGCGCCCTTGCTGCCGACCTTTGGAGGTCGATACGCTTCGCCAATCATGCCGTGGGGAGAGTGACTACTGTCCAATCGCGGGTTTTCCTCGAATTGTCGAATGTAATTGCTGAGACGTGGATTGCGTCGAGATGAGCGGAAATTTAACGGCGGCCAACCAGTTTCGGGCAGTCTAGCAGAGCACATTCGGTAGTGATCCAGGATAAAAACATATCCATTTTGGGTCAAAAAAGAAACCGTAAGATACGGGCTGAACGGGTCGAATTACGCTGACAGCTGCAGCGTGATCGCCCGATTAAGCACTCTCGCGATCAACTACGGGAAGATCTGTTGTTCGTCCTCGGAGTAGGGCAGCACGAACCCGGCATCGGCAAACGCAACCCACACCAGGTCCATCACCCGGGCGATCTCAGTCTTTGCGGCATCGGGAATCTTGCATGTCGATGCGCGGAAGCAACTGCCGGAGTAGCTCAGTTGAATCTGATTGAACGAACCGCACGCCTGGACGATCGCCTGGGAATACTTGCCAGCCGGGAGTTGCGACAGGTTTGCAATATCGCAGGGGCCACCGACGAATGAAACGACATTCCATTCAAGTGGGCCGGTAGCTTTGGTCATCGTTCGTGCCTGGGTTGCCAGCCAGGGTGCGATCTGGCTCGGGACGCTCGCACCGAGCGCGCTCTTGTTCGACTCGTTTCGGTCCTTCTGCTCTGCGAGCGCGTCGAAACCCTCGCGCGTGGTGGTCACCCAGCCCGGTGCAAACGGGGCCACGACAACTGCGGTTGCAAGTAGGACGAGCAGCATCACGGTGACCATCGACGGGTTGCGGAGCTCGCGCTTAAATCGTGCTCTGCGCGAAGTGTCGTTAGTGTATGAAAGGTCCATCTATCGAGTGGTACCCGGACATGCCTGGAGACCGGATAATTCAGCCAAAAAAATAAGGATTGAGCAGCGCGCGGGCTGGGCGGGTTGATACTGAATAAATCGGAGATCGCAATTCGATGCCGCAGACAACTATACGAATGCTACGCCCGTACAGGGGCGACGGGTGCGTGAATTCATGACAGGCGCGGGGCTATCTAGTTATGTATCTGACCGAGATCATCGGGGTAGGGTTGCACGAGGTTAGCATCGGAAAATGCCACCCTCAGGCGTTCCATCACGTCCTGTAGTTCAACCACCGCCTGCGCGGGAATGTGGCAGGCGGACGTCTCGGCGCAATCGGCGGCGTACGTCATCTGGATAGTGTGCAGGCTCTCGCAGGCGATTCGAATCGCGTAGCCGTACTTCCCGACGGGCAGCTGGTCCATGTGCTCGGCGAGGCAGGCCCCGTTCGTGAACGAAGTGCCCCGCCATTCGATTGGAACGTCGGCAGTCTTCATTCGTTCAGCCTGCCGCCTCAGATAGGGGAATATCCAGCTTGCCGCGGTCACGTTGACGAACTGGCGCTGCCTCGACTGCTGAACGTCGCTCCAGTTTTCCCTGGCGTTACTCGAAACACTCGGGTACGCGATGGCGACCGGTATCGCCACGACGATAAGGGCAATCAGCATCACCGTGCGCATCGGTGGGTTGCGCAGGTGCCTCCTGAGGCGGCTCTTGAGTGAATTGTCATTGGCCGGGGCGGTGATCCTGGCAAGACCGGGGTGCCGAACGCGAAATTTGTCGGCTTTTCCTTCGGAATCAGGCGTCGGCGAAAAACGAGAAAATTTGCTCAAATGTAAAAACCAGAAAACTAGTACGGATCGACCCTGAACTCGGAAATCACGTCCTCGTTGAGTTCAAACCCCAGGCCGGGCCTGTTGGGGACTTCCATTGTCCCATCGTCCGATATAACGAAATTCGGTAGCAGTAGGTTTTCGATGAGCGGTGAGGCCGGGAAGGCGATTGGAAACTCGAAATAAGGCATGTTGGGTGTGATCGCGGCCAGGTGCAGTTCTGCCGCAACGCCAACCACATGGCACCACGTGTGAGGGATGCAGAGTGCGCCAAAACGGTACGCGTCCTCGGCAATGTTCAGTATTTCATGCATACCGCCAGCCCGCACTGCACTTGGCTGGACGACATCGAGCCGTCCCCTGCGGAGGAGGTCGGCGAACTCGTGACGAGTACTAAATCCCCAGTCGCCAACTGCAATTCGGACACTCGTGGCTTCGGCCAACCGGCGATAGCCCTCGATATTGTCGGCAGGCAGCGGTGCCTCGATAAAAAACGGCTTGAACCGCTCGATCTCTTCAATGGTGCGCAGCGCCTGGCCGACATCGCGCCACCGGTTCTGGACGTCGATCATCAGGTCGCGCTTTGGACCGATTACCGACCGCGCTTTTTCGATTACTGCAATATCGGTCTCAACATCGACGTTGCCGAACTGGCCCGGCCACTCCTCGATTTTTACGGCCTTCACGCCACGTGATATCGCGATATTCAGCCGTTCTTCCAGTTGTTCGAGGTTTGCGCCGGGCGGATAGACCGTCGCATACGGTGTAACTCGCCTGAGTGGCTCGGTATCGCTCGCGGTAGTTGCGAACGACCGCCAGATTAGCTCGTGGACCGGCCTGCCCTGCGCCTTTCCAGCGATGTCCCAGAGCGCCGTTTCCACCGCGCCAATCGCGCCAATTACAACTCCCCTGCGACCATATACGCCGGTCGAGTTGTACATCTTTTGCCACAACCGTTGCACCTGGGTCGGGTCTTCTCCGATCAACAGCGCTTCGAGCCCCTGCGACGACCTGATGATTCCGTCGATCACAAGACTCGGTGCCTCGCACTGCCCGATACCGCTAACGCCTTCGTCGGTGTTGACCCGTACTACGGCCAGGTCGTACCCGCCGGTACTGGCCGGAGAATTCCCGGCTTCGCTTGGGGTATTGCCAGTTTCGAAAGAGGGGTTCCACGACGTTACGGTGCCGTCGGCTTCGTCCCGCAGGGCAATCGTTTCGATACTGGTGATCTTCATGGTTGGGTCGAAAACTTTGAGGGAAAGCCCGGCTTCAGGGCAGCTCGACTTCCTTCACGCCTTCTTTGAAATGGTCCTGGAGCCTTGCATACTCCCCGCGGAGCTCTGCCCTGGGCTCCCAATCCTGCCCATACCGCACCCCGAGTACGCCCGCCTGGAGCATTTCCTTCGTGCAGCCAAAGCAGGGACGCCACGTGGTGTAAAGCAGCGAGCCCTCTACTGCGATGCCGAAACGCGCCGCTGCCAGCAGTGCGTTCTGTTCAGCGTGGACGCAGATGCAGAGGTCGTAACCGGTCCCCGACGGGTATTCCTCGCGGTTGGCACACCGCTCGCAACCGCCTTCATCGCAGTTGATCGTGCCACGCGGCGTTCCGTTGTAGCCAGTCGAAACAATGTGACTCTCGCGCGCCAGAACGGCACCGACGTGACTGCCCTTGCAGTTGGCCCTGGCCCGTACTCCAACGGCGATCGACATCATGTACTCGTCGAAATCTGGTCGTTTTTGTTTCGACTCTTCCAACCTTGATGGTCCTTGTGTTTGCGGGATTTTTTACGGGCGGTTCCGGTGAGGGCCAGCAAGATCGAGTATTGGTCACTGCTCGTATTTCGGGACTGATATGGAGGGTTGAGCAGCCTGTCCACTGCTATCCTAGCCTTAGTTTGAACGCCATGCGCCGGGTGGTGGCCCGTACATATATATTTGCTCGCACCGACTCACCTGTACTCGCATTTGCCTGAATTTCGATGACATCAACTTCGTCCCAGTCCGACGCACTCCCAAATTCGCAGGGCAGATTTGGCCCCTACGGCGGGAAATTCGTACCAGAAACCCTGATGGCGGCGCTTGCCGAACTTGAAACCGCGTATGACGAGGCGCGACAGGACGATTCGTTCTGGAGCGAGTTCGAGGACCTTCTGAAAAACTATGTTGGCCGGCCGACGGCGATGTATCACGCCAAGAACCTGACCGAACAACTCGGCGGGGCGGAGATTTACATCAAGCGTGAAGACCTGAACCACACTGGCGCCCACAAGATCAACAACGCTATCGGTCAGGCGCTGCTGGCGAGACGGCTGGGTAAAAGACGCATCATCGCCGAAACCGGTGCTGGCCAGCACGGTGTGGCGACGGCGACGGTCTGTGCGCAGATGGGTCTTGAGTGCATCGTCTACATGGGTGAAGAAGACATTCGCCGCCAGGCGCCTAATGTGTACCGGATGCGCGAGCTCGGAGCGGTGGTCGAGCCGGTGAGTTCAGGCAGCCGAACGCTGAAAGACGCTATAAACGAGGCGATTCGCGACTGGGTTTCCAACGTCGAGACCACCCACTACATCATCGGTAGCGTCGTCGGCCCACACCCTTACCCCAAGCTGGTCCGTGACTTTCAGTCGGTAATCGGCAAAGAAGCACGAGAACAGATCGTCGACATGGCGGGCCGGTTGCCAGATTATGTTGTGGCCTGCGTTGGTGGGGGTTCAAACGCCATTGGAATCTTTTCAGGGTTTGTGAACGATCCGGAAGTGGGACTGGTGGGTGTGGAGGCTGCAGGTGAGGGCCTGGACGGTCGTCACGCGGCGACGATGTCGAAGGGTCGACCTGGAGTGCTGCACGGCTCGCTGAGTTACCTGCTGCAGGATGAGCACGGCCAGGTGATCGAAGCGCACAGCATTTCTGCGGGTCTCGACTACCCGGGCGTCGGGCCGGAGCACAGTTATCTGAAAGACACCGAGCGCGCCAGCTACGTTTCGTCCACCGACGAAGAAGCGCTTTCAGGGTTCAGGTTGTTGAGCCGTTTGGAAGGCATAATCCCCGCGCTCGAGCCGGCCCACGCAATCGGTTACATGATGAAGTGGGTGCCGACCCTGCCAAAAGACCAGGTCGTGCTGTTGCTGCTGAGTGGTCGGGGCGACAAGGACCTCGACACAGTCGCCGCGGCTTCGGGTGTGGAGCTTTAGCCCCGGCTCAATCCTCCTTAGCCCGTGACGGTCTCTTTACCGGTACTGCCCCTGGCGATGTAATCCCAGTCGTACTCGGTTCCAAATCCAGGGCCGTCCGGGACCTCTACCATGCCGTCTTTGTCGATGCAATCCAGACGTGTAACGTTCATGTTCTTGTAGATGGGCGGATTGAAGTCGGGGACGTTGGGGTGGACCCACACTACTTCGTAGTAGTTGGCGTTCTTGACCGCGGCCATAAAGTGCAGGTTTTCCGGTCCGGCTGTGTGCGGCTCGATGTCCATGCCGACCGATTCTGCGGCATGGGCCAGCTTCATCGTCCCCGTCAGGCCCTGCTGGCCCACATCGCCACGGATATAGTCAGTGGCCTTCTGCAAAATCAGGTCCATTCGCTGCTCCATTGTCTTCACCTTCTCGCCTTGCAGGAGCGGTGTCCGGATCATCTCGCGCAGCCGGGCGTGCGACCATGGGGTCCAGCCACCGTCCGAGTAAGGATCCTCGTACCAGAAGAAGCCAGCCTCGTCGCAAGCGCGGCCAACCTTCAGTGCGTCAGCAAACGTCTGGTACCAGTTGAATGAGTCCAGCATCAGGTCCATTTTCCCGCCCACGCGATCTCCGAGGGCGAGCACCGCATCGATGTGGGTTTGAACGTCGGCCCAGACAAATGGATGAATCTTGAAAGCCTTGTAGCCCATTTCGAGGCATTGCTGCGCAAAGTCGGCATATGTCTCCGGGTTGGAGAGGGGGCCTTTGACCGCGCCGTCGATGGTTGAGGCGTAAGCGGGAACCTTCGTGCGATATCCGCCCAGCAGCGCGTAAACCGGAAGGTCTGTCATCTTGCCAAGCAGGTCCCAGAGAACGATGTCGAGGACGGCCATCGCGGGTCCGTTTTTGCCGCGCTGGTAGTGTTGCTCCCGATCGAGTGGATTGGTGCCGATGTATCCGGCTGCTGATTCAGCGACAGTTCGGAGGTCCACGTTCCAGCCGGCGTACTCACCAACCGCGCCGTTGTCGGCGTAGATTTTGATGCCACCGCCCGTACCGGGTTGCGGTGCTGTCGGGGTCGTAGGAGGCCTTGTGGAGGATGAAGGCCATGCCCTTTACGTCCCAACTAAAGCCCACGATTTCGATCTTTGTGATTTTCGGTGTGCCGGCCATTGGAACTCGCTCCCCGCAAGATGTTGTGGCGGCAGTGTACGCTCCGACCGATGGGGTCCCGCGGTGCTGGTGGGCTGAGGCGATGGGTGGTGGGAAGAGTCGCGGACAAAGTTATTCGGTCGGCGCGACGACCGGTGATAGCCATCCCGCGCACTTCGGGTTGATATCGGGAGGGGTGGCAATGCGGCTGCGACTCACACTGCGGCCAGGACGTACGCCTCCAACTTGTCCAGACAGCCGTTCCAACCAGCGCTGTGTTCGTCCCGCCTCGTTTTCACAAGTATCCGTTCATGCAAGATCACAACTTCGGTCTCTGTTCCGTCCCGATTGAACGAAACCGTCACTTGCTCCGGCTCCGCGTCACTACCCTCGGTCGGCCACGTGTAAACGAGTTTCGACGGCGGCTCGATACTCAAAATTCTCCGACGATGAAAACGACCTGGCGTCGGGCAATTCATTACCCAGTCGGTATCGACCCCCGACTGCCAACTACCGCTCTGCCTCCGTACACCACCCCCCTTTTGTCCCCCACCAAGCCAATAACTGCTCTGGAGTTGTCCACGCGGCAAAAAGTCGTTCCGGGCTGGCTGCGATTCGGTGCCTGACCTCGAGCCGCATATCCGCATCGGTCGTCATTCGCTGGGCTCCATGTGTTTTGCCAGAGCTTCAAGCGTCTCGTTCCAAAATGTACGGTAGTGCTCCAACCAGCGTTCCGCTTTCCGCAGCGGAGCGGTATCGAGTGAGCACCGGTGCACACGCCCTTCGATATCACGCTGAACAAGTCCGGCCTTCTCGAGCACCCTGAGATGCTTCGATACTCCGGGAAGGGACATAACGTACGGCGTCGCTAGATCGGTGATCTTCGCGGGGGCCTCGCCAAGGCGTGCAAGGAGCGCCCGACGGGTCTGATTCGCCAGCGCCGCGAAAACCAGATCCAGTTGATCTTGTTTCACGGGGTATGTGCTTCTAGTGCTGGGCTTGGCATTGAATGGTTCCATATAATATAAAACCAAATGGTTTACTTTTCAAGGGAACCTTCGGAGACTAAATAATGAATCACCTCATCCACCAGGAAATCGATCACGAATCTGCACCAGATGCCATTTACCAGATCCTCACGGATCCCGGTAAATTCAGTCAGATGACAGGCGGTGCGCCCGCTGAAATCGACCCAAACCGTCGGAGAAATTTCGTTGTTCGGCGGTATGGTCGTCGGAATCAACATCGAATGCCTGCCTGGCGAACGACTGGTCTAGGCATGGCGCCCGGCAAGCTGGGAACCTTACGTCTACTCAATCGTCCGCTTCGAGCTAAAAGCCCATAACGGTGGGACAAGAGTCGTGCTCGATCACACCGGATATCCAGAAAATGAAAGAGAACACATCGACAAAGGGTGGCACGAAAACTACTGGGAACCAATGCGCGATCTACTCTGATCCTGAGCAAGGTAGGTCTGTCACAACAGTCGGCGCCCTATCCTGATGGTAGTTGTTGCCATCGAAAATCCGCTTTGCCGAACGTGAAGGCGGCGCGGGACTTCGATCAGCGGTAACATCTGCCCATCCGTACGACACCGGACCCATTCAGGCTTCGCGTCCCCGTATGTCACAACCGACCATCTCGCTCCCAGGCCCGCTAAGCGGAATTCGCGTTCTCGAATTCGGCAGCTTTGTGGCCGGACCCTGGGCCGGGCAGTTGCTGGCCGATATGGGTGCTGACGTAATCAAGGTCGAACCGCCGTCAGGCGACCCGTGGCGACATGCCTCACCGTTCGCTCCGAACGAAAGCCGGGTGTTTGTGCCGCTGAACCGTGGCGTGCGGAGCATCTGCCTCGACCTGAAGCAAGAAAGCGGACGGGCGGTACTCAGGAGGCTGATCGAATCTGCTGACGGCATTATTTCGAACAATCGCCGCGACACCGCGCTCAAACTGGGCATCGACTACGAGACCGTTTCGCGAATCAATCCTCAACTCGTTTACGTCGACATAACCGCCTACGGCTCCGAGGGGCCCAGGGCCGACATGCCCGGATTCGACCTGATACTCCAGGGCTACACCGGTGCTGTCACAAGCGAAGGCAAGATCAGCAACGGGCAGCCGGAAGTCGTCTGGTCATCGTCGTACATCGATTTTTCGACCGGATATGCGGCGGCAAACGGCATCCTAGCCGGGATTATCGGGCGGGGCAAAACAGGCAAAGGCCAGCTCGTTTCAACGAGCCTGCTGGGCAATGCCATCGCCATGCAGACGCTGCGAATAGCCGATATCGAAGGCATCCCTGCTCCTGCGAGGACATGGCATGAGGAGGTCTATCCCGGGCTGAAAAAACGGGGTGCGAGCTACGAGGAGATACAGATTAGTTACCAGCAGGCGGTGAGACCCATGATCTACCGCTGCTACTACCGGGCCTACAAGACCCTCGACGGGGGGCTGACGCTAGGAACGCTTGCCGTGCACGCACGAGCACGGCTGCTCGATGTGTTCGGACTCGAAGATCCCAGGGTTACCGACCCCGAATACGATGATTCGACACCCGAGGCGACCGAGTTGGGTCTGCGCCTGACACGGCAGTTCGAGGAGATTTTTGCTGGCAAGACGACCGATTACTGGTTCAAAGAGCTTCGGGCGCACGATATTCCGTGCGAGCCGGTCCGTTTCGTCGAAGAAATGATCACCGACGAACAGGTGCTGGCAAACAATTACGTGATCGAGCTCGAACACCACACCGGGCACAAGATCCGGACATCGGGACCTGTGTTGCAGTTCGCGGACGGCATGCCCGAAGCAAGGTCGTCACCGGCGCTCGGTGCCCATACCGACGAGGTCCTCGCGGATATCGGTTACAGCCCGGGCGAGGTTGCGGGACTCCGGCGCGACGGCTCGGTCAATTAGCGCCTGAAACGACGCCAATATTCGTCGCTGGCGTAGTCTGTGCACACGCCTGGTACAGGGCATCCCATTTTGTGGCCATTTTCGCGTTTAGAACGTCAGTTGCTATTCGTGCCCGAACGCTCGTTTCGGGGTACACCCGAGCACGTCGGGCTCGCGTTTGAGGATATTTTTCCAGTGACGTCAGGCGGTGTTAAGTTGCACGGCTGGCACATACCCGGGAAATCGACGAAGGTCGGCTGGCTGATATTTCACGGAAATGGCTGGAATATCAGCGTTCGGCTCGACCAGTACGCCGAGATCAACCGTCGTTACGGGGCCTCGGTGGTTGCTATCGATTACCGGGGGTACGGTCGCAGCGAAGGGGTACCTTCAGAAACTGGTTTCTATGCCGATGCGCTTGCCGCGTACGAGCTCGCGTGCGAACTTCACCCCGGCAAGCAAATCGTCGTGTTCGGCCGATCGCTGGGCGGTGCCGTGGCCGCCCAGCTGGCAACCGTGACCTCGCCCGCAGTTTTGGTCCTCGAGGCGACCTTCTCTTCGATCCTCGATATGACCCGTGAACTGGCCCCCTGGACACGGTTTCTCCCGATGGGCCTCCTGCTGAAAACGAGGTTCGACACAGTGGGTTACGTATCGAACAGCACTGTGCCAAAGCTGATCTTCCACGGCGATTCTGACAGGACTGTCCCGCACACGAGCTCCGCGCGCATATTCGCCGCGGCCCCGCCCCCAGAAAAAACTACACCTCATCCCGGGAGGCGATCACGATGGGCTCGATCTCGTAGACCCGGCGGGTTATCACGGCATTCTGCGGGAGTTTCTGGCCGAGCATGTCGCGCTCTGGTGCCGGTGCGAAGTGGCTTTTCCAAAATACACTCATTCCTTGGGGTGAGGGGCAGTGCTCGTAGGGCCGTTGAAAAGCGTTCGGCGGGATCAGGACCCCAGAGGTGCGTGTGGCCCTATGCCGAAGGGTCTTTTGGCTCCCACAGTTCGATCTTGTTATCTTCCGGGTCATAGACCCACGCGAACTTGCCATATGGCTCTTCCATTCGCTGATCGTTGATCCTCACACCTGCCTCGCGCAATTTCTCCACGGCGAAATCAAAATCGTCCACCCTGAAGTTCAACATGAATGGCTGGTCCAACGGGCCAGCACCTCGGGAGCCTCTGACCTGAAAAAACAGTCCGCCAATGCCTGAAATGGATACGGTTGGGTTGTCGTCTGTCGTCTGTCGTCTGTCATTTGGCCTGTCCTGTTGGTTCTGAACTAGTCTGGCGCTCCAGATTCAAGTAAATATACTCATTCGAGGGTTCAAAAATTGGGTATTCGAACCTGAATCACTGATATCGGTCATGTTGACCGGGTGTGCCAGGCGAACCCGCCTTCAGCCCCGTGGCTGGAACGGCTTGCCGTGGACACCGGCGTCGGACACCGGTCGCGACGGGCGTTTTTTACCGAACGAAGGGGTCGGTCCGGTAGGTCGAAACTCATCGAGAACCGAGATGGTGACAGGTTCCAGCAAAATGCCGTCGTCGCGATGTTTCGCAAGATTGTCGAGTGCAACATCGGACAACCCGGAACGCGGTCGGCGTTCCTCCGGAAACTTCCTCAGGCAATCGCGCTGCCCGACAAGCGCCGGTCGTGGTGTGGCCTTGCTGCAGGCGTGCGCCCAGGGGCACATGTAGGCGATGCACAGCGTTGTTTCGCCTACCAACGGCGAGCCAGCGATCGCAAGGCCAATCCGCGCCATAGCCGCGCGCTGGGTCCGAAGCAACTTTCGGTGTCGCTTGCTCCTCCAGCTTCTTGGCAGTTCAGGCATGTGCCTACTTTCAAATTTCTAACAGTGCGCGATCTTGCATCGCGGCGCAGCGCGGGTTGCGACCGATAAATCGTTACATACCCCGTTGCCAACAAGCCACACCCGTGTCACCTGCGCAGGCGTAATCTACACGGAGGCGTGGGCGGAATTCATCCGCTCAACGCACTTACCGCATGATTCTCAGATAAATGGCCATCCCGACACTACGGGTTGGGTCACAGAGGCAGAATTATTGGCAGCTCCAAAACCGAACCTTGAACCTGTAAACGTTCCGAAATCTGCTCTGGAGGAAATGTTCAGGCACGCACGCGAATCGTTCCCGAACGAATGCTGTGGTTGGCTTACCGGTGGTATGGAATCGAATACGGCTGGCGGGGTGCGGCGTGCCGTGAACGCCTATGAGCCCGACCTTCACCCGACTGCAAAGGACCGAACGGCTGAACGAGCTTTCGTGATATCCGACGGTGACCTGCTCGAACTCAACCGCAGCCTCGACGATGACGTTCGGCCCCGCATCATCTACCACTCGCATCCCAACGGTCGGGCATATTTCTCGCCGACCGACCGTGCAAATGCACGTGACCCGTGGGGCGAGGGCCCGGCCTACCCGGTGCAGCAGATCGTTATCGGAATCGACAGTGCGCGGGTGGTCGAAGCGCGCCAGTTTGCGTGGAGCGATGAGGCCGACGATTTTGTCGAGATAGCCCAGTACGAGGGGTTCGACATCTAGCGCTCGGTGATAAGACCGCCGTTTACGTTGATCGCCTGGCCGGTAATGTATCCGGCCCTCGGCCCGGCCAGGAAGCCGATCATTTCGCCCATTTCATCGCCGGTACCAACTCGTCCCATCGGAATCGCCGCCACGCGCGCTTCCCACCGGTCGGAACGTCCCATCGGGTCCATCCTCGATGTTTCAGTCAGTCCGGGGCACACGCAGTTCACTGTGATGTTGTGGGTCGCCATCTCTTTTGCGAGCGCCTGCGTGAAACCATCGACCGCAAAGTTGGCCGCGTTGTAGGCGCTTGCGTTCGCCTGCCCGCGTTTACCCATTGCCGAGGAAAGGTTGATGATCCGGCCTCCATCGCCCTGCTGGACCATCACTCTGGCAGCGGCCTTAGAGCAGTAAAACGTGCCCATCAACTTCACATCAACCACTTTTTTGAAGACATCGGTCGGCAGGTCGAGAACGGCGACCCTGTCCTCGCCGTAGGGCGCGGCGGCGTTGTTCACGATGATGTCGATTCGCCCGAACTCGGCGAGCGTGGCATCGATCATTTTCTCGACATCGTCTTCGTCGGCAACATTTACGATCAGCGGTAGTGCCCGAACGCCGTGAGCCTCAACCTCTTCTGCTGTCGACTGGATATCACGCCACCCCGCCTGTTTTTCGTCATATGGGAAGGTGGCGGGGTCCCTGCCGGTGCCGGTGATCACGACGTTTGCACCCATTCTGGCGAGTACGTTTGCCGTGCCGCGTCCGATCCCGCGCATGCGCCCGGCGCCGGTCACGATCGCGACTTTACTGTTCAGTTCACGCTGGGAGAGTTCGGAATTCGGGGGACTTGTCATCGGATCATTCCTTAGGTGCTACGGACTACGTTCGAGAGATCGGCCTATTTTGCACGAATCAACCCGGCTGCATGTTGTAAGCGCCCGGCAGCAAAGGCAACAGGTCCATGGTCGCGCGAGCTGGCCGGTCGGTCAGTGTCGCGTCGAGGGTGACGAGAAGACGGGCATCGCGAACTACGGTAATCGTGATAGCGGTGCCGCTCGGGTGGTCGCGCAGGAAGTCGGTCAGATCCTGCCCGCGGGTAATCTCGGTGTTGTCGAGTTGAACAATAATATCGTCGAGGGTGATTCCCGCATCGTCTGCCGGTGACCCCGGTGCGATGACGGTTACGCCAAAGCCCCATTCGACCGGCAGCCTTAGCGCCTGTGCCAGCGCCCGGGTGATATCGATCCCTCCGACACCCAGGAAGCCCGGCGGCGGTACCGGTCCCTGTGCGATCAGGTATTCGGCAGCGGTCCTTGCCGCGTTGATGTTGATTGCAAAGCCGATCCGCTCACCAATCGCGATCTTTGCCGTATTGATCCCAACGACTTCGCCATACGCGTTCACCAGCGGACCGCCTGAATTTCCTTCGTTTATCGCGGCATCGGTCTGGAATACATTGGTGAGATCGCCACCCGATTCGCCAATAATCGTCCTGTCGAGCGCACTCACCACGCCCTTGCTAACGGTCGGACCGCCATCGAGACCCAGGGCGTGACCGATCGCCACTACGTCTTCACCGACTCTGAGCTGGTCTGAATCGCCGAACATTGCCGGCGTGAGACCCATCCGGTCGACCCGTATGATCGCCAGGTCGAGCAGCGGGTCGCTCCGGAACAACTCTGCCTCGGCGATGGTCCCGTCCTCGAAGGCAACGGTTATGGCGCGTGCGCCACGCACCACGTGCCAGTTGGTGAGTATGTGGCCGCGATCATCGAAAATTACTCCAGTACCGACGCCACGTCCGCGCTCCAGGCTGACGGCGACTTGGATTACCGACGGGGCGAGCAGTTCGACGATTTCAGGAGTCGTCAGAATGCCGGTACCGCCTGACGTTCGTTGAGATTTCTGGGACGCGTCGGTTGTCCCGCCCGAATCGGCCCGTTCTTCGTCCGTAGTTGCCGCGGTGCAGGCTGCAAGAACCAGCGCCAGCGTAAACGCCAGGAGAGCTGCAACGGTGAGTATGAGGCGGGGTCGAAGTGTCATATCGAAGGCATTCTGAGGGCCGGAAAGGCCGAAATCTGTTTAGCCAGCGTATCAAGCGATGGTGTAGGTTGCTCCATGCAGTCTCCATTGCAGCCCGACGGCCGGGGCGGACTACCGCGTTATCCGGCGAGATTGCTGATAACTACGAGTATCGAATAATCGCGACTGAGTGCCCGTAGGTTCGGAGCATTCGGGTGAATTACGCACAGGATTGAGAACGAAGCTGAACCTGATCGGGCTAATAAAAGGTCGTGCAAGTTCCGACCCTAAAATAATCGTCGGGCTGATGATCGGCGCGTTATTCGCCGCTGCGACCGCGGCTGGAATCCCGCAGTATGGGCGCTCTCTTGAAATCGTTTCGATGCGTGCCACTGTTGCCGATATCGGGCCGTACAACACGAACGTTCACATATCGACGTCGTGGGTGCCGTTGACCGAATCGGACCGTGTGCGCTCCGATCAGACAGTATTGACCGCAGTCGATTCCTATCTCGGCGATCTGGTGATCGACTCGGTTCGCCTCACGAAAAGTCGCCTTCACTGGTGGGCCCAGCTGGGCGAACCACTGCGGACGGACGACGATGCCTCACAGGCTACGTTTCAGTACATCGAACGTCTCGACGAACACGTTGAATACGTAAAGGGCGTTGCGCCTACCGACAGCAAGACGGAAATCGATGGCAAAACCGTCATCGAAGTGGCGGTTTATGACGACCGCGCCACGTTTCTGCAGATCGAAGTCGGTGATGTTATCGATGCCCAGCCAGTTGATCTTGGCACCGGGACTGTCCGAGCGCGGGTGACCGGAACATTTGTGAAGTCCGTCCCGGACGACGTTTTCTGGATGGGGTTTGACCGGGCGTTTATCAGCCCGGACATCGTAGGTCGTGAGCAGCCGCTGATCATGTTACCTTCCCGCAATTCGATGTTCTCCGCGGTTGCCGAAACGAACTCGGGGCTCCCCGCTACGTACGACTGGTTTCTGTTCACCGATTCTGTGTTGATGGTGCACATGACGATCGATGAACTTGAGATTGCTTACGCTGAATTGACCGCCGATCTGGACGATTCACTGGCCCGTCCGTTTGTGATCACTGAAATGATTGCGCGGCTTGATGCCATGAAACAGCGGGCCTTGTTCGGGAGCATTCCGTTGCTGTTGATGGCACTGCTGGTTCTTGCCTGCGTGGGCTTCTACCTGACGATGACCGCCGGGTTGCTGGCGCGGAGGCGGATCAGCGGGTACATGATGATGCAGACCCGTGGCTTCAACGTTAGTCAGCAACTAAAAATCCATGCAGTTGAAGCCGCGATTGTTTCGGTTCCAGCTGCGTTAGTTGGACCCCTGCTATCGCTCGCGGTCATAGCGGCGCTGGGTTATCTTCCGGTATACAGGGCGATCACTGATAACAACGCGATGCCTATCGAGCTGGCCTTTTCTGGCTGGCTATGGTCGTTTGGAGCCGCAATCGCGACTGCGACGGTGATCACGACCGCGTCTTCCTTCTGGGACAGATCGACCCTGGCGACATCTCGGTCGTCGGATGCACGCCCGATCAGTGCGCCGTGGTTCCAGCGCTACTATGTAGACGCGTTCCTGGTCGGTCTGAGTGGAATTATCTGGTGGGAAATTGGTGCGCGAAACGGTGTCATAGCTGCCGAAAGAACTGGCGAATTTACTCCCGACCTCAGCCTGCTGGCGGCTCCAATCCTGATTGTCGTGGCGAGTTCATTGGTGGCCCTGAGAATCTTCCCGGTGTTGACGCGGGTTGCGGCCCGAGTCGGTTCTCACTCCAACTCTGCGGCCCTGGGTTTCGGGCTCGCGAGCGTTTCCCGAAGGCCTTTTTTTCATGGTTGGCCGATGCTGGCCTTCGCGCTTGCAATAAGTACCGGGATCGTCGCCGGTTCGGTCGTATCGACACTGGAGCGCTCGACCAACGAGCAGGTGCTTTACAGTACCGGTGCCGATATTCATGTCACCACGACAGGCTCGACCGGGCAGGTGGGCGGAGAGCAATTGTCGCGCGTGCGAGACCTTGATGCGATTGAAGTTGCCACCCCCGTCCTGCGAAGCAGTGCGAGAGTTGGCACCACTTCGAGCGGGACGGGTTTTACGTTACTGGCGATCGACCCCATAGACTTTCAGCAGGTCGCATGGTTCCGGGACGACTTCAGCGATTCCGATGTCAATATCACTCAGCTTGTCGACAGGTTGGCGGTTCGCATACTGCCGGAGCCGATTGAGCTACCACCCAACACGACCGAAATTTCGCTCTGGGCTAGGTCGGAACCGGTAATCCCAAACCACCAGATCTGGATAGTGGTCAGAGATGGGATTGGGGAGACCCAAACACTGAGCCTGGGTGAAATGCAAGATGGTTGGTCGCTGGGCTCGGCGAATTTTTCGAGGGTCATCGAACCGGTCGAGATCACATCGATTCAAACGTTTCTCAGTGTGGGTCCCGACAGCGCCAAGCCGGTCGAATTGTTGATCGACGACCTGATCGCGACCACGGTAGATGGAACTCAGCACATGGTCATCGACTTCGATTCGCCGGGGCTGTGGCGAGGGCTTCCGACCGCCGAGGGAGAAGATACAGGATTCACGATTACGCCTGAGCCCCCTGGCATTTCCGGAATAATCGAAGGCGATTCGGGAATCGGAGTCGGCAATATCTCGCTCGGACGAGGGTCGAACCAGGGAGTTCGGGGAATCTACCGTCGGGCCGTCGACCGCCCAATACCGATAATTGCCAGTGCGGGTTTTATGGCCCGGACCGGGGTCGGTCTGCGGCGACCGTTCACGATTAACGTGCAGGGCGGGCTGGTGCCGGTCGAGGTGATCGAACGGATTAACTATTTCCCGACGATGGATCCCGCGCGCGGGCCATTCGCGGTTGCCGACGTCGATGCGATCGTCGACTTTGTCGAGCTGCGGGGTCGGAAGAAGTTGACACCGAACGAACTGTTCGCCAGCCTGCGCCTACCCGATGCGACGGAGGCTGAACCGCCGGCCGAGATTTCAGAGAGCGTCCGTAAAATTTTCAGACTTGCGTATGTCGAATCGCGGGCGGATCGGATCAATGACACGTTTGTCGATCCGGTTGCAGTGGCCGGCTGGCGGGGAATGAGTGTCGTTGCAACTATCGTCGCGGCCACGATTGCCCTGATGGCCTACGCGATATTCCTGGCCGCCTACGCGCTCCGCATCAAGGGCGAATCGGCGCTGATACTGGCGTTGGGAGCGAACAGGCGAGATTACCTGGTGAGCATAATCGCCGAACTTTCCCCGGCGGTCGTCACCGGAACGCTAGTTGGATTGGGTACCGGGTTCGCCGTCAGTACCCTGATGATCGGTTCGATGGCTCACACCGGGACCGGCGGGCGATTACTTCCGCCATTCCTGCTGCAAATCGACTGGGCGCTTCCGCTCGTTACAATTGGCGCGATATTCACGATCTTTATGGTCGGCGTGATGAACTCCGTTCGATCATTCCAGGAAATCCAGATTGCGCGGATGGCCCGTGAAGGCTTCTCCGCGACTTCAACATGATTGGTAATTCTCTCCAACTAATAGTTAAGCGAACACTCGCCCACTGGCGGCTGTTGTCCGCGGTCGTCGTCGGTGTTGTGCTGGCGTCAACGATCATGGCCAGTTCAGTCATTTTTTTCGACGCGCTCCGCGACGTAGCTCTGCAGCGGGCACTGTCCACGCACGAAGCGTCGGAACTCGATGTACTTGTCGAGGCCGGCCAGATTCCGACGAACGCCGAGACCCACGCAACGATAGTCGATGCGATGAGCGGCTCAATTGTCAGTCGGTTCGAGCCGTTCCTGGATGACCAGGAGTTTGCTCTGAAGACCTGGACGTTCTTCGTCGACCTTCCGCCTGTCATGGTGGCACAGCAGGACTGTCCGTGTCGCACCGCAATCGGGAGCAATTCTGGTGATGGCCCAGAGTTGATTGAGTGCGATTGTCGGCGGGTTACGATGATGACGCTGCCCGACGTGGACGACCGGGTAGACATTGTAGAAGGCACGTTGCCGCAGGTATCCACTGAGGTCGGGCCCGACGACAGTTTCCAGATCGAAGCGCTTCTCGACGTAGCTGCCGCCGGAGTACTCGGGATCAAAGTCGGGGACGTGTACCCGGCGCGCCCGCACTGGGCAGATGAACACAGCCGTGTCGATGTGCTTGTCACCGGTCTGTACGTGCGCGTCGACCCGGAAGCCGCGCACTGGAGGATCCAGGACGACGCCTTCGGGACCCGCACCAACACGCTTCAGTTTGCCCGCTTCGTAGTCCCGGAAAAAACTATTATCGACGGGATGGGCAGCTACTTCCCGAACATGGGGACTGACTATGCATGGTGGTTGGACATAGATCCCGGGCGCATCGTGGCATCGGAGACCGAGGCGATTCGCAATACTATCGACGCGACGGAGCGGGAGCTAAAGGCGATCGTCGATGGTTTCCTCATGCAGTCGGACCTGCCGGACGTGTTGCGGGCATTTGAAACCGATCTGTTTTTCAACCGTCTGCCGATGTTCATCGTGCTTATCCTGATCGTTCTCGTCGTCCTCTATTACGTCGTGACACTGGCAAGCTTGCTTGTCGACGCCCAGCGCGGTGAAGTCGGCCTCCTGAGGACGCGCGGTGCTACGTCGAGGCAGATCCTGGCCGTGTTTGTGATCGAGGCGGGCTTACTGGCAGTAGTAGCGATTGTGGCGGGGCCGTTCCTGGCGATGCTGGGTGTCGCATTCGTTGGAGTGCTACCGATCTATGGTGATCTGAACAACGGCGATCCGCTGCCTGTCAGGCTCACGGCCGCGGCATTCCGCATGGCTCTCTTTGGCGGGTTGCTGGGGATGATCGCGCTGTTCATTCCTGCGCTGAGGGCGACGCGCCTCGGCCTGCTCGCCAGCCGTGTAACCAGGGCGCGACCGGCACGGCTCGCGATGGTCCAGCGGTATTACCTCGACCTGGGATTTCTTGGTCTCGTGATGTTCCTGTTCTGGCAACTGACCAAACAGGGTTCGTTCGTGGCCGTCAGCCTCTTCGGCGAAACGACAGTCAACCAGTTGATCCTCGGCGTCCCGGCAATTTTCCTGGTGGCCGCCGGGCTGGTACTACTGCGCATCTTTCCTGTTGGCATGGACCTGGCAGGCAGGGTGCTCTCGCGGCGCCCAATGTCGACGATCACGCCGCCAGCGCTCATCATGGGCATCTGGCAGATGGCGAGGAACCCCGCTCACCACTCTCGATTGTCGTTGCTGCTTATTCTCACGTCGGCGCTCGGGGTATTTGCTTCAAGTTTTGGCGCAACGCTTGAGCAAAGCGCAATCGATCAGGCCTACTACGAGACAGGTGCCGATCTTAAAATTACGTCGTTGAACTTCACGCCTGGCGGTATTTCGCGTTCGTTTACCGATAGCCTGCGCGAAACCGAAGGAGTCGAAGCCGTCACGCCCATCTACCGCGAGTCGGCAAATATCTCCTCCGGGGTGAGCGTCGAGCGGTTCCAGTTTGTCGGTGTCGATCTGGAAACGATCGGCGACGTCGCCTGGATACGCGACGATTTCGGGTTTTCAGCGTTCGAGGCAAAAATTTCGATTCTGGATGTCGGCGGGCCTGCGGGTATTGTTCTACCTGAGGAGGGCTGGTGGTTAACGGCTCGAATCCTGCCGTTGATCCGCCAGCCTTCAACCTTCCTGGTCGCAAGGTTGTCCGACGCGAACGACCACTTTTTCTCGGTCCCACTCGGTAACCTGACCCCCCTCGCCAGCGATCAGTGGCGATTCAGCTGCCCGCTTCCGACTGAAGGAGAACCGCCCGAGTGGTGTCGCGTCGGATCGAGCCTGCAGGCGACCAGCTTCGGGGGTTCCGCGGGCCTGTTGCCCGTCGCTCCAATACGTCTTCACTCGATCGGTGTTATCGATTTTGAAAACGGTCTCGGTCCCGCAGCAATTGATATCGACGACATAGCGGTGCTGAACCAAACTGGCACCGAGCTGACAATCGTCGAAACGTTCGATTCGGTAACCAACTGGCGAACGATGGTCCCGACTCGAGAGGCGCTTGGCGACAGCCTGACTCCCGCATCTGACCCCGACGGGACTCTTCTGGAGGGTATTGCGCGTCTACGCTGGACTACGGCGGGGCCCAGCGAATACCGTGGCCTTGCCCACGGGTCGGAGCTTTCTGTTGTCCCGGTGATCGCCAGCACCGGTTTCATAGAGCAGTTTGGTGGTGAAGACGGAAAAGTGCTCGAAATTGCGGTCGATGGGAACCCAATTAAGGTATCGGTACGAGATACCGTCGAGTTTTTCCCGACACTGGCGATGAACGGCGAACCATTTTTGATCGCCGATCTCGATGCGATTCACGAAAGCCTGAACGTTGTGCGATCGCGCGGCGACCGACAGCCGACCGAATTCTGGATCGCTACCGAACGGGGATCTGAACTGCTGGACTCGGAAGAGGGAATCCTGAACTCGGTTACCCCGGGGGACCCTGCGATTCCAGATATCCAGCGTGAACTTTCTTCGATACGGGCCAGGTCCGGGTCGAAGACCGTCGACCGCACCGTCGTCCTCTCCGATGTTGCGTTCGATCCACTCGTATCTGCTGGCTGGCGAGCGCTGCTCGGTATCGCTTTCTTCACGGTTCTCGTCGTAAGTGCCGTTGGGTTCCTGGTCCACGCCCGCGTTTCGTTCGATGGACGACGGACCGAACTGGCGCTGCTGAGGACCATCGGGCTCTCGATGAAACAGCTGTTGTCCCTCGTGGTGCTGGAGCAGATGGTCGTCATTGGCACGGCAATTGCGCTCGGTATTTTCATGGGCGCCCGAATGGGAGCCACGATCATGCCGTACCTGGCCTCCTCGGGCGAGAACGCGGTAGTCGTACCGCCAATGGCCGTTCAAATAGATTGGAGTGGATTCGCGATTACCTTCGGTCTTTTGGGGGTAGTATTTCTTGCGGTGATCGGCCTGATACTGATTTCCGTTTACAGGATGTCGATTCATGCGGTAATGAGAATGGGGGAAGGATGATCGGATTTCCAGCATCGTTCCCTGCAGGTCTTACGAAGGGTAACGAGTAGTGACAACACCGAACTCTACTTATATTGAGTGCAGCGAACTGTTCAAGATCTACAAGGCCGCCGAACTTGAAGTGGTGGCTTTGCGGGGTCTTGAACTGACTGTTGGCGGAGGCGAGATCATCGCGATAGTCGGCGCTTCCGGCAGTGGTAAATCGACACTGCTGAACATCCTGGCTGGCTACGATGCACCGTCGGCCGGGACAGTCCGTGTTGGCAATTACGACCTGCTTCAGATGACCAATCGGGAGGTTGTCGAATACCGACGCCACGAAGTCGGGTTTATCTGGCAGGAGACGTCACGAAACCTGTTCCCATACCTCAGCGCCCTGGAAAACGTGGAGCTCCCGATGGTAATTTCAGGAGCACCTGGTCCCGAACGTCGGCAGCGTGCCCGGGAGTTGCTCGACGTGGTTGGCCTGGCACACCGCGCCGATCACAAGCCGGCCCAGCTATCGGGTGGCGAACAGCAACGGGTTGCCATTGCTGTGGGCCTTTCAAACCAGCCTCCCCTGCTACTTGCCGATGAACCGACCGGCGAGCTCGACGATGAGACGGGCGAAGAGGTGCTCGAACTCCTCAATACGGTCAATACGGATATTGGTACCACGGTCATTATCGTCACCCACGATCCCGCAATCGCAACAAGCGTCGGCAGGGCAATCGCCATCAAGGATGGGAAGACCAGCACCGAGACTACCCGCGAGGTTTCGTTCGAACGGAAGCTGGGCGGAGATGCATCTGGCACAGAAGAATTCCTGTTGATAGATTCAGCAGGGTCGGTCCAGATACCGAGAGAAATACTCGATGAGCTGAGTATTGGTCGACGGGTCCGTGTCGATATGAAAGATGGAAAGGTGACACTTGAGTCAGGCGACTGAACAGACGACCTCGCGTGATTCACGGGGCGCTACTGCTCCGATTATCCAGGCGATCGAGGCCTCTCGTGATTACGAACTCGCCGGCGAAACCGTGCATGCCGTTCGATCGGTGAATCTCGAAGTGCATGCAGGCGAATTCATCACGTTGGTCGGACGGTCCGGTTCGGGCAAGACCACACTGTTGAATATGCTGGCAGGGCTCGATAATCCGACATCGGGGCGTGTGCTGTTCGAAGGTGTCGACCTGGCGGGCTTTAGTGAAAAGCAGTTCACTCACCTCAGGCGACACCGCATTGGGGTGGTGTTCCAGTCGTTCGCGCTCCTACCACTGCTTTCGGCATACGAGAACGTTGAACTCCCGATGCGAATCGCCGGTGTCGGCGCTTCACGGCGTTCGGTCCGCACACAGGAAGTGCTTGAAATGGTTGGTCTCGAACGACGTGCCAAGCACAGGCCATACGAGTTGTCAGGTGGTGAGCAGCAGCGAATATCGATCGCCCGGGCCGTTGCCATGCGTCCCGACGTGATACTTGCCGATGAGCCGACTGGCGAACTGGATTCGGTCAACGCGGCGGCTATCTTCGGTCTGTTCCGCGAAATGGTGACCGATGAGGGCATGTCGATTGTCGCGACCACGCACGACCACACTCTCCTCGACCTGGCCGACCAGATTTACACGGTGCACAACGGCGAGTTGGACTTGTCCGAAGTCGGCAGGCACATCGACGCCGACGCACAGTTTAAGCGCCTGGATCCGGTAGAAGACCCAGGACCAGATTCCACGGCTGAACCGACCGACGGGTAGCACCCGCTTATAAGTCGGGTGAACGCCGCCATGCCCTGTTGCGCGCCTCGGTTGCGATGTACAGGGCGTCCTCGATGGTGTCGGCAACCACGTTGATGTGGCCCATCTTGCGCCCCGTCCGTGGCTCAGCCTTGCCGTACAGGTGCAGGCTCACCCCCGGCATTTCAAGCGCACGCGCCCAGTCCGGGTAGCCACCGGTGTCTTCCCACACCTCACCCAGGAGGTTGACCATGACAGTTGGGGCGTGAAGTCGGGGTTCGGTGATCGGCATACCTGCCAGCACCCGCACCAGTTGCTCGAACTGAGACGTGTCGCATCCGTCCATCGTGTAGTGGCCCGAGTTGTGCGGTCGTGGAGCAAGTTCGTTTACAAGTATTTCATTCTCTTTCGTGACGAACATCTCGACCGCGATCAGCCCGACAACGTTCAGGTGTCCGGCGATGTCCGCGGCGAGCTGCCGGGCGCTATCGGCGATATCGTCAGGTATTCGTGCCGGGACTATCGATGTGTCGAGGATGTGATTGCGGTGAATATTCTCGGAAACCGGGAACGTGGCCGTCTCACCCGCCGCCGTTCGGGCACAGATTGCCGATATCTCCATAGTGAACGGCACAAACTGCTCCACAATGAGTTCGGCATTGTTGTGGCCCAGCAGTTCGTACGCGTTTTCAGTATCTTCCGCCCGGGTGATGATGATCTGACCCTTGCCGTCGTAACCCATCGTGGAAGTTTTTAACACCATGGGGTAGCCGAGGTCCGAAGCGGCGTCCCGCAGATCTTCGTGCGATTCGACAGGCCGGAAGGGTGCGACTGGAATACCGGCCTTCAACAGGGCGTTCTTTTCGTGCAGTCGGTGTTGTGCGGTGCGCAATACCGTTGTCGAAGGGTGAACGGGCTTGAGTTCGGCCGCAGCCGAGACCGAGTCGGCGTCGACGTTCTCGAATTCGTACGTAACAACGTCGACTACCCTTGCGAGGTCCCTCGCGGCGCCCCGGCTCGCATAGTCATCGACTATCTGCCCGTCAGCCACCTGCCCTGCCGGACACCCGGCATCGGGGTCCAGCACGATGGTCTTGTAGTCCATCTGCCGGGCCGCAATTGCGAGCATCCTCCCGAGTTGACCACCCCCGATGATGCCAATCGTGGAGCCCGGGTCAAGAAGTGATTCTTTTTGCATTACTCGCGGGTTTTGATGAACGTACCGGCTTCGACTTCGGCCGCCGCATCTGCGCGTTGTTTTGCGATATTTGCCTGGATACCGGGATCGAGCAGGCCAATTATCTGCGCTGCAAGTATTCCTGCGTTGACGGCCCCGGCCTTGCCGATTGCAACCGCCCCGACCGGGACGCCGCGGGGCATCTGAACGATGGAAAGCAACGAGTCGAGACCGCTTAGGTTGTGTCCTTCTACCGGCACTCCAATCACGGGCAGTACCGTTTTTGCGGCGGTCATTCCCGGGAGGTGTGCCGCTCCACCGGCACCGGCTATGATGACCTTGATGCCGCGTTCCTGTGCTTCCGAGGCAAACTTGAACATCAAGTCGGGTGTGCGGTGGGCTGAGATAATCCGTATTTCGTGAGGCACTCCGAGTTCTTCAAGCAGGTCGGCGGCGTTCTGCATAATCGGCAGATCGGAAGTACTGCCCATGATCACCGAAACCAGGGGTTTTGCCATTGTGATAACGCTCCGTTTGAAGACTTTGTTTACGACGTAATGAGTTTACAGTCGCCCCGAAGGGCGCGGGGCGTGTGCGTCGTGCTCCGGGCGTGATCGGATCACTTGGGCCCTCGCGGCAATCTCTTTATCGCTCCGGGCGCTCGTTATTTGCTCTGGGCGTGCGTGGGTTTTGGCTGACGGGTAGAGATCAGGCGCCTAGGTCTGTGGGATCGTGGGGCCAGAAAAAGCGAACTGACGATCTCCAGACCCACATGACTACGGAGTGAAGCAGTCCGAATATTATGATGCTTGCACCGAGTTCGATCCATTGCATGGAAGTAGCCATGTCTTGCCGTTCTGGTTCTTATGTGTCGGCGTCGTCCGAGTTCGGGAGAAACCTGTATGGTGCGCCGGTGAGCCACAGGCCAATTAGCGCTGGGACAGCAACAATATGATGATGAAGATCAGCAGCGCACTACTTTTCTTGTGATTGTGTTCGGACGATTAATGAACCGGTGAATTACCCAATAATGCCGCTTAAAATTTCAGCTTTCACGGGCGAAGCGCCCCTATGTGTCGGGTCGTGTCGCAAATTTCCGGTTGTGGGCTTGTGATCACTACTCCAGCCTGCCGAAAGGCGCGCCGGACCACATAATCCAAAAGGCGAGGAAGCCAACGAGGTCCACAGTCGAGAAGAAGCGTTCGCGTCTGCGGATCCAGTAATTGTTTGCCTCGGGCAACCCCGGCAGACGCAGATCGACAGAGAGGACCACGTTGGTGGAATACGTGGACGCGGTCGCTCCGTAATCGCGGTGCAGGTACATCGCCAGGAATGAGAGTGCGGCATTGAGCTTGGATCCCGCTGTTCTCCATTGTGCCTCGTCGTTCAGACTGCACCGGCGATACTTGTGCCAATCTTGGACTCTGGTGGGCTAGACAGTGGCGGTGATATTGCTGCGTAATAATCTACTGGCGACTATTCTGACTGATCGGAAATGAATTGGTAGTGAATGTTAGGACTCTCAAAGCATCAGCGATCGTTATCATGTTCCTACTCGCCGGTTGCGGCAACGATGGCGCGTCAGAAGTAGTGGATTTAGATGTCACGAATCTGAGCACCGGATTCGACTTTTCGAGCATGGATGCTGCCACTACCGAAGCAGAGATCATCCGGCTACTCGGCGAAGGGCACGTGATGTATGCGCGTTTGAATGTTTTCAACCTGGGTGGGGTGTATATCTTCGATTGCCGTGGCTCGTTCGCTTCTAAGCCGCAGGTTGTGTGCGACAGCTACCTGGAAAGAATTGTTGTTGAAGCGTGGGAGTCTACTGATTCATCGGGGGTCGTTAAGGCCTTCCACGATTGAAACACGAAGTTGGACGGAACCCAGTTCGCAACTGCGAACCAGGGCGAGTGGACAGACATCGCGTCGGGAAAGACATGGTCGACTGCTCCGCTGAGCGTGCGCGACCTGATTTAGTTTGTTGAGGGCATGTTCACGAAGATCGAACGGGAATACGCCCGCGATCTGACCGGAATCGATGGCGAATATCTGTGCCGGACCAGATCGATCTAACTACCCGATGGCACCCGGCCTGGAAACGTTCCCGCTGGCGCTCGCCGCCTCGCACGAGGCGCTTCTGCGGTGGCATGGCACGGCCGGGCTACTTGGCGACCACGGCGCGCCAACTATGCTGTTCTGCGGAGGAAACGACAGTTTTTTAAAAACGCCAGGAAATCGTCTGCTGAGATGGGATTTGCGTTTTTGCCAATGCCCGATACCGATCACGACGGCGCTTATTTCTCGCCTGGATCGGCGGTCGGTGCAGTCGCTAAATTCCTGCAGTTACACCTCAAGTAAAGGGCTAAATAAAGGAACATGCGGTGCTACCATTTTTGGCTGTGCGCGGCGAAGTTGGTCCAATTTCCCTAATCTGGCAATAATCGGGAGCATCTCTATTTATGACGACCGGTAACGGTTCTAGCGACGATTTCAAACGGGCTATGGTGGTTACCGCACACCCTGACGACGCCGAATATGGCTGTTCAGCGACGGTCGCAAAGTGGTGTCGGCTCGGATGGGATGTCGTCTATGTCCTGTGCACCGACGGCTCGAAAGGCTCTGACGACCGAGAGATGAACTCCGAACAGCTTGCTGAATTGCGCGAAAGTGAGCAGCGCGAGGCAGGGCGAACACTCGGCCTCAAAGATGTGGTGTTCCTCGGATATCCGGACGGTTATCTTGAGCCGACACTGGAGGTCCGAAAGGACATTACCCGAGAGATCCGCCGCTGGAGGCCGGATGTGCTGATTACCATGAGCCCCACCCGCGACCTGATGGGCTCGACCTATATCGGTCACCCCGACCACTTTGCAGCCGGAGAAGCTGCCCTTGCTGCGGTATTTCCATCTGCCCGCGATCACCTGACGTTCCCCGAGCTGTTCGAAGATGAAGGACTCGAGACCCACAAAGTAAGGGAAGTGTGGGTGATGAGCTTTGGCACGACGGCGAACTTCTGGAACCCCCTTGAAGAGCAGGATGTCGATACGTCGATTACTGCACTCGGCAAGCACGCCAGCCAGGTGTGCAACATAGAGGAATCTGCCAAGTGGATGAAGAAACGCCGGGCCGAGCTTGGTGAGCAGATCGGTGCCGACTACGCCGAGTCATTTCGTAAGTTCACGCTTGGCTAACGGAGATTAGCGTTCGGTTACACGCGCATCTCGCATAACTGGCCGCACGTTTGGCGCCGCGGTTAACTAAAACGCGCCGGTCAACCTGAAAGTTGATCCGGCGGGCTTGTCGTTGGTTCTGGCTTTTTCGCTTTATGCCTTGCAATACCTGGTGCAGATTGCCGGGCTTACTGGTCGGCAGAGCCGGAGGACCCTTTGTCGAACAGTGGGTGGAAGCCGGAACCGGTGGGTTTGTAGTTTTCGATTACAGGTGAGGATTTGTCTTACGCCTAGTTGGTGTTACCTTCCTCGTTCTCATCGCCGCTGGCGATGTTGAAGTTGGTGTAGTCGGTGCTGACCACTACCGACGGCTTGTCGTTGTCGTCACCGGCACCGATGTTGAGTTTGGAGTTCTCGACTACTAGTGCGGGCTGAGTTTTGGCCTGACCGGTCGAACCTTCTTAGTTCTCATCACCGTTGATGATGTTGAAGTTGGTGTAGTCGGTGCTGACCACTACCGACGGCTTGTCGCTGTCGTCACCTGCACCGATGTTCAGAGGAGCTGACGGGCCACCGATGATTGTTGCTGGCCGGACCCACAACCAGTAGGCCGGGGTTTCACCTTCTTCAGTTGTGTGCCCCAAGGCTGCGAACCCGCCACGGTCGGCACATTCAGTTGTGATCAACTGCGCGAGTCGGGTCTTGCCGATACTAGGCTCGCCAGAAATAACAATAACGTGGCCCTGGCCCGCGAAGGCATCCGACAGCGCATTTTGCAACTGTTGTAGTTCGATTTCTCGGCCAACGAAGACCCCGGCCCGGTCGATTGCCATGCCGGGATGATATCCGACCGACCCCTGTGCGAGAAACGCTAAATAACGTCCAGGGTGTCTTCGGCCTCGACCTCGGCAACGTCGCCGTGGATCTTACCGGCGGCTTCGCGGATCTGGGCGAACTCGTTCTGGGTGGCTCTCAGGAGGATCCCGGAGTCCGACGAGTGCATGATGAACCGTGCGCCGAGTTCGATAGCTATCGTCGAAGCCTCAATCGTCTGCTGGTGGATCATGGTCGGAATCCCACGCTTGTCGGCTGCGCCGATGATCTTGCTCAGCGTTTCGAGGTAGATCGGGTTGGCTACTTCGTCAGGAATACCCAGCGAAGTTGTCATGTCGTTAGGTCCGATAAACACTGCGTCGATCGGTGCGCAGTCGATCAACTCTTCAACGCGATTCGCAGCGGGCTCACTCTCGATACCCATGATGAAGATGTGGTCTTTGTGACGGTTGTTCAGGTATTCCTCTGACTTTGCGCTCGGGTACTCGCCGGTTGCAACAACTCGCTCGTAGTACTCGCCTTTCAGAGGATGGGTGCGCACCTTCATGCAGGTGTGGCGAACTTCGTCAACCGTCTCGCAGTAGGGAACGAGCACGCCGTCGGCACCGGCGTCGAGAGCCATTGCCACCCACACCTCTTCGGTGTTCGGCGTTCGAACAATGGCGGTAATGCCCAGCGACTGCATCTGCGCGCACGTATCGGCGATGAGTTGCCGGTCGCGCGAGCCGTGCTCCGAATCGATAACTACAAAATCCAGAGTGCTGCCGGCAAACATTCGGCCCCAGCGCATGCTGGAGGTGGCGGAAACCATAAAGCCAAATACGGGCCTGCCCGCTCTGAGTGCAACTTTCAGTTCAGCTGGCTTCATTCGATCTTCTCCGATGTCGATTGTCGTGCGGTTGTTTTTATCGACCCTGCGATATTCGGCCGGGACCGTGAGTACAACCTGCACCTTTATGCGAGTACCAGTTCCGCCCGGGTGAGTCAGGGCAACAATGTCTCAAGGGCTGTCTGATCCCGGAGCGTACCACCAACCGAATGACTTCGGGGCGTGATCTGCGGCAGCTCACCGGCACATGCAAACGAAACCGTACTGGTATTCCGACGTTGCACCGGATTGTTGCGCGGAATTCCCAATGACTCGGTAACCTGAACCGAGTAGCCTCTGAGGTCGTGATAGACAAACCCGCGAAACGAACGCCACGTGGCCGTCTTCTGTTGTTGTCAGTTGCAGTAGCGATGTCGGCCGCGTTCGCCTGTACTCCCACGGTCGAATCCGACCCAACGAGCGCACCGGTGGTTTCGGGGACGACGGCCACGAGCACGCCGATACCTGCGGCTACGTCGACCCCAACCGAGGTGGTCCCGGCCCCAACCGCAACTCCTTCACCCTCTGCAACGATTGCGCCTAGTCCGTCACCACTACCGACAGCAACGCCGGTACCCATACCGACTCCCGCACCGATTCCGTCGCCATCGCCCACGCCCACGGCTGCTCCCAGGGCAACACCAGTGCCTACTGCAACCACAACTTCCACGGTCGTACCGCCAACGGCGACCTCCGAGCCAACTGCTGTTCCGGTCGCGACGAACACACCGGTGCCAACTTCAACCGCCGCTCCGACACAGACCCCTTCAATCCCGACACTCTCACCGGTCGAACCAACGCCACTACCTGCTGCGACCGTGCCACCACTACCTGTGGGGCTGATATCGGCATTTATCTCGCCGACGAAATTTGTCGTCGATCCGACCCCAGCCGCAACGCCGTTTGCGGTTAAGACAGGTCCATTTCCAGAGCCGACCCCACAGCCCGCTGCGTTAGCAAACCTGCAGCCCTACTTGGGGCAGGGCCAGCCGCTGCGAATTAGAAACCCTAAGGGCGGGCCATTCGTCGAGAAGTCCGATCTCGTGCTCGACTGGTTTATAGAAAACGATGGTTCCAGCGACGTTGAGGGCAGCTTTTTTGTCGACATATATCTTGACGAGATCCTGGCCGACAGGTGGACGGGTGCCGGTCTGTCACCGAATCATTTTCTGTCGGTTGAGGGATATACGGATTTACTTGAACTGTTCAATCTGACCCCCGGGGATCACACCGTCAGGCTGGTGATCGATTCGACGAATCAAATCAATGAAAAGTCAGAAAATAACAATACCTATACGACCGAATTTATCTGGGAAGGCCAGGCAGTGCCCACACCGACACCTGGCACGCGCCTGCCTAACCTGTCACTGATCGCCGGTACGGGCGAGAAGGCCCGGATGGTGGTTGCGCCGTTTCCTGACTCCGCCAGTTCGGGTGGACTTTCTATTCATGGCGACACGCATATCTCGGTATCGATTCTGAACGATTCACCTATCACGGTCGACCAGAAATTCTCAGTCCACATACTTTTCGACGATGTAGTGGTCGAGCGAGTCAACTACGCGGGCTCGCTGGGTGGTCAATTGCTGAGTTTCGACTGGGGGGATCTCGGCAGCACTGTCCCGATCACGGCCGGCCTGCACACCCTCAAATTGATTGTCGACCCGACAGGGATCGTCGCAGAAAGCGACGAAACCGATAATTCTTTTGAAATTGAACTGGCATGGCGTGCCGATGCGCCACTTGTGGCTCCAGAGCCGTTACCCACTCCGGCGGCCCCGACCAGGCCATCGCAGGCGCTGGCAAACCTGACCGGGTACATCGCATACGGCTGGGACGCAGCTATCAGCGTGAGCCGGGAAGCCGATGGACTGGACGCGGGCCGAGAAGGGAGTGTGTGGGCTTCTGAAGCAACCTCGATTTCGTATGCGGTCCGGAATATCAGCCCGATAAGTTCCGAATCGTCAGGAGCATTCAGAGTTGACGTCTTCGTCGATGATGAGCTGATCAATTCGCAACTGTTCGCGGCCGGTTCAGACGCGGGCGCAATCTGGATTGAATCGGTGATCGTTCCGGCCGACCGCGTCGCTCCGGGTCAACACCTCGTGAAGATCGTGATCGATCCCTTGCAGACGATCCCGGAAGACGATGAAACCGACAACACAATTGCCCGCTGGATAACCTGGTTGCCGGGTTCGCCAGCAGAAGACATTCAGGGAGAATTTACGTTATCTGGCGAACAGCTCGATTTGATGCTCGCACCGGTGCTGGCAACCAACTTTATAGATCAGGTCAGGGCGGCCGCGGGCTCGGGCGTGAATTCGACCGACTGGATCCCGGCACTGGAATCGGCCGGCGCGGCGGGTTACTACGTGATGACCGGACGCGACCTTGAGGCCGAACGAATAGTGATGCACTTCTTGCCGCACGATCAGTTTGTGGCGGCAACGCTCAATGCCTGCATGACCGACTTCCTGCTGATGTCGTTACCCGAATATGCGTCCACCTACGATTCCTGCCGTGATTTCGGTGGTGAGGTCGGGTTTGGAAAGCGAGTAATTGGCAAGAACCACGTGTACGTAGACCTCGGTGAATCGCCGATCGGCGCGCTGACCACTTATTTCCACGAGTTGGGTCACGCGTTGCAGGACCTGACGAACCCGTCTCTTACCGTAACGCCACGGACTCAAAACGTGAAGTCGCTTCTCGAAGCACAGGCCCACTTGTTCCAGGCAGCGGCCTTGCGGGCAATCGAGGATCATTCAGGTGTTTCGCTTCTGAGGTTCCCGGATATCGCCCCAATGCGGGATTCAGCGGAATTTATCCTTGATAACACCAACCAGTTGTCGGGATCGCGCGACCACGCGCTTGGTTACAAGATGCTGTGGATGGAGTCGTTGGCCAATACGTCGGGCATCGGCACCAACACCGAGCTGCTGAACAACAGGCGACTATCTTCCGCCACGGCTAAGGCGCTGTACGACTTCCTGGTGGCGATGCAGCCCTCGGAGATCGATGCATGGGTGACCAGCATCTTTTCAGTATCGACCCGGGCCGATCAGTTCATCGCGATTTCGTTGAGCCGGCTCGAGACCGAGCTCCCAATTGCCGACTACGGAAACCCTGATTTGAAAGAGTCGGCTTTCCTATCGCCTTAGACGGTACTCCACGCGGCGATTCACATGCTGCGGTTGTCTCGCGACATTTAGCATTGGGCCGGTGATACTGTTCGGTAGCCGTTTTCAGATGATTTATTTTCCAGGAGATTCCGTTCTTGATTCACGAAAATGTCGAATTCGACTTCTACTTTATAAGGCACGGTGAATCACAGTCGAATGTCACCCCCGGCATCGCCGCGGGCATCAACTTCGACGCCCCGATGACCGAGCGGGGGCACCAACAGGCCGAGGCAGTGGGCAGGCGACTGGCAGATGAGGGTGTGCAGTTCGAGAAGATCTACACGTCGTCTCTCGTCCGGGCCGTGCAGACCACCGAGGGCATGTTGCGCGGGATGGGCATCGAAGGCACCGGTTTCGTGAAGGTCGATGAGATCATCGAGCGGCAAACTCCGGCGTGGAGGGGCAAGTTGAAGGTGGATGTAATGCCGGTGGAGGTTCAGCTGCTCCTGGCGGAAAAAGGCCAGTTTTTCAAGCCAGCCGACGGCGAAACGATGAGGTGGGTGGAACGCCGGGCATCGAACTGGCTGGAAGACGAGATCACATTTAATCCCGACTGGTACGAAAAGCCTGGCACCCACACGATTGCCATTGTCGGCCACGGCGACACGATGCGAACCCTGTTCCACTACATCACGGGAATGGACAACCGGTTGCTCATGCGCACCGACATCTTTAACTGCTCGATCAGCAGGTTCAGGTTTGGGAAGCTGGGCTGGCACATCGGCACGATCAACGATTCATCGCACACGCTCGCACTCGGTGATGTCGTGCGCGACGGCGACGGCGCACAGGGCAGCACGCCTTAGCGAGTGGGCACCAGCGTTTGCGTCCACGATCTCACCGTGAACCCAGTGTCACCAGCGCTTCCGGGATCTGTCTGAGTGACGATACTTCTATCGATGGCGGTGATCCTTCTCCCGAGGGTAACGATTGCTGGTTGAACCCGATCGAGGCAATTCCAAGATTGTTCGCACCCTGGACATCGCTCCTCCAAGAATTTCCGATCATCACGGCGCTGTCCGGATCGACACCAAGTGATTCGAGCGCCGATAAAAATGGTTTGGGGTCTGGCTTTCCGAATCCGACATCTCCAGATGTGACAACAGCCGAAAAGAATCCGGACAGCCCTGCGCGTTCCAGTTTGAATCTCTGAACGGCCGGAGAGCCATTTGTTACAAGCCCCAGTGGATATTTCGCCGATACTTGCATCAACAATTCTTCGACACCTAGGTACGGCCTCAAGCGGCTTGTACGTTCCGTCCTATGCCGTTCGATAATTGAATCACGTAGCTCAATATCTTCTGTTCCGTGTTGGGCCAGAATCGCGTCCCACGCATCATGTTTGTACCTGGTAATGGTCTCCGCGTCGTTACCTAAACCATCGTCGGGCAAATCCGGCGGTCCACAGAGGCCCTCCCAGCCCGAGTAGGCGATCGAACTGTAAAGATCACGCCTGTTCCACTTTCCCCAGAGTTTGGCGCAAGCTTCGCCAACCGTCGCCACCATCAATTCAGCGTTCGTGCCATACCTTTCAGTTGCCAGTCCGCAGGCGATGAGGATGGTCTCTCGTTCGGGTTCCATTTCAGGAACGAGCGTGTCGTCCAGATCGGAAAGAACACACTTAAGGCGACTCACGTCCCGCTAATCCCCAGCAGTCCCGCGTGATAGTCCCTCGAAAGCCCCTGGCGGGCGTGCAGTTCGAGTTTTTCCGACGCCTCGGCAAGTCCCAGTACGCGGAGTTCTGCACGGTCCTTCCAGAGGTCGAGTCGGCTCAGAGTTTCGATTGCGTCGTCGATGTCAAAATCGACATCGATCGCAGTTAATTTGCTCAAGTATTCTTCGATTTCCGCTTTGATCTCCGTTTCCGAAGTTGTTCGCCCGTCGACCTCCGCATCGAGGCAGAACCTGTAGAGCAGCACGGACTCCTTGATCTCTTCTTCGCAGATCATGTACGAAATCATGTGGATGGCGCTTCGGTTCGCGCCCAGATTCTGGAAGTACAGGTGTTTGGCACGGTTGGAGTCACGATTTTTTATCGCCCTCCGATAACCCGAGAACATTTTCCAGCTCAGACCGCCAAGCGGGACCGCGATTATCCACAGCAGCTGCCCCGCAGCAGCAAGGCCTACCGCAAGGATTTTTGCTATGACGGTCCACACTGCCCCCGCACCGCTGCCTGCCATAACGATCGCGTCTCGCAGCCCCATCCGCACGTTCGCGTTCGGCAGCAACGCCTCCACATTGCGGATCGGGATGTCCTTGAACAGCCTCACCTGCACGTTGGCTTCGCCGGAGGGACGCGTGATCAGCGCCAGCCGGTTGAATATCGTAATCGTGCTGGTTTCGCCCCGGATGGGGTGAGCAATCGTGCGGTGGTTGAACGGCGCGGTGCCGCGACCGCGCACCCAGATCGCCATTTCTTCGAGGCCTTCGGTATCGATCTTCACCCGCATGCCCTGCGTGTTACCAGCTTCGATGGCCGTTTTGACCTGGCCGTCGGAGAGTTGCTCGAAGTTGGCTTTTTCAAGCATGTGCTGAACCTGCGTATTCAGCAGTTCGAAGTCCGAATCGTTTGGCGGGCCGATGTTCAGCACATCGACCGTTTCGCGATCGGGGTTGATCCGCGAGTAGCTCCTGATCAGAAGTCGCTCGAACGACGTTTTTTCCTGTTCGAGAATGCGGATGAACCAGTTAGCGATCTCGCGTATTTTGGAGCTGTTTTCACCGAAAGTAGTTTCGTCGGCAGCCATGTAATCGATCAGGTCGTCTGAGGCGACCGGAATAAACCGGTTGTCGGGCCTGGAGAAACCGGAATCATAGATATTTGTTACGGCGAACCTGGAAGTGAGAAATCCCAGGCCAAACCGTCTACCAGTCAATCTCGACCTCTCGGCCCGTGCGTGCCGATGCCTCAGTCGCTTCGAACACTTTCAACACCCGAAGCCCATGCTCCTGCGGAATCGGGGTATCTTCATCGCCGCGTTCTATCGCCTGGACGAAATCGGTGAACTCATCGAGCAGGCTGTTGGTCTCATCGATGGGTTCTTTTCGCCATGTCCCGTCCTCGGTATCGCCAATATACAGCGCGGTTTCCTGGCCCTCTGCTCTGCCGTATTTCAGGCGAAACCTTGCCATGCCTTTGGTGAAGAAGAAGTCTGCACCGTACTCGGTCGCCCCGACCCGCCACGCCATGCGGCTGATAGTCGCCACCTTGCCAGACTTCCAGCGGAGGAAGCACATAGCCGTGTCGTCACAGTCGATCTCCGGGTTTTCCGCCCGCGCGTAAGTAACCTGTCCGATCTGCGCGCTCACGGTTGCGACATCGTCACCCATGATCCACATCAGCCGGTCGATCTCGTGCGTACCGTCCATCTGGCCCATTCCGCCGCCCTTCGAACCGTCGAGCATCCAGGTTGGCCGGGTTTCGGGCTGGTAGGGCTTGTGCCACATGTCGTGCGCCATCACGACATCGCCAAGCCGTTTTGAATCGACCAGTTCCTTCATTGCTTTCACCGCCGGGTAGTAGCGCTGTGTGTGGGCTGTCATCAGCTTCACGCCGTTGGCGGCTGCGGCATCGAGCATCTGCCGGCCTTGGGTTGCAGAAAGCGCCAGCGGCTTTTCCATGAAGACATGCTTGCCGGCGTTCGCAGCATCGAGACCAGCCTGGAAATGCAGCCAGTGGGGGAGCGTGCCGATCACGACATCGACGTCGTCGCGCTCGAGCGCGGCGTGGTAGTCGGTCACAAACTCGACTGCAGGGTACTGGTCCTGCCATCGAACGGCGGCTTCCGGCCGTTGCTCCGCTACGAGTTTGAGTTCGGCACCGGGCGTCTGGTTCACTACGTCAATATACGAACCGCCGATACGCCCTGTTCCAAGTACCGCTACGCCGACCATCTACTTACTCACTTTCAATTTTTTTATTCTGTTCTCAAGGTGAGTTCACCGGGCGTCGTCGACTGCTCAGTGCGCCGATTCGGGACGATTTGGCGCGATTGTAGACCGTTCGTGTCCCGATTGACGGTCAATGCGAACTAGGCGAGATGCACTTTGAGTTCTTCGACGTGATCCACTATGAAGTCAGGGTGCGGAGCATCCCCCGGGGAATCACGCCCCATGCGAATCCATGCGGTCTTCATCCCAACGCCGTGAGCGCCGATAATATCGGTATAGGGGTTGTCGCCAACGAACAGAATTTCGTTCGTCTCGATACCCGGAATATCGAGCAGCCGGACCGCTTCCATGAACACCCCGGGTGCTGGCTTGTTGACCCCGAACAATTTTGACGCCAGCACGAACGGGACGCGGCCCTCAACACCCGTTGTTTCGACCTTCTGGAGCTGAAATTGGTCGCCATTGGTGACCACTCCCCAGTTGATTCCAGATTCGTTCATCCAGTCGACGAAACTCGTAGAACATGCGACGGCTGTCCTCCCGGATGCCTGAAACACCTGCCCACTTCTGCACTTGCTCGAGATAGTCTCTTGAGCCCCAGAGAACGACGAGTTTACGCCATAACCGGAGCCATCAAGTCCGGGTCAACTAATGATTATTGATCAGCAATATGTTTCGCCGGACTAAACGTCGGCGGGCGAGTTGTCTTCGGCGTTCCACGAGCCGATGTAGCGGTCATGCTGCGGGTCGAACGGTCGTTCGGCAAACACCGATTCGTCGAGGTCGGTCCCGAGTCCCGGCGCGGTTGGCAATTCGAAAAAACCATCTTTTATTTCGAGTGGCGTCGTCTGGACTTTGTCGTGCCACGGCATGTCGCGGGCGGTTTCGAGAATCAGGAAGTTCGGGACGGTGGCGCAGACATGCACCGACGCTGCCGTTGCGATCGGGCCGTTCGGGTTGTGCGGTGCGAACTGTATGTATTCGATCTCGGCCATCGACGCGATACGCTTGATCTCGGAAATTCCGCCTGTGTGGGCGATGTCGGGCTGAATCACATCGACCAGCCGACGGTGCAGAATGTCGCGGAAGCCGTAGCGGAAGAACAGGCGCTCGCCGGTTGCAATATCAGTTCGGTGATTGGCGTTGCGCACCTGGTCCATGGCATCGAGATTATCGGGCGGAACCGGTTCTTCGAAGAACAGCAGGTTGAATTCCTCGATAGCGTCGATCTGGCGATTGGCCAGCGAGGGCCGAGCGCGGCCATGGTTGTCGATCATGATGTCAACTTCAGACCCGAGCTCTTCCCGCATCCCCTTGATCTTCTCGTGTAATGCGTCGACAACATCGGCCTCGAAGAAGCTGTTTCGCCCGACGACCCAGCCACCGGTCTTGAAGGCGGAAAACCCCTGGTCGACGGCGTCCCTGCCGCCCCGCAGGTCGGAAGCGTGGGTGTAGGCGCGGACCCGGTCTCTGACGGCACCGCCCAGCATCTTGTAGACCGGCAGGTCGTAGACCTTCCCGGTGAGGTCCCACAGTGCGATATCGATGGCCGCCATCGCGCTGCCCATCACCACTCCGCCGCGCCAGAACCCGTGGCGGTACATGATTTGCCAGTTCTTTTCGATCTCAGTCGGGTCGCGGCCAACCAGCCTGGACGCCAGTATCTTGATCCCGGCAGCAACGGCCTCTTCGTGGCGCTCCAGGGTGCCTTCACCCCAGCCGTGAACGCCTTCGTCGGTCTCGACTTTGCAGAAAACCCAGTTGCGGTTTCCGCCGTGCATCAGGAAAGTCTTGATTTCGGTGATTTTCATATTTCCAGTCCCGACCTGGGCAGATTCAAACTACTGTCATCCTGAACTTGGTCCAGGATCAACGATCAAAATAGAGCAATCCAATCAAATCGGCCAGCCCAGGACCGACTATTAATTTTTCGTAGCCCGCCGAGACAGGTATGGACTGTCAGGATAATGATCGGCCTAAAGATTCTTTATCTTCGGGTAGATCAGCATCACCAGCGCGACGATGCCCAGGCAGCCCGCAGACAGGAGCATGTAGCCCGCACTTACGCCCCACCTGTCGGCCGCGAAACCCGCAGCCAGTCCGGCGACCGGTGCCAGCGCAGTATCGAGCAGAGTAGCCGAGATGATCCGCCCGCGCAGGCGATCGGGCGCCAGTTCCATCAGGCTCGCACTGTTGCCGGCGCGGAAAAGAGTCTGCGAAGCACCAATCCAGATAATCAGCGGGAAGGCCATCCACATGTAGACCGCGCCCGAAAATGCCAGCAATGCCACACCGTAAGATGTCGCAGCGAACAGCATCAGCTTGCCCTTGTAACTCACCTCGCGCCTCGAGGCGATGAAGAGACCGCCGGTCAGTCCGCCGATAGAGCCAACGGATTGGATCACCCCCATCAACCCGATTCCCCGGCCGTACTGCTCTTCGACCAACTGGGGGAGCAAGACCTGGTGTGAGAAGCCGATGGCAAGCGGGCCCATTCCCAGTAGCACCAACGCCAGGATGGCACGGTGGCGACCGATGTAGACGAAGCCTTCCACCAGCTGGTGGACCGGATTTCCGCGCGATTTCCTACTGCTAATTTCCGGGATAGCGATTTTTGAAGTCGTCCAGATCACCAGCAGGAACGCCATGGCCGCCCAAACGTAGGCCCATCCAACATCGGTTGCGATGATCAGGGCTGAGATGGCCGCCGGGCCAATAAACCTCGTACTGTTGATGGCGATCGAGTTGAGCGACATCGCGTTGATCATGTCTTTCTTGCCGACCAGGTTGGGGATGATCGAGGTGCGTACCGGCTGGTTCATCGCCATCCCGGTCCCAAGGCCGAACGCCAGGGCGTAGACGTGCCACAATTCGATCAGGTCGGTCAGCAGCAAAACCGCCATCGCAGCGTGCATCAGAAGAGTCCAGGCCTGGATGAACATCAACAGCCTGCGCCGGTTGAACATATCGGCGGCGACGCCTCCGAAAAGGCCGAGCACAAGCATGGGAAGGGCCCTGGCTACCAAGACGGTTGCTACAGAGGTCGATGAGCCCGTCAGTTCCCACACGAGCCAGCTGCGGGCCATCATATCGGCATGCATCGCGGTGGCCGCCAGGACCTGCCCGAACCACAGGTAGCGGAAATTGCGGTTGCTGAGAGACCTGAAGGCTGCGAGGAGAGTATCGGGCACCATGCGGGACAATAATCCGCTTGATGATGGTTTTTTGTGTGCCTGGATATTGCTCAATAGGGGTCTCTGGACGGGCGAAGTATATGCCTGCGAGCGACTAGCCCCGCAGCACCGTCCAGAGCGCCTCGGCAACCAATTCAGCCTCACCCGGTTCGAGTGCGACCGGGCTGACGTATATTTCGCCGACCTCGTTGCCCACACCGACGTGGATTGATGGATTCCCAGCTGCCAGCCTGTCCTGAATTTCGCTCGCGGATGGTCCGTCCCAGTCGTCATCGAAGTAGAAGGCCGCGGCGGGACCCTGCCTGTTCGGATGGCCATCCTCGATAACCGCCCGCACGCCAGACAGGTTCTCACCGGCAGCGACTATCGCCTCCGACCAGCCCCGCCACGTTGCCCACTCGGCTTCGTGGTCCATCGTTACGAACCGGTCAAGCGCGGCGAGCAACCCGGCTATCTCTTCTTTCGCGACCTTGCATGCCCTGCCCACCGATGCGTGGGGCGACATGTTCAGCCGTGCGGCCTCGACGAGGTCGGCCCTGCCTGCCAGGATGCCCGTGGACTGTGGCCCCCGCACCCCCTTGCCACCGGAGAAGGTCACGAGGTCGGCGCCGTCAGCGATGTACTTCGTCAGGTTGTCGGCCGGGGGCAGCATGGCAGCACCGTCGACTACAACCGGCACCTCGTGCTCATGGGCGATGGCCACTACTTCGCGTAATGACAGATCGCACGGGAAACCCGGGCCGAAGACATATGTGACAGCAGCAGTGTCTTCGTTGATCGCGCCTGCCAGTTGCTCGGCAAGACTGCCTTCGCCCCGACCCCATTCCTTGATCTTCGCACCGGCGGTCCGGTAGCAGATTTCGAAGCCGAAGCGGTGCTTTTCGTATATGAGGATCTCGTCTTTCATACCCGCGGTGTCGGGCAACTGCAATATGCGGTCGGGGTCCTGCCCCGCCATGCAGGCCGCGGCCTGTACCAGCAACCCCGTCGATGCACCGGCGACCACGAGCCCGGCTTCGGCACCCGTGTACTGCGCGATTCGCTCCCCCGCCCGCCGGTTCAGCTCGTGAAAGTCGATGAAGGTATCCGCCGCATCGGCCATCGCCTGCTGGACCTCCGACGGCATACGGCTTCCGCCAAGTACAGTTACCCAGCTCCTGCCGTTAATAACTCGCTTCAGCCCGAGGCTGTCGAACTGGGGGGAGCCAGTCGAGTTGTCAAAAGTCACTTCGGGTTCCCGCCCCGCTTCATCACTATCTCCTTGTGATCGGTGCTGGCGAATGGATCGACTGCCAGGCTTCGAGCTCCAGAGCGCGTACCTTGCCCAGGCCAATGCCCAGACCCGAGGCAGTTTCAGCCGGCGTGGCCGAAGTGCCGTTGACGAGGCCGAGCCTGAGTTCCAGCACACTGCGGTGTGAATCGGAGAGGGTTGCGACCGCGTCTACGGAAAACTGCTTTGCGACAGCGCCCGGAATCGACCTTGAGTGGCCATCGGCGGCCCGGAACAGTCGGTCCATCATTTTAGTTCGACCCATCGCCATCAGGCGCCTGAAGGCAGTATTTGCAGTGCATCGATCGGCCGATCCAAGACGGCCAGCGTCGTCCTGTGCAACGCTTTCCAGACAGAGCCATCCTTCGCGCGCGCTGCCTGTCCTCAGTCCGTGTATTGCCAGTCGCCACGATGCTTCGTAAGCGGAAACAAGTAGGTCTCGCAGTACCTGAACGGCTTTTTGGGAGCCGTTTTCCCCGAGCGCCAGGGCCGCAGAAATTCGTTCGTCGATTTCGCGACTCGCAAGCATGTTGCGCAGGCCGGCAATGAGTTCTTCGTCCGAGCCGCTGAGTTCTGAAGCCACGCGCCTTAGATGAGCACCTTCCGACTCGTCATCGGTCTTGCTCAACGGGGGTGCCTTGGGGCGATTGGGGTCTGGTTCAGTTTTGTGTTTTTGTTCGGTCAACGCGGTTCGATTGGGAGGGTTCGTTCATCGTGCGTCGAGAATTCTACCTATCCCGCGGCTAAAGGCCTAAGGCTTGCCCGTAAACGCGACCCCGGGCTTCGACTTCCAACTTGAATTGCGAGGAACACTGCTTCCGCCTTGTGCGGTAGCACCAAGACGATGAGGTGCCATCCTACTGCCGGTGCGGGGGAGCCGGGCATAAATTGGTTGGGTCATGTAGCTACTGGTTTGTATGTCTAATTAATCAACTCGGGTTTCTGGCCGCCCACTTTTCGCTGGGCAAGGGCGGAGCCGACCACCACGAGCGCGGCACCGATATAGAGCTCGCCACCCACCGATTCGCCGAGTATCCACCAGCTGAATAACACGCCGAATATCGGCTGGCTCAGCGAAATCACGGTCACCCGCGAAGGCAAATATCGCTTCAGCAACCAGGTCTGGCCGATGAACCCGAGGCCAGCGATCAGCACGCCCGTATAGAGCAGCGCGACGACCAGCCGGGTCGTAACGACGAACGCCTCATCGGATTCGAAGATCAGGCTTGCGATCACGAAGGCAGTCACCCCGAACACCGCTTGCGAGATGAGCAGCTTGTGCTGAGCGATGCCCTGGCCGAGTTGTGATAGGTATACCTGCCTTCCGCCCAGCAACACCGCCGAACCGAGTAGCAGCAGGTCGCCAACCAGGAAATCGCTGCTGGAATCGGCAAACCCCTTGTAAAACACTGCGATAACCCCCGAATACGCAACCAGCGTACCGAGGGTTCTCGATCGCGACATCCGATCGCCGGGCACGAAAAAGTGAGCAAACACCCCGGTCCATAACGGAAAGGTCGAGGTAACGACGACCGCGTGCCCCGCGGTCGAGAAATCCTGCCCGATGTTCATAAATGCGAGTTGAACCGTGAACAGGGTCCCCAGCAGGGCGAGTGGCACCCATTCATGCCGCAGGACCTTGAACGACTGCCGGGTGGCAACTGCATAAATCAGAACCACAACCCCACCGATGGCGAACCGCAACCAGCCCAACCGCATGGGGCCAGCGTCGTCGAGGCCCGCTTTGTTGGCAACCGGGTTCCCAGCCCAAAGCGTGGACAGCAGCAACGCCAGCGCGCCAGCCCGGGCGGTGAGTGGCTGACGGGTTATTGGTGCTGCTGTGCGGCTACTGTCGGCACTTTGCGTGCCTGCAGCGTTTTGGGTACCTGCGGCGTTTTGGGGGTCGCCGGAGTCAGCGGGCGGGGTTGTTGACATCAGCGACTAATGCCCGCCAGCGGCCCTGGCAACGAGATCGACTACCCCTGCAACATCCTCGCACCACCGGGTGACGATCACGAGGTTTTTCTCAGGATCGACCACGACGCAGTTCCCACCGGCTCCCGAAGCTGCGAACGTCGATGCGGAAGCGTGCTGGCCGTACCGGACATGGCCTGTATTTAGCCACCACATATAGCCGTACTGGTCGTTCAGCGCGCAAGGCGTGGTCATCATGTCGATCCAACGTTCGGAAATAATTTGCCGATCGCCCCATTTTCCGCGATTCAGGAACAACAGGCCAAATCGGGCATGATCGAGCGCACCGATCCAGAGGCCGCCGCCCCAGTGGGCACCACCCGATACCGACTCGGTAATCAGGCCGTCGATGTTCACGACCGAGTTGTCGTCATAGCCGTGCCACTCCCATGACGCCGAAGCGCCAATAGGGTCCATGACCTCGCGTTTAAGCACATCGGGAAGCGGTTCACGCCACACTGCGAGCAGCGCCAGCGCGGTCCTGTTCACCCGAACGTCGTTGTACTCCCAGTGGCCGCCCGGCTGCCTGCGGGTGTCGCGTTTGGTCACGCCGGCACTACCCATTCCGACCACCTCGAGGTCGCGGTCCCAGTCGACGAGATCGGGCTTCGTGTAAAGAGTGCCCTCCCACTCGGAAGTCTGCTGCAACAGGTGTTCCCACGTAACACCGCGGTTCTGGTCGGTATCGAAGCCGTCGATGACTTTACCGGTGTTGTTCTGTGTGATCGATTTACCAGCTTCGTAATCGATAACGCGGTCGGTGGTGCTCCTGATAAGCCCTCTGTCGAACGCAAGACCCGCCATCGTGGCCACGTAGCTTTTTGTGGCGCTGTAAGTAAGGTCGACACGCTCGACATCGCCCCACTCAGCAACGATGTAGCCGTCTTTCAGTACGACGCCCGCCGGGCCGCCGCGGTCTTTGAACTGGCCGAGTTTAGCCGCCCACCGCGGAGCGTCGCCGCCCACGTTTCCGCGTCGGATGTCGATAGGCCACTTGATTTCGTTATCGAATGCGAACTGGACTGCCGCATCGAGTGCGCTCTGGTCCATACCGAGCCCCACGGCGGCCGTGCGTTGCCATGCGGTGCTGGCGAGTGCAACGGCCGGGGGCGGTAAGTAAACTTCCGGTTTCGTCGTCAAATTTAGCCGGCTACCTGACCCTAGTCCTCGAGCCGTTTCAGGTACTGACCGAGCCAGTCGAACTCTACGAAGTCGACATACTCGTCCATAAGGGCCTTCGTTATCGGACCCGCTGCCGTACCATCGCCAATCTGGCGGCCCTGGAACGACCTGACACCGCATATGCAAAGCGATGTCGAAGTCAGGAATATCTCATCGGCGGTAATCGCATCGAACAGGTCCAGGTCTTTGGCGACTACCGGGACATCGATCCTCTCGGCCATCTCAATCGCCGTCTCCCGAGAGATTCCGCCCAGTACGTATTGCTCTTGCGGTGTGTAAATCACACCATCCTTGATCGTGAATATGTTCGATCCGATGCCTTCTGACAGGAACCCGCGAGTATCCAGGAGAATCGCCCACGCCTCGGGGTCCTGCTTCTTGGCTTCCATATCGGCCATGATCAGGTTGAGGTAGTTGTGCGACTTCACACGGGGGCTGAGTGACTCGGGCGGGACCCGGCGTACCGATGGCACCAGCACGTCCATGCCGTCTCTGTACAGCCGGGCACGGGGCTTCAGGGGCAACGGAGCGCATTCGATGATCACGTTGGGGCCGCCCGCGGTCTCCCACATGTCGCCACCAACCAAGTCGACCCCGCGCGAGACGCGCTGCCCCACCCAATAGTCGTCGTCGGGTCCGAGAAGGTGAAGGTTGGCCTCCAGCACGGCCATCGAACGCTCGACCATCTCCTCCTGGCTCATGCCGGGGTCGATATCGACGTACCTGAGAGAGTTGTAGAACCGGCTGATATGGGTTTCGATCTTGAAAATCTTGTGCCCGAACGTGCGGGTCATATCGAACACCGCATCGCCGTATTTGAAGCCCCGATCCCTGAAAGGCACCCTGACCTGAGACTCCGGCACAATCTCGCCGTTGAAGTAGGCTACTCGTTCGCCCTCTTGAGATGTAATCATGTTTGGTTCTTTCCTGGGGTCTGTTTCTGGCGCTTCTGAGCCGTCGTCAGCAGCAGATTTCGTCCTGTTCCCAGCGCGACTCTATTTGAACCCGAACGGCTAGGGTTGCGCGATGCTACACCCGCCTGCAGGGGTGCGTACAGTTGCTCGCCACATGTGGGTATATATGTATGTATATACAGATCGGGAGAGATGGAAGAATGAAGCCCAACAACTGGGCGAACATCTGGCCCGAAACTGCCCGGTCCCGTCCGATTTATCGCCATGCCAATCACCGACGTCTCCCAGAGTGACCTGCCCCCATTACCTGTTCCACTCGTTACGTCAGTCCGACGGCCTGCTTCAGCCTTATTGTCTCCGGTGCCGGCGGCCGGTATCCGAGTGAGCTGTGCGGCCGAATCGTGTTGTACTCCTGCCGCCACCGTTCTGTCAGTATCTGCACCTCCCTTAGCGAATAAAAGATCTCGCCGTTCAGCAGTTCATCCCTCAACTTCCCGTTGAAGCTCTCGTTGCAGCCGTTCTCCCATGGACTCCGAGGCTGGATAAACAGGGTCCGTACCCCGACACGCGGCAACCAGTCCCGAATCGCCTTCGCAGTGAACTCCGGACCGTTGTCAGACCTGATGTGTTCTGGAACACCGTTCGATGTGAACAGTCCGGTGAGGGTGTGCATCACATCGTCTGAGCGGATCCTCCTTGCTGCTTGAATTGCCATGCATTCTCTCGTGTATTCATCGATCACGGTCAGCAACCTGACTGCTCGCCCGTCCTCGGTCCTGCACGTGACAAAGTCGTAGGCCCAGACGTGGTTCGGCCTTTCCGGTCTGAGCCTGATACACGATCCATCGTTCAGCCAGAGTCTTCCTCTTTCCGGCTGCTTCTTTGGAACCTTCAGCCCTTCACGTCGCCATATGCGTTCAACACGCTTGTGGTTCACCTGCCAGCCACGATCCCTGAGCAATGCGGTGATCCTGCGGTAGCCGTAGCGGCCATACCGAGTTACGAGGCAGGGTCGCCAAGTGTCACCAGCAATACAGGAAGATCGATTTTCATGTGCGATTCGTTCTTTCTTGAAGCGATATCAGGGAGTCTGTAAGCGAAACCAATTGACCGTGGATTTCAGCCCTTCCTCAAGCGATACCTGCGGAACCCAACCCAACTGCTTTTCAATCCGGGTTGCATCCAACGATATCCGGTTTATATCTCCCTCACGAGCCGGTCCGTGAACTGCGTCGGCATCATGCCCGCAATTTTGCGCAAGGATCTCGAAAATGCGATTGGTCGACGTGCCTACCCCACTCCCGATGTTGAACGGCCCGGTTTCATTGTTTTCACCGAGTTTTACGATAGCTTCAACTACGTCCCCAACATAAACATAGTCACGTTCATCATTGCCGTCCCCAAATATGGTCAATAGCTTACCGCCCAACATGGCCCGGGCAAAAATCGCAACCACACCTGCTTCGCCATGTGGGTCCTGACGAGGTCCATATATGTTCGCCAGTCGAACAATCGAATACTCAAGGCCGCATAGACGTTCGTAAATCGGCAGATACGTTTCGACTGCAAGTTTCGACGCCCCGTACGGAGAAAGCGGGTGCGTGGTAGTGGATTCGTCGGCCGGTAGCACCTTCGGCTCACCGTAAGCAGTACCGCCAGACGTTACATACACGACCTTTGTCGGTTTATCGCCCAGTGCCCGAATGCCTTCGAACAGATTCAGAGCGCCACCAATATTTACGTCTGCGTCCAGCTGGGGTTCCCGTGCGGAAACCGAAACACTGATTTGTGCGGCAAGGTGAAAAACGAAGTCCGGGCGAATTTCAGCGATCACGTCCCGCACTTCAGGATCGCGAATATCCATGACCCGCAGATCAAATTGATCAGGAAGATTCGCCTGCTTGCCCGAAGAAAGATCGTCTATACCAACGACCGTGTATCCATCGGAAACCAGACGGTCAACGAGGTGAGAGCCGATAAACCCGGCCGCACCAGTTATTAATGCTGTTTTACCCATACCTGCTACCAGTGCCTGTTCTTCTTGGTTTGGTCGTGGCCCGAGTACTCACACGCCAGAGGCATTTGTGAACGGGCAACACGCATCTCGATTCCGGAAAATACTACGTGATTTGCTCTCGATGAAACTGGCAGCGCTCGTTGATTCTGAACCGAATTCAAACGCCTGTACGTTTTCGCTCAACCCTCACCGGGTTCTCAACTGTGAAACGAGTTCCAGCAGTGAGTTCTCGTCACCAAATGCACCGGCACGCGTAACAAGCAAAGCTCCAGCTATCGAACCGTCCACAGACCGACCCTCACCGTACCGGGCTGCAACTCGTCCTGAAGTCGAATGGAACGAACGTCACAGGCGTTCAGCACCCCACTTGCGGTGTCACCGCCGATAACGATCAGGGCCACTCGAGTTTGCTTCGTCAGTGATGCTTCGAACAGCCTTACCAAGATTATTCACGATCGTCCCGGCCATCGACTGCAATTCGCTTGAGTCGATTTGGCTGGCCCCGGTATCCAGCTTCCCGAGTTTCAGTACAGCCACACCGCCACCTGCAATTACCCTCGTCAAGCGAGCGGTTGAACCTTTCCTTGGCATCTCTGCCCCCTTCAATTCATCCAGTATCTGATTTTTTAACTGGATACGTTTGAGGGGGCCAGGTCATGAAAAAATAGCAGATCACAAATCTGACTTTTTAGAATTTTTGTGCCTGATAACTAGATCTCTGGGTTAGGGTAGGCAAGGTGTTCATACCCCCATCCCGGTGCCAGAAGTCGATGAGAACTCTCCCCCGTTCAGCACTTCTAACTTCGGTCAGATGCTGGTAGCGTGCAAGGACAACAGGGCCGTGTAATCAAACTGATGCGCAGTTGGCCCGCAATACACCAAAAAGTGTTTACATTCCCCGATTAGGGGCACGGCTTCGGAGGCCGGTGCTCTATCCAACTGAGCTACGGGGGGCATTCACACAATTATCGA
>CAJWWK010000010.1 GCA_913048295.1 uncultured Dehalococcoidia bacterium
ACATGGGCAGCATGATCAAGATCGATCAGAGTCTCATGCCGTTCCTCGCGCAAAGAGGAATCGGCGCCGGTTACGGCAGCATCCTGTTTACCGATACCCGGAGCATCGACGAAGTGCGAGACTGCATCAGGGCGGCCATGCCCGACCACCCCGACCACGGCGGTCTGTACGGCGTGGCCACCCGGCGAAACTCCTACATGGAATACGGCGGCACGCCCGAATACGTCGAATCAATCGCCGACACCGTGCTCGCCTTCATGATCGAAAAGAAGGGCGCAGTCGACAACCTGGAAGAGATACTCGAAGAACCGAAAGTCGAGATGGTGCAGTGGGGCGGCTCAGACTTCTCGATGAACATCGGTCACCCGGACGACATGAACCACCCGGAAGTTGTTGCTGCGAAAAAGAAAACGTTCGAAACCGCGATCAAGACGGGTGTGCCACCAAGGGCCGAGATCGAGAGCAGTGACCAGATGAAAGAGTTCCTAGACATGGGGGTGCGCCATTTCTCGATCGGAACAGACATTACGATCCTGTACGACTTCTGGAATCGTGAAGGCGAGCAGATTCTCAGGGCACTCGAAGGGGAGTAATTGACCTGGCAGGAGGAAATCTCGAGGTTGGTGCTCATAACGCAGGCGAATTGAACATCGGCAACAGCATAATCATCCCAGCCCAGCCAGCAGCACCGACCACCACCGACCCACATCGGCGCAACGACACCAACCCTAGTTGGCCACCGCTTCCAGCCTGCACGCGCGCTCTGTGGGCGCTAGCGATCTCAGGAGGTTGGTTGCGCTATGATGCCCCGACGCTGAGTTCTGACAGAACCGGTGAGCGGTCGTTATGGTCAGTTAGAACCGAGCGCGTCCCGAACGTCGCCTACCAAGGCATCCAAATTGGGTTCTTTCGAAGTATCGACCGTGAGACCAATGCCGACGTCGATAGTCCCGAGAAGTGCCAAACCCTTACCCCCTGCTACAAAGTCCGAGTAAGAACTCGCTGAATCCAGATGTCCCGGATGACGGTTTCTCTCGAAGAAACGGCGAGAGGCAATCTCGGCATTGCAGTCACAGTGCACTCGCACCAGTCGCCTCGATAAGGTGGGAAGCCAGTCTGTTGGCGTTCCCGATTCCGGCTGCATGCCTGTCAGTTGCCACCAAGACACTAGAACGGCTCCGTCGGACTCGGATGCTCGCTCCTGAAAAATAACGTCACTTTTCCGGCTCAATCGATTACGCCACTCAGAGTCGCCTATGCCTTCCGACTCGAACAACTCTTCCAGAACGTCATCTTTATCGATAAAAGGTAGGTAGAACGCTGTTGCAAGCTTTCTTCCCAAAGTTGACTTGCCGCTGCCTGGCAGCCCAGAAAGAATGATGAAGGGTCTTTGCTCTTTAGATATCGTCACGGCTCACGCCGCCTCCCCAATAACGCTAGATGTTCTAAGATTCTCGCACGAAAATATCGGCAGGACTTGCATCGAATATCGAGTTGAAGCTACTCATCAACATCGAATCCAAGTGGCGAAGAACTAACAGGTTCGCCGAGTAATTTGGCTGATGCGGTGACGGACTCAGTTGAAGCTGTTGGACAAGCGGAAGGGGTGATGCAGTGAAACATCGGCTGAAAATTCCCAACGGGTGCTACCAGCACCACCTGCCACTCAGCTTGCTAAGAAGAACCCCGGTCACCTTCGCTGAGCACCTGTGCTTCAGCTTCTACAGCAGTTAAATTATCTTCGGTTGCTGTCAATTCTGCTGTCAAAAGACCCCAACCGAAAATGAATTCCAGTTGGAGCCTAGTTTGCGAAAAATGGTCGGGGTGCTGGGATTTGAACCCAGGACCTCTTCGTCCCGAACGAAGCGCGCTACCGAGCTGCGCCACACCCCGACTGGCTGAACGTATCGATTATAGCGGTGGAAGCGGCCTGAATGGCACACGGTTGACGCACCTCGCAGCAGTTCACAAATTTGTTCTCTATCCGGCATTAAACCGCGGGCACAACCCACTCGGGAGCTTCGCCGCGGACGACCCGGCCGGCGTTTTCCATCGTGTAGTGCACGGCGTTCACTTCCGATTCGATGGCCCGGGTCGCAAGGTGCGGCGTCACTACGACATTCGGCATGTTCGGCAGCGGGTTGTCATCTTCGATCGGCTCGATTTCGGTCACGTCAAGGCCAGCCCCGAAAATCTCTCTGGCTTCGAGTCCCCTAATCAGCGCGTTTTCATCGACAACCGGACCCCGGCAGGAGTTGATTAGAATTGCAGTCGACTTCATGAGCCCGAGTTCACGATCGGAAATCATGTGTCTTGTCGCGCGGTCGAGCGGTACGTGCAGGGTGATGATGTCGCAGGTTTCAAGCAGTTCGTCGAGCTCGATGCGTTTCGCGCCGGTGGCTGCCACGTAGTCGTCGTCATGATCGATAACGTCGCTGAAAACAATCTCGCACTCCCATCCGGCGAGTCGCTTGGCCACGCGTGAGCCGATCCGGCCGAGCCCGACGATCCCCACTCGCTTGCCGACCAGAGTGTGAAACTCGCTGCGTTCGCCCTCGACGCCCTTCATCCACGTGCCCTCTTTCACGCTGTCGATCTGGACATCGAGCTTCCGGTAAACGGCGAACATCAGGCCAATTGCGTGCTCGGCAACCGCTACCGCGTTCGCACCGCCATTGTTTGCGACATCAATGCCCAACTCGGCAAGCCCGGCCTTGTCGATCCAGTCGGTCCCGGCGCTGGAGGTCTGGACTAACTTCAGCGTGCTCACCTTTCCGGCCAGTTCTGTCAGATGTTCGTACCTGCCCTGCGGGAGAATTACCACCGCACCCTGGCACTGCTCCGAGATTTCATCGAGTGTCTGGCCGTTATCTACGAATCTCAGGTCGATTCCCCCAATCGCTTCGGCGACTTCGAGAGATTCCTTCATGCGAAGCTGAGCGCTCACGCTGTCGAGGCCGAGGATTACAACGATGTTCGACATATCTTTTACTTTTCTCCAATAACACGGTAAAACGGCCCAAATCGGGCACCATCTCACGCTGACAATCGCATTGCTCAATTGGTGCCAAATTGGATCACTCTCAAGGCGGTCCATACGTACGACGGCGGATTATACTTGCAGGGTTGGATCGAAACACAACTGGTAGTCGATTAGTCGATCTTTTTCAAAAAACTGAATTTCACCGATCGTGCCTTTATCCCTGGCTGTGATTAGACCGGCCAATTTCGTTTCACTTATTCCCATCTCACGAAAATGATTCTGAATACAGTCACCGTTCGCGCCCCTGCGACTTCCGCCAATCTAGGACCCGGTTTCGACTGCATCGGCATGGCACTCGATATCTGGAACGAGCTGACACTGACCCGTGGGGAGTTCAGCGTTTCGGCAGTGGGTGAGGGTGCCGATCTGGTACCGCGGGACAGTTCCAACCTGGTGGTGATGGGCGTCGAGGCGGTTTTCAACTACATTGGCGAACTCGTACCGGGATTGCAATACGAGTGCACGAATCGGGTGCCGTTCTCACGGGGAATGGGAAGCAGTTCGTCGGCAATCGTGCTTGGTCTACTGGCTGGGTCGGCCATTTCCGGTGCTGACCTGAGCAAGGAAGAACTGACGATGATCGCAGCCGATATCGAAGGTCACCCTGATAACGTGGCGCCTGCCATTTACGGTGGCTGCACGATCGGTGTGCACAACGGCGATGCGGGGTGGGTGGTTGACCAGGTGAGTATTCCTGAGGACTTGAACGCCGTATTGTTCGTGCCGGAGATGTTTGTAAATACCCATGAATCAAGGGGACGCCTGCCTGATCGGATCAGTCGCGTCGATGCTGTGTTCAACATCGGCAGGGCGGCACTGCTGGTAAATGCGCTTTCGACGGGTCGGCTCGAACTACTGAGGTACGCGACCGACGATCGGCTCCATCAGCCCCAGCGTTCTGAGGGTTTCGGGGCGATGCCGCACCTGATTGCGGCTGCTCTAACGGGGGGTGCACACGGTGCATTTCTTTCCGGCGCAGGACCTTCGGTGCTGGCGCTGGCCACCGGGCGCGAGGTGACTATCAGTTATGAGATGGCCGAGACGGCACGTCACTTCGGCGTGGATGGCAAGACGATGATCCTCGCGGTGACTCGAGCCGGTGCGTCGGTGGTATCTGGAGCGGCGGGGGCATGACACCTGAATGCGGAGCGCTGCCGGTAATTGTCCAGAAGTACGGCGGGAGCTCGCTGGCAAACGCCAAACTCATTCATAACGCGGCGAAGCGGATATGTAGCCTCAAAGACGATGGCACGGATGTGATTGTGGTCGTTTCAGCGATGGGCGATTCGACTGACAGTCTGATCGCCCTCTCGAGCGCGGTTACCGGCGAAGCGACACCCGATGCCCGTGAGATGGACAATCTGCTATCGACCGGTGAAATGGTCAGCGCAACGTTGATGGCCATGGCCCTGAACACACGCGGGTACGGGGCGATCAGCCTCAGCGGTGGCCAGGCTGGCATCAAGACCGACTCTGTTCACGGCTCGGCCCGTATCGCCGATATCAATACCGACAGGCTTCGCCGCGAACTTGATAATGGCCGCATCGTGATCGTGGCGGGTTTTCAAGGGCTCTCTGATTCGGGCGATATCACCACGCTCGGCAGGGGCGCGTCAGACACGACGGCGGTGGCGCTTGCGGTTGCCATGCAGGCAAAGCGTTGCGAGATTTATACAGATGTCGATGGGATCTACACAACCGACCCCCGGCTGACAGACAGGGCGCGAAAGCTGGCTGAAATCGGCTTTCTCGAAATGCTGGAAATGGCCGCTCTCGGAGCAAAAATGAACCCGCGCTCGATCGAACTGGGTGCGGTGTACGACATGCCCATTTATGTCGCATCGTCATTTTCCGACGAACCCGGTACGCTTATCCACGGAGGAGAGCAGACGATGGAAATACGTAAAGCCGTGACCGGCATTGCCGTTGACCGCAATGTCGGGAAGATAACCGTTCGCGGGGTTGTAGACAGGCCCGGCATTGCTGCCGGTCTACTGCAGCCGCTGGCCGATGCAGGTATCAGCATCGACGTTGTTCTGCAGAACACGAGTTCGGACGGCACGACCGACTTTACGTTTACCGTGGCGCAGGCCGACGTTGATGCCGCAGCCGAAATCGAGCGCAATCAGACGAATGTCGAGTTCGCTGAAGTGGTGGCAGGTACAGACCTAGCGAAGGTCAGCATCGTAGGGACAGGTATGGAGAACGCACCGGGCTACGCTGCCCGGATGTTCTCGACCCTGGCCGCGGCTGGTGTGAACATCGACATGATTACGACATCCGAGATTCGAATAACCACTATTATTGAACGGAGCCAGGTGCAGAACGCGGTGGAGGCACTTCACGATGCGTTCGAGCTTGAAAAGACCGGATAGAACCAACGGTTTCCGCTTGTTGCCGGGTGCATCCTGGCCTCGTAATGTTGGTCTCGTGATTTCAACCTCAAAAATCATTTCGGGCGAATCTTGACCAAGCCGTATCTCAGCGTTGTCATTCCCGCCTATAACGAGGAGGCGCGTATCGCGTCTACGATCAGGGACCTGGTCGGTTATCTGTCCGGTTGGCCTGCCGAGGACAAGGCATGGGAGATTCTTGTTGTGAACGACGGTTCGACTGATTCGACAGCGAGCATTGTCGCGGAGATAGGCGAGACTGACGTCCGGGTGCGGCTGGTCGATGTAGCGCATGCTGGCAAGGGCGCTGCGGTGAGGCGGGGGATGGCGGAGGCCGCGGGGGAGTGGCGGTTCCTTTGCGATGCCGATCTTTCGATGCCGGCATACAACCTGGGCCGGTTCTTCAACGGTCCGGGGGGAGACGTTGTCAGTGGCCCTATAAACGAAATTGGCAGTCCCTCGTACGACGTTTCGATCGGCTCCAGGGAAGCACCGGGCGCGAGGCGGTTCAACGAACCGCGTAGCCGGCACATCAAGGGTCGACTGTTCAACTATGCGGTCAAGGTGCTCGCGCTCCGGGGCATAGAAGACACCCAGTGTGGTTTCAAGTTGTTTTCTGCCGAGGCCGCCGAGCGGCTGTTTCCGCACCAGTCCCTCGATGGCTGGGCCTTTGACGTTGAGCTGCTTGTAATGGCGAACAAAGCCGGTTTCACCGTCGGCGAGGTGCCGATCGATTGGTACTACGGTGCGGGGTCGAAAATGACCCTGACAAAAGGCGTGATCGCGGTAATAGATGTAGCCAGGGTGGGAGCCAGAAACCTGCTCGGCAAGTACAGAATCGTTGGCCGAAAGAGCGGGTTGTAACCGTGTTCATCAACCCGTCATTGGCCGAACTTTATTCATTCCTCCGGAAGGCAAAGACGATTGCAGTTGTTGGGATTTCCGAACGAGAGGACCGTGCGAGCAGGTACGTTTCCGAGTACCTGCAACGCGCCGGATACACGATCTATCCGGTAAACCCGAACATCGACAGTTGGAATGGACTGAAGGCGTACGACTCGGTTTCGGACATCCCAGCGCCTAACGGGGTGGATATCGTCGATGTGTTCAGGAGGTCGGAGTTCACTTTGCCGGTCGCTGAAGATGCGGTCACTGCCGGGGCCGAGGTGCTGTGGTTCCAGCAGGGAATTGTGAGGGAACAGGCCGCGGCACTGGCTATGAGCGAAGGCCTTTCGGTGGTGATGGACACCTGCATCATGGTCACCCACAAATCGATGAAGCTGGGTATTTAGTTGACCCGCGAGACATCAGACGAACCTATGACACGCGAGCCGGAACAGCCCGGCCCCACTGACGTCGGTCCCATGAAAGTCGCGATCGTAGTGCCTACATACAACGAGGCCGAAACTCTTCCTTTGCTGATCGAGAAGGTAGTCGCGCAGGATATCCCCGGATTGGGTTTCATCGTGGTAGACGACGGTTCGCCAGATGGCACCGGCGACATTGCCGACCGATTGGCCGACGACTTTCCGGGCATGTTTTTAGTCGTACACCGTGAAGGGAAGCTCGGACTGGGCACCGCTTACATGATGGGGCTTCAGATGGCCGTTGATACGGGTGCGGAGCAAATAGTGGAGATGGACGCCGACCTGTCGCACCCGCCCGAGGTCTTGCCCGCCCTGATCTCCAAACTCGATTCCGCAGACGTTGTCGTAGCCTCTCGCTATACCGATGGCGGCGGGGTCGATCCTGCGTGGGGCTGGGGCAGGAAGCAGTTTTCGCACTGGGGCAACGTCGGGATTCGGCTCGTACTGGGGATAAAGGTGAAAGACGCCACCGCGGGCTTCAAGGCGTTCCGGCGAGAGGGCCTGGAAACGATAGGGATCAGCCGCATGCGTTTGACCGGTTTCGGGTTCCAGGCGGAGGTCGCGTTCCGGTGCCAGAAGGCCGGGCTGAAGGTTGTCGAACTTCCGTATGTGTTCATGGAACGCACAGCGGGCAAGTCGAAAATGTCGTTCGCCATCGCTTTCGAAGCATTCATCAAACTTACCTGGTTGCGGGTCCGCGGATAGCCGCTCGGGCTCTAGGCTCACACACCCGTAACTGACTTCTGCCTCGCGAAGATAACGCCACGCCCGGTTGCCGCGCCCGCACACCCCGCGGATACGGTTCACACCTCGATCAACAAGTTGCACATATGCAAAACCTGTGTGCTAGCGCCCACACAAAGCGTGTGTCAGCACAGGGCGGGCGGGCACTTTTCACCGATATCACGTCTGTAGCAAGTTATCGGACATCGATCTTTTCGCATGAAAACGGTTCTCTGAGAAACCAGATGGTCAGCCAGAGTCAGCCCCTGGAATTAACACGATTCTTCAAGATTATCTAGCAGGAGGCAATCGCCCATGCTCTCGAAGGACGATGGGAAGAAGCAATCGAGGTCAACCTCACAGGAATTGAGTTCGACGATGCCAATGTGGGCTGCCACAACCGACTGGCGAAAGCGTATCTGGAGCTGAGCAAGTACCGGGACGCGCGGGCGTCGCTTAAGGCGGCGCTGGCCATCGATCCAAACAACCGGGTTGCGACCAGGCAGATGGCCCGACTTCCGATTCGGCAGTTATCGTCGTGGTAAGGGAGACAAGGCGCTCACCGGAACAGGCATGAACAGCTTCATTCCCGTCTTATTTACAGAAAAGAATCGGCGATTTCGACATCGACGACCCGATGGGTATCAACGATGAGCTGCAAATGGAAGACGACATGGACGAAGTGGTGCCCGCGCCGGCCGAGAACGATTCGATGAAATCGTTCATGCGCGGTGAGTTCGGTGAGTCGGCCGGCGACGCAAGCCTGAAGTTCTAACTGTAGCCTGCCCGCTTCAGCACGTTTTTTACCGCGGTTACGAACGCATGGATGTCGTCTTCCGTGTGCACGGTCGAGACACTCCCCCCACACCGGCTTGAGATCAGGAAGCCCTCGTTCTGCAGGCCGATGAACATCGTATTCAACATGTCCATATCGTTCGTCCTGTAGGTCCGGTAATCGATAACTTCCTCCGCCGTGAACTGCAGTGCGAACAGTGAAGCGATTCCGGTCACGCCCATCGGGACTTCAAGTTCCGCAAACAGCGCCCTGAGTTCTTGCCGCAGCAGGCCGCCCAATCGTTCGAGGTACTCGTACCTGTCAGGGGTCAGCGCCTCGAGCGTGGCAATCCCCGCGGCGGCGGTCATGGGGTTGCCGTTGAATGTGCCGGCGTGCTGAACTGTGGCACCTCCGTTTGAAGGGTCCCACATCGACATGATGTCTTCCCGGCCCCCGAACGCCCCTACGGGCATCCCACCACCGACGACCTTTCCGAAACAGGTCAGGTCGGGCGTTATTCCGTAGTAATCCTGGGCACCGCCATAAGCGATGCGGAAAGCGATCACCTCGTCGAATATCAGCACGATTCCCAGTTCATCGGTCAGCCGCCTTAACCCTTCAAGAAATTCGGGCTTGCCCGGTATCATCCCGCACTGGCCATTCACCGGCTCGACAATTACCGCGGCCAGTTCGTCGGCGTGCTCGCGGATGATTTTTTCAGCTGCAACGATGTTGTTGTACGGGATGATGAAAATATCATCGACGGCCGTATCGGAGATGCCGGGGAACGCTGCCACCGCCTGTGGCGATTCAGCGTCTCCCGCCTGATCGAGTGGCGGGATCACACTGATCTGGATGGCATCGTGGTTGCCGTGGTAAGCACCCTCGCACTTCACAAGTTTTCGTTTACCCGTAAATGCCCTGGCTGCCCTGATGGCGTTGATGGTGGCCTCGGTTCCCGTGTTTACGAACCTGACCTTGTCGAGGGACGGCACTCGATCGCACATCAACTTGGCCCAACGGACGACCGGGGGGCTGGGTGCCGAATACGAGAGACCGTGTTCAATCTGTTCTTTCAGTGCAGATGTGACCTCTGGCGGGCGGTGTCCCAGGATCAACGTCGTCATGTTGCTGATGAAGTCGAGCCGTTTGTTCCCGTCGGCATCAGTTATGACACTGCTGTTGCCGTCGGTGATATACAGCGGGAACGGGTCCCAGAATATCGAACCGCGGGTATCGCCGCCGGGCATGAATTCAGTTGCCCGCTCGTGCAGTTCAGCCGATTTCGGATTGGCTGCGGTGTAGGTGGCTATTTCTCGTTCGAGCGGTGTCGTCATTTCAGTGTTGTGCCATCTTTTGCTCTACTCACGAACGGTGCCGGGCTGCTGGCCGCTAACTCAGAGCGTTCAGCAATGCAGGAAGTGCCTGACCTGCAGTGGCGCGCAAAGATACCTCACTTAGCGGGGTCAATTTCGTCTCCGTGGGGTTGATTTCGACGATCTTTGCCCCCGCGGCCTCCGCTATCCACAGTAGTCCGCTGGCCGGCCTGACTGTCGCCGATGTCCCGATCGCCAGCACGCAGTCGGCGCTGTCGATTTCCGCCCTCGCTGCCGCCATCACATCGTCGGGTATCGGCTCGCCGAACATCACCGTATCGAACTTGACGAGACCTCCGCATACGTCACACGGGTCGGGAGCGAAGAGCGGCACTATCTCGCCCAGCGATTCGCGGTTGCCGCATTCCACACATCGCAGTTTTTGCCGGTTGCCGTGAATTTCGACCAGGTTTACAAGACCCGCTTTTTCGTCGAGCCCATCGATGTTCTGAGTAATCACCGAATCCAACACCCCGATCCGCTCCATGTCCACCAGGGCGAAGTGACCGGCATGGGGTTTGGCGTTTGCCAGGGCTTCGCGTAGTTCCATTACGTGGGAGTCGATCTTTCCGTTTGTCCTGCGGTTCCACCAGCCGACAGGGTCTTTGCGGAACTGGGCATAACCGTCCATCGGTGGAGTTCCGTGGCGCGTCCACAGGCCGTCAGCACCTCTGAAGGGCGGGATACCGCTTTCGACCGATATTCCCGCACCGGTCATCGCGACGGTGTAACTGGCCTTACGGATGATGCCTACAATGTCGTCGATTTGATCCAGCTGATCGGGATTGAGGACTGGCGATCCCCGAGTTTTAACTGGAGGCACTGGCAATGGCATCCTGTGTCACCCGTCCGTTCATGACGGTATAAATATCGGCTTTGTCAAGAAATTCCGAAGGCACGATTCCTGGCTCGGTAGCGGTCAGCAGAACCTGCTCGTGCTCACTTGCGGCCGCAAGGACGCGCTCCCGTCGCGCAGGGTCCAGTTCCGAGAGAACATCGTCGAGAGCCAGCACCGGTGTGCGACCGGTTGAGCGGGTGACGAAGATGGCTTCGGCAAGTTTCAGCGAGAGCGCAATTGTGCGCGACTGGCCCCTGGATGCGAACTGCCCTGCCAGGGTGTCGTTCAAGTAAATCATGAGGTCGTCCCGGTGCGGCCCGACAACGGTCGCGCCCTGTGCAACTTCCCTTCGCCGCACCGCCGGAAGGGCCTTCGCAATCTCCTGCTCAATCGTTTCGGAGTTCATCGAACCGACATCGGGTGATTCTTCCGATCTGGTACCAGGCGATGCTGTGATTCTTGGCCGGTATTCAAGTTGCAGTCTACCGCCGTCCGAAAGATCGGCGTGCGCCGGTACGGCATGTTCGTTAAGGCCGTCGACCGCCCTTCTTCGAGAATCGGTGACTCTTGATCCTTCATATGCCAGCCTTTCGTCCCAGAACGTCAGCTCTTTGTCTCCTGCAACGCCCTCGCGGATTCTCCTCAGCAGCTGGTTCCGCTGACTGACTACCTGCCCGTAGCGTTGGAGCGACTTCAGGTAGGCGGGGTCCGATTGTGCAATCAGGATGTCGAGGTACCTGCGGCGCCTTCCTGGCGAGCCATGGATAATCTCGAGGTCGTCGGCCTCGAAAAACACCACATTCAGGCTGCCAACGAAGTCGGTCGCCGAGCGCTTGATCCCGTTTACGCGGAGACCTTTTCGAAATCCTGCCGATGCAGATGCTGCTGCTGTTACATCGACGTCGATCTGGGCCTGGATGGTCGTATCGCCGTCACGACCCACCCCGAGCACCTGCATGTGACCGCCAGATTCCGCCAACGACCAGTTGACCAGTTCACGATCGTTGGAGGCGCGGGAGGATTTGGCGATCGCAAGCATGTAGGCGGCTTCGAGCAGGTTGCTCTTACCCTCGCCGTTGTTGCCCTGGAAAAGGGTCAGACCGGGGCGCAGCTCCAGATCGGTGTTCGTGTGATTTCGAAAACCGGTAAGCGAAAGCCGAGATAGGTGAATCGAAATGCCTCTGAGTTTTTGCCGTTGAAACGACCGCTGGTAATAGTGGGCGCGGTCCAGGTTAGATGCCTGGCCAGACCGGGTCCGGTCCTGCCCGAATTCTAGCATCGCGCAGTTCATGGTCCACAAATTTCCTGGTCGGCAATTATCTGCGGGTCCGAGGGACGTTACCCCAACTTGAATCCTTCGGGACTAGTCTGAAGCGCCTGAACCCCTTTCATCTGCATCTAACGTATTACTGAGCACAGGTGTTGTGCTCTCCGGGGAATCATTTGGCACAACAGCGCGGAGCGTGAGGTACCGATGCACAGGGTGGTTGGGTTCGAGCTTATCTTCCTATTGCTTGGCTACCTGGCGTGGCTGGCAATCGGCGGTTCGACATTTTCACAGGGAGAGACAGTGGTGATTAACCGGGCAAACGGAGCCGACTCTTCAGTACCGACGCCAATGGAGCTGAACATTGTGACGCTGCTCGGGTTCGATGGGATCCAGTCGATCGAAGGCCCACGGTTCGTGGCCGCAGAGGTTGCGGACGAGACTTATGACCCGGACTGAACTCATACTCGGCGTGGAGATCGAAGGCGATGCCCGGGCCTACTCGGTACCGCTGCTCAGTCGCGACGAAATAGTCAACGATGTCGTGGGGGGAAACCGATCGTGGTTACATGGTGACCGCTCTGCTTTACTGGAATCGGGTATTCCAGAGAGATCGGCGGCAGGGGTTATCGGCGAGTCGAACCGAGACGATCGGCTGGCAACGAAGCAGTTGGTCCTTGGACTGGGTTTCGACGGCGATCCGCTGGCGTTCCCGCACTCTCAACTGCGTGCCCAGCAGTTGTGAACCTCGTGCAGCCGGGCGGTGCGGCTGTAATTTACTTCGACCCGGCTACCGATACCGGTTTGGCGTTCAGTTCAGTCGTTGGGGAGCGGGAGTTGAGTTTCCAGCTAGTAGATAAGGACGGCAAAGAATGGCTGCAGGACGACCAGACGGGCACTCTGTAGGTGCCGTTTACAGGCCAGGCATTGAGTGGCGAGCTTGCTGGCTCGACTCTTGAACGGTTGCACGCGGTCAATGTGTTCTGGTTCGCATGGAGCGATTTTACCCTTCGAACGAGATCTGGGGGTTTGGCTGATTTCTGGAGCGCCAGTTGCGTTAGCGCTATTCCGCTCGGCATCGCTAAAATGTGAAGTCGTGAGCGACTTCTAGCGTTATTTCTGGCGGTGCGATCTGGATATCAAGTCACTGATTCGCGACGTACCCGGCTACCCGGCCGAGGGCGTTATATATCGCGACCTGACACCCGTGTGGGCGAATCCTGAAGCCATGCGGTACATCACCGATACGGTCGCCGACCATCTGGGATCATTGAACACGCAGGCCATCGCGGCAATCGACGCCCGGGGATTTATTTTCGGAGCTCCGGTTGCCGGGCGCCTCGATATTCCCTTCATCCCGATCCGAAAAGCCGGGAAACTCCCGCCCCCGGTTGTGGGTACCGATTACGATCTTGAGTACGGGACGGGACGGCTTGAAGTAAGGACAGGTGCTGTCGAGGGAGGGCAGCGGGTGGTGGTGATCGACGACCTGCTGGCGACCGGCGGATCGGCCGGAGCGGGGGTGAAGTTGATCACTTCACTGGGTGCGAATGTTATTTCAGTCACCGTTCTGGTAGAACTGGAATTCCTGAACGGACGAGCCGCTCTACCAGCCGATCTAGATGTGTTCAGCATGGTGCAGTACTAGCCGTGGCGGTGAGTTCAACCAACCCCGCCGCCGTCACATTCGATCTGTGGCAGACCCTTGTTTTCGAGTCTGACGGCTCTGCCAGGTCGGGCATACGCCGGAAGATCAGGGCGGATTATGGAGAAGCGGCGCTCTCACAACTTGGCGAGTCGGTAAGCAGAGAGACAATAGACGGCGCACTGCGCGATCTGTCCGAAGAGATCACGGTGGGGCACGATGAGGGATTCGATCGGACGTACGACGAATGGGTGGCGCATCTGATCGACCGAATAGATCCGGACCTGGCCAGGCGAATCGGCCAGGCCGGGCTGGACACGTTTGGCGCGGTGATCGATCAGTCGTTCATAGAGTCGCCGCCCCAACTCGTCGATGGCGCTGCGGACGTGCTGGCTTCTTTGTCCAGTTCAGGGCTGAAGATCGGGTTGATTTCCAACACCGGGTTGACCAGTCCGGCAACCTACGAAAAATGGTTTTCCACGATAAACGTGTTGAGCAGTTTCGACTACATTGCGTTCTCAAACGGACTCGCAGTGGCGAAACCTTCGAGGAAGATATTCAATGCGACGCTGAGCCAACTCGGAGTGGAACCAGCAAGGGCGCTGCACATCGGCGACAACATGCACACCGACGTGGCCGGAGCAGCGGCAGCCGGGATGTCGACCGTGTGGGTGAGGGGCGGGATCGATTCGCCAGTAAACACTTCATATGACCCCGACTACACAATCGATTCAATGGTCGAACTGTTACCGGCAGTCGACCGGTGGCTCGCAACGCTGGACGGTTAGCCAGGGCGTTCAGCGGCGCAATGTGCGATACCGGACCACCCGGGCGACCCCGAATAGCAGGGCGAAGTCGATGACTGTCAGCAGCCCGATAAACAGCGTCGCCTCAACAAAGAAGCGCTGCGGAAACATGATGATCAGGAAATCGGAAGAGGGATCGAGCAGCCAGAGGTCGTTCGCAAAGCTCAGGAAATGAAACTGGGTAAACAGCCAGCCGAAGTCGATTGCAGCCGTCAACCCAAACACCACGAGAAAAACGCCCGTTCCGATGGCCGACCAGCGCAGCGATCTGAGCAGCAGCGGCGCGGTGTTGCGCCCGATGGTGAATGCACTTGCCAGGACCAAGACCAGTAGAGCGAATCCCAACCATCTCGTTATTGAAAAGACGCTCTGCATCAGCGCCTTTACGTCGACCATGTGAAGGATCTCGCGCTCCTTGTACAGGGAGATGCTGGACCCGCCAACATTCACCTGGAGATCGAGAAACTCGGCGTCGTTCCCGAAATACTCCTTGATCTGGTCGGCCCCATGGTTCAGTTGTTCAACCGGAAGTCCCGTACGGTTGGCGATGTCATTCCGCCACCATCCATAGTCATACAGCCATTCACTGTTCGTAACGTAGCTCACGTTGAAAAGGATCAGGAACACGGGCAGGAGCAGCGCAAAGATGGCGGCTCCGGCAATGGTGGCCCTTTTTCGGTTCAGGCTTTCATGTGTTGTTTTGAGACCTTCCTGGGGCATGGCAGTTAGCATACGTGCCACTTTGTTTTTTCGTTTCGGATTGCGCCCGGATTAATCGGAGGATCGGTTGAGTTCACACAGCGAGCAGGCCACGGCGGCAGGTGCGGCCTTTGCCGAGCTGGTAGCGATAGTTGAGTTGCTTAGAGACCCCGGGGGATGCCCGTGGGATGCCGAGCAGACCCACACTTCTCTCAGGCCGAACATGCTTGAAGAGACGTACGAAGCGCTTGAGGCGATCGATTCAGGCGACCCACGGAGTCTCGAGGACGAACTCGGAGATATCGTTACCCAAATCGTGTTTCACGCCGATATCGCCCGCCGCGACGATAATTTCGATGCGGCTTCTATCTGCAATTCCGTGCGGGAAAAGCTGGTAAGACGACACCCGCATGTTTTCGGGGGCGACGAGGCGCTTGACAACTCTGATGAAGTGGTCGACCGCTGGGAGGCGCTGAAACGTGCTGAGTCGGGCGGTAACCGTTCGATAGTAGGGTCGCTGCCGATCGCGATGCCCGCGCTGGCATACGCGTCGTCTGTTCAGCGCCGGGTGATGCGCGCCGGGTTGCCCTGGCCCGAAAAGCACGCCATGCCACTCGCGTTCGGCAAGGTCGATGGCGAATCTCAGGAAGACGGCGAGGAACGGGCGGGCGAGTACCTGATGGGGGTCGCACGGCAGGTGCATGCGGCTGGGATCGACCCTGAAACCGCTTTGCGCAAGGCTGCGATCAACCTGCGCGACCACGTATTGCGGGCCGAGGAATTGGCCAAGGGTGTTCCGCTTGCCGACATGGACAGCAGGGAGCGCGACCGCACCTGGGACGCCGCCGAACACAGCTAGGCGGCGTTTGTTTCAGGGCCAGACGGGTTTGCGACTGGGGACGGGACCACAATTGCGACTCTCACAAAACGGTGTGGGAAACGTCCCCTATTTCCGAACGACGATCGTCCCTGCGTCACCCGTTACGACTTCGCCAATTACTTCACTGTAAAGTGTTTCATTAGCAATCAAACTCTTTACAAGGGCGCCCGCACGGTCCTCCGGAACTGAAATCAGCATCCCGCCAGAGGTTTGTGCGTCGGCCATAAGTACGAAATCGAGCTCGGACACCCCGTCTTCGAGTGAAACGGCATCGCCAAGAGCCTCCATGTTTCGGCTGGTACCGCCCGAAACGTTCCCGGCTTCGAGAAGCTCTTCAACGCCGGGGAGAACTGGCACTGCCGACCGGCTCAGGACAGCCGAGAGCCCGCTCGCTTTCATCATTTGCGACAGGTGGCCCAGCAGACCAAATCCGGTCACATCGGTGGCAGAGCTTACACCCACTTCGAGCATTGCGTTTGCCGCCCCGCGGTTCAGAGTAGCCATCGATTGGACTGCGTTACGAATCACCTCTTCCGGTGCAGTTCCGGCTTTCCCGGCAGTTGTAATGACCCCGGAGCCAATCGCCTTGGTCAGCACCAGCACGTCGCCGGGCTGGGCGTTTGCATTCGTGATCTGCTCCCCCTGGGTCACGATTCCTGTGACTGCCAGTCCGTACTTGGGCTCTTTATCGTCGACCGTGTGGCCACCAATGATCAGGATTCCTGCTTCTTCTGCTTTTACCTGCCCACCCTCGAGAACCCGTGCGATCACGTCCGGGCCGAGATCCCTCGGGAAGGCTGCAATATTCAGCGCGGTAAGGGGAATCCCACCCACGGCGTAAACATCGCTCAGGGCATTTGCCACCGCGATCTGGCCGTAATCGAACGGGTCGTCGACAATCGGTGCGAAGAAGTCGAGCGTGAGTACGAGAGCGACGCGTTCATCTATCCGGTAGATGGCCGCGTCATCTCCGGTTTCGAGTCCGACCAGCACGTTTGGATCAGTGATGGCCGGCGTTGGCAGCTTGCCTAAAACAAGGGCAAGTTCGCTCTGGCTGAGCTTCCCAGCTCAACCGGCGCAGGACGCCAGTTCGGTTAGTCGTACAGGTTTATCGTTCATAGCAATTGAATCCTGCCATACATATGTGCCAAAAGACATCGCCAGACCAATCCAAATTGGTATTGGCTTCGCCTGTCCAGGTGTCCGATATTGGATGTCGGGCGACGTTTTTTGGATGCAATTAACGATCGACCAAATTGACGTGCCGAGACCCGTATCCGACAATCAATAAACACTCTGCTGCCCGCCGCTTACCCGACGTTCCGTAGAGCTGTCATCCCATCGGTGATTTCACGCAGATCGACATCTCCCAGGTTCGGCAATTCGCACATGACAAATATTCCAGAAGCAGATCTCCTTCCGATCACTGCCAGTTTGAGTGACGACGGTCGGCTGGCCATCGGCGGGTGCGACGTCCGGAAGCTTGTCGAAGAGTTCGGGAGTCCGCTGTACATCTACGACGAGGCGACTTTGCGCGGGATGTGTCGTGACTTTGTAGGCGGCTTTGCCGACGAATATCCGAGGTCACACGTCGAATACTCGTCCAAGGCGTTCGCGAACCCGGCGGTCGCCAGGATTATCGAGGAAGAAGATCTCGACATGGACGTCGTGACCGGTGGCGAACTGGCGGTGGCGATGGCGGCCGATTTCCCTGCCGAGCGGCTCAATTTTCATGGCAACAACAAGGGTCGAGAAGAGCTGGAAGAGGCAGTCAGGTACGGCATCGCCAGCATCACTCTCGACTCGCACCACGAGATCGACCTGCTTAGCGATGTGGCGCGTGAGTCGGGCGTGCGCCAGAAGGTGATGCTCAGGCTTTCGCCGAGTGTCGACCCGCACACGCACATGCTCACCGCGACCGGGATTCTCGACTCCAAGTTCGGGTTCTCGATCGAAACCGGCGATGCCGAACATGCGGTCGAACAGGCGCTGGCCCAGGAATGGCTCGAAGTCGAAGGGCTTCACTTCCACCTGGGTTCCCCGATATTCGAACTGGAACCGTATTCGGAAGCGATCGACTATGTGTTGCGATTCGCCGCAGACATGCGCGATAAATACGGGCTGGACCTGCAACGGTTCAGTCCCGGTGGCGGGTTCGCCATCGGCTACGTAACCGACACCCTGCCGCCATCGATCAGCGCCTACGCCAAAGAAATCGCAACCGCTGTACGTTCGGGATGTGACAGGTACGGCCTCGATGAGCCGGAACTGACCGTCGAGCCGGGGCGGGCCATCGTTGGCCGGGCCGGTGTCGCCGTTTACACAGTTGGCGGGATCAAGACCATTCCGGGTGTGCGGACCTACGTGAGTGTGGACGGCGGGATGGGCGACAACATTCGTCCGGCCCTGTACGATTCGGAGTACGCCGTTGTGCCGGTGGATCGGCCTAATGCGGTGCGGGATGTGGTGACTACGGTAGCCGGGAAGTACTGCGAGTCGGGCGACGTCCTCGCCCGCGACGTTGAACTGCCAGCACTTGAACCCGGGGAATTACTGGCGCTTCCCGCATCGGGCGCATACTGCCTGATGATGGCGAGCAACTACAACATGCAAACCCGCCCGGCGGTGATCCTTGTGAACGACGGTCAGTCGCGACTTATCCGCAGGCGCGAAACCTACGCCGACCTGCTTGCACCGAGTCTCGACCTTGACTGAAGCAGATTCAGTTTCGATTGACACCAGGGAAGACGACGCGCAATCGGCGTCCGAATCATCAGGTACAACCCGGCCGCCGATCGTTGGCTGGAAAACGTTCGGGCACCCGGGTGCGACCAACCTGCTTTCAAAGTCGTCGGAAACCGGTCGGTTGGCCCACGCCTACCTGATCACAGGGCCTGAAAAGATTGGCAAACGCACGCTGGCCATCGACATGGCGTGCATGGTGAACAGCGAACCGGTCGTCGATATGTTTGGTGCCGCTCCGAATATCGATCTCAATGCATCGCAACAGGCCGAGCGAATTCGCAGGGGGGTTCATTCGGACGTAGAGGTTATCGACCCCAACACTGAGCTCGAAATAGACAACCGCCCGACGCGGGGGAGTGAGGATGGGGAAGAACGGGGTCGCCAGACGATTTCGATTCTTCACGTGCGTCAGATGATCCGCCAGTCAGCGACGAAGCCGTTTGAAGGCTCTAAAAAAGTTTTTATCTTCGACGGGGCCCACAGAATGGTCGAGGCTGCGTCGATCGCGTTCCTGAAAACGCTCGAAGAGCCTTCGGATGATGTGCTGATAATTCTCACCGCGCCCAACGCCGATTTGCTGCCCCAAACCGTTGTATCCCGTTGTCAGACCATCGAGCTAAGGCCAGTCGACACCGAAGTGATCAAGGTGGAACTCATCGAGCAGTTCGGGGCCGATGAAGAACAGGCCCGCCAGCTGTCGCGGCTGGCAAGGGGCTGTCCCGGCTGGGCGATCGAGGCCATGAACGATCCCACGATTCTCGATGCTCACAACCAGGCGGTGCTCCGCTTCGCAGAGATCATCACCGGGAACGTCGAGGAACGGTTCCGGTACGCCCGCCAGACAGGCAATCAGTTCTGGCGTGACCGGCTGGCCGTGTTGGCGGAAATGCAGCGCTGGCTCGAGTGGTGGCGGGACGTTGCGATCATGCGACACAAACTCGGCGAGATCGTCACGAACGTCGAGTGGACCGACCTGCTTTCAGAGATCGCTGGCGAGCTGAAAGAGGATCAGATCGCAGCGGCTGTTACGGCAGTTCAGAGCGCCCTGGTTGCCCTGGAGGCGAACGCGGTGCCGCAACTGACGCTGGAGGTGCTTATGCTCGACCTCCCGTGGGTCGATCCCGTAAAAGTGCCGTCGCTCGGGGGTTAGGGCGTTAGTCTCCTGGCGTCCGAAGGCGCGCTTGGGCGACCGCGCGAGCTCCGCGGCGTAGGCCAAGTGAAGCTCGAAATACTCATGACGAACTTAACTCCACAAGTGATTGACCGAGCCAGAGGAGTTCTCGTTGGCATGGCCGTCGGGGACGCCCTCGGCGCTCCTGTGGAGTTCGACCCGCCAGAACAGATCGCAGGGCTGCGTGAAGAGTTATTCGCATTTCCTGGCGGCGGTGGTTGGGACCCGGGTGAGTTCACCGATGACACACAAATGTCCATTCTGCTCGCTCAACACCTCGCCAACGGACAGTTCGACGGTAATAAGTTAGCGACGAGCTGGGCTGTATGGGCCATTCACACGAGCACCAAAGACGTTGGAATTCAAACCAGCCTGGTGTTGAGTGAAGTTGCACGCGGACAACACTGGTCGGTGGCGGTGAGTGGATTGCCCGCAGCCGCAGCCGGCAACGGAAGCCTGATGCGGGTCGCACCTGTCGCCCTGTTCCAACTCGCCCATTCATTCGATATAACTGATCTGGCCCGGGCTCAATCCCGGATCACGCACCCTAATGCCTGGTGCTAGGAAGCCTGTGTCGCGTTTTCAACTGCACTGCGATACATGCTCCTGTCCGGTAAGCAACCCGAGATGGAGTACGTTCAGGCGTCGACACCAAATTCCGATGTCAGGGACCGAATCGCCCGAGCATGGTCGGATGACCAACCACAAGCCGGCGGTTTCGTGCTCGACACTCTGACGGTCGGACTCTGGGCTGCAAGAACTGCTGATAATTTCGACGATGCAGTCTGGAGCGCCGTTTCTCGGGGCGAAGATGCGGACACATCTGCTGCCGTGGCCGGTGCTCTCGCGGGTGCACGATTCGGTGCGAGCGGAATCAGTCATGGAGACAAATCCACGTTCAACTCTTCGCACCTAATGTTCGCCGAAGTAGATCGGACGTATCTTGAGTCGGTCGCTGAAAAACTGGCGACGCTCTGACCGGCCGATAGGGACCGCTGGCGATCACCGTAGCAACATCTCGTCTGCGTATACTGAAACGCCCTTTCGCGTCTGCCTTTCTGCCAATCACCGACGAATCAATAAGAAACCCATGTCCCAAACTCCTTCGATTATCTACACCTGGACCGACGAAGCGCCCGCACTCGCAACTCATGCGTTTCTGCGCGTCATCCGTTCTTACACGGGTACGGCCGGAGTTCACGTCGAAACGCGCGATATCTCACTCGCTGCCCGGGTACTCGCCCGGTTCCCCGACATGCTGGAAGACGGGCAAAAAACTGCAGACGATCTGGCTGAGTTGGGCCGCATGGTGGAGATGCCAGAGGCAAACATCATCAAGCTCCCGAACATAAGTGCCTCCACGCCGCAAATGAAGGCGTGTATTGCTGAGTTGCAGGCCCAGGGGTACACGCTTCCCGACTATCCGGACGAGCCGACCACCGATGAAGAAACAATAACGAGGTCACGCTACGACCAGGCAATGGGCAGCGCCGTGAACCCTGTGCTGCGTCAGGGCAACTCCGACCGTCGCGCGCCGAACGCGGTCAAAGACTTTGCGAGGGCGAATCCGCCGCGAATGAGCGAGTGGCCCGAAGATTCCAGGACGCACGTTTCGACTATGTCCGGGCATGATTTCTTCCATAACGAGAAATCGACCACGCTCGGGGCAGCGACGATGGCGCGAATCGAACACGTTGCAACGGACGGAACGGTAACGGTGCTGAAAGAATCGCTGCCCCTGATGGCCGGTGAAGTGCTCGATGCCACGTTCATCAGCAAGCGCGCCCTGGTTGATTTCTACCGCGCAGCGATCAAGGACGCCAAAGCTCAGGATGTGCTTTTATCTCTCCATTTGAAGGCCACGATGATGAAGGTTTCGGACCCGATCATATTCGGCCACGGCGTACGAACCTATTTTGCAAGCCTCTTTGCAAATCACGGAGATGAACTCACTGATCTTGGTGCCGACCCAGACAACGGATTCGGTGATGTCCTTGCGAAAATTTCCGGTCTCCCAGAAGACATAAAAGATCGGTTTATGACAGATATCGAAACCGATTACGAGAACGGCCCCGGTATTGCGATGGTGGATTCGGGCAGAGGGATCACGAATCTGCACGTGCCGAGCGATGTCATCATCGACGCCTCGATGCCGCCGATGATCCGTGATTCCGGGCAGATGTGGAACAACGCAGGCAAGCTCCAGGACACAAAAGCTGTCATTCCAGACTCGACGTACGCGGGAATTTACGATGCGATCATCCGGGACTGCCAGCAGCACGGTCAGCTCGATCCGTCAGTGATGGGCAGCGTGCCCAATGTTGGACTCATGGCACAGCAGGCCGAGGAATATGGTTCACACGACAAGACTTTCGAAATCGGTGGTACTGGCGTCATCCGTGTTGTCGATGCGACAGGCATCACGCTCATACAGCACGCGGTAGAGGAAGGCGACATCTGGCGAGCATGCCAGACTAAAGACGTTCCGATCCGTGACTGGGTGAATCTCGCGGTGAGGCGCGCACGCGCCACTGGAGTGCCTGCAGTCTTCTGGCTGGACAACGCGCGGGCACACGATGCCGAGGTGATTCGCAAGGTCGAGACGTATCTTGCCGAGAACGACACCGAAGGGCTCGATATCAGAATTCTGGATCCCGTCACTGCGATTCAACTATCTTTGGAACGTATTCGAAGGGGTGAAGACACGATCTCGGTGACGGGTAACGTTCTGCGGGATTACCTTACCGACCTGTTCCCAATTCTCGAGATCGGCACATCCGCTCGCATGCTCTCGGTAGTACCGCTGCTGAACGGCGGTGGGCTTTTCGAGACGGGCGCGGGCGGTTCGGCACCCAAACACGTTCAGCAGTTCGAGGCAGAGGGTCATCTGCGATGGGATTCGCTGGGTGAGTACATGGCGCTCGGGGCATCGCTGGAGCATCTGGGCGAGCAGTTCGACAACAAGGGGGCAAAGGTCCTCGCCGATGCACTCGACACTGCGACGGGCCGCTATCTTGAAAACGATCGCTTGCCTTTAAGGAAGGTGCATGAGATCGACAATCGGGGGAGCACCTTTTACCTGACGCTCTACTGGGCGCAGGCGCTCGCCGAGCAGGATGCGGACCTGGAGTTGGCCAGGCGGTTCGGACCGGTGGCTGCTGCCCTCGCCGAAAACGAGGGGAAGATCCTATTGGAGCTTGACCAGGCACAGGGCGACGCACAGGACCTAGGTGGGTACTACAAGCCCGACGCCGCTCGGGTGACGGCCGCAATGTGCCCCAGCGAAACGCTCAATCGGATAATCGACGCGGTTTAGTTGGCCGGTTGAAAAGGTCGCTGTTCCGAATATCGCTCGAACGCTGCTCTTGGAAGCACCGTTCCGACTCGGGCGATATCTGGCCTAATCGCCAGCAGCACCCGCCGGGGCCAAACTGCTCGACGGGTTCGACTCAGGCACAAGCCACGGCACGAACGGCAGCCATGTCTTCTTGAGCGAGGCAACCTTGAGGAACGAATAAGGGTTGGGCCGCGGTTCGTAAGGGTCCTTGCGCAGCCGCATGCCGGCCTGTTGCGGCGTTCGACCCGCCTTACGGTGGTTGCACGCCTTGCAGGCGCTCACAACGTTGGTCCACGTGTGCTCCCCGCCTTCGCAACGGGGCAGCACGTGATCGATTGTCATATCCCTGGGCGTCGCACCGCAGTACTGGCAGGAGTTGTTATCACGGGCGAAGATCTCGTTGCGGGACATCTTTCTGCGCGGTACCGGACGCTTGACCATGTAGACGAGCCGGATCACGTCGGGCCGTTCGAAAATGTCGGAGACCGTGTAGATGTACTCCCCGCTGTCCTGCACCGACTGCGCCTTGCCCTTGCCGACGAGCTTCACCGCCCTGCGAATGTCGCAGATGTTCAGCGGTTGGTAGTTTTGATTGAGCACCAGTACAGGTGCCCGCGTGGTCTCGCTCATCGTTTGTAAACCAGTTGCAGTCGTTGGCCGATTGAATGTTTCGACCCCGATGTTACCCGGGTGAGCCCCCCAATAGACAGGCCAGGCCCATCTTGAAGGGCATTTTATGAAGCGTCCACTTCATCAATTCTGGATTCGAGAATATCGAGGGCTACTCCGAAGTCTTCCGGTGCAAATTCGATGACTACCCCGCGCAGACCGAGGAGTGAGGGTACTAGCTGCGATTCGGTAAGAAAGCCGTCGAGCTTGTCCCTGGCACCCTGTTCCACATAGTTTTCTGCGGCCTGTTGGATCATGTCCTGAATACCGGCTGATGTCAGGTCGTCGGTATTTTCGGGAATGATGTAGGTGTAGCGGGCCGCCACGGTCATGACGCCACCTGCAATTAGCATGCCTGCCACCAGTCCGATAACTATTCCACCAAGGTTATCGACCCAACCCATGAACGTGATTTTCAGTGCCTTCTTGATGATGCCGGACACGATGCGGCTCGCAATAAATACTGTCACGAAGATGATTACGTATCCGATCGCGGTTGAAACCGATTCGCTTTCAACACCATCCCAGAAGAGTGATAGAACCCGAGCGGCGAAGAGTCCGCTCAAGAACAGGCCTACATAAATAGTGATCGCGTTGAGCGCGGCATCAATCAATCCGGCTTTATATCCCCACAGGGCTGTGAGGGCAAACACTACTATCAGCACCCAATCAAACACGTTCATTATTCAACAGTCTCTGCTGGTGTTAAGCGAACGCTGAAGACTCGCGATCGCGCCCGCATTCACGATACTACCGACAATGCGTTACCAGAATATTGACTACGCATACGCCCTTTTGTGGTCGGGATTTTAGCAGTAGGCGTTCAAATTGTTTCGAGAGATTTTTTCGCTCGTGTGGTCAAATATGTGGATTGGTAACACGAATTGGCCCTGTAGCCGAGAAAATCCCAGGCCGGAGACGCGCCAGCGGATATGAACCCCTAGGGGACAAACGGAGGACCTTTGTCGAGCGCAGAAATTTCTAGCCCACGGGCATTGTCGGTCGGAATAATCGCAATAGATGGCCCGGCCGGTTCAGGCAAGTCGTCCGTCGGCAAATCTGTCGCTTCCCAGATCGGATTCAGGTTTCTCGACACCGGTCTGATGTACCGTGCGACGACGTGGTACGCCATTAAAAGTGGCGTTGACATGCACAATCCAAAAGCGGTGATCATGGTGGCGAGCCAGATGGAAGTTTCAGTGCACACCGGAGAAGCCGGTGAAAACCTGATCGTGGTGAACGGCGAAGATGTTACGGGGTTCCTCCACTCGACCGGGGTCGACGATTCAGTTTCTTTCGTTTCAGCCATCAGCAGGGTCAGGGAAATGATGGTGGCCGAGCAGCGCAGTCTCGCCAGCGAGGGCAAAATCCTAATGGTCGGACGTGACATCGGAACGGTTGTCATCCCCAACGCTCCACTCAAGATTTACCTGACCGCCTCGGCCAGAACCCGCGCCGTCAGGCGGCACCGAGACTTTGTTGCCGCCGCTACCGCCGCTGAAAGACAAAAAATCGATTTTGAAGAGATCCTACGGTCGATCGAAAAGCGAGATCTCGTCGACTCTTCGCGCACTGACTCCCCGCTGCGACCCGCCGACGATGCGGTGGTGCTCGATACCGATGGGCTGACACTCAACCAGGTTGTGATCCGGGTTGTCGAGCTGGCAAGGGCGGGAATCTGATGGTCCAGTGGCTGTTCCCGCCATGCAATTTCGGGTTCAAACTCACCCTGAAATGGTTCGCAGATTTTGCGATCGAAGGCCAGGAGAACATACCTCCGTCTGGACCCTTGCTGGTCGCCTCCAACCACCTATCGAACCTCGATCCGGCCATCGTGGCCGCAGCGCTGCCGCGACCACCGGTTTTTCTCGCAAAAAAGGAGTTGTTCAAGTACTCCCTCGGAGCTTTTTTGATGCGTGGCTACGGTGCGCACCCCGTGGACAGGCGGGGCGGGGACGTTGCGGCACTGAACTGGATTACGCACCAGCTGTCGGTCGAAAACCGGATGGCGATCGTGTTTCCCGAAGGGACCCGGAGCAAAACTGGCGGGCTTTTGCGTGGCCAGCCGGGAATTGCCCTGATTGCAATTTCTACCGGTGTGCCCGTGGTGCCGGTTGCCCTGACCGGTTCGGAGCCCCTTCAAAACACTTTGAAGGTGCTCAAACCCACTGCCACCATTAGACTGAAGGTCGGCAAACCGTTCGTCGCAAGGAACACTTCTGGAAAGCTATCAAGGAAGTCCGCATCTGCCCTGATGACCGAGATCATGTATCGCATCGCGCAGATGCTTCCCGAAAGCAAGCGTGGCGAATACGCTGACCTGAGCGATCTCGAAATGACCGAATCTGTCGATTTCACAATGTCGCCGACCGCTACAGGGTCGGGCTAGAGGAGCCGGGTAGTTGTGCGGAATATTTGCATACGCGGGAACTGAAAACGCCGTTCCCCTGCTCATCGACGGTCTGCGATCGGTCGAGTATCGTGGCTACGATTCAGCCGGGATCGCAGTGATCGATAACGACGGCAATATCCGCATAGCCAGGCGCGGGGATCACAAGGCCAGTCTCGAAAACCTTGCCGAAGCACTGACGGGGGGCCGCGAACCGGGTATGGACGGGGTGGTAGGAATCGGGCACACCCGCTGGGCCACCCACGGCGAGGTCAACCAGAAAAACGCCCATCCACACTCTTCTGACGACGGCGTAGTCGCCATCGCCCACAACGGCATCATCGAAAACTTTCTCGAGTTGAAAGACGAGTTGATCGATAGCGGTATCGAGTTCAAGTCCGATACCGATTCAGAGGTCCTCGCCCACCTGGTCGGCCGCGGTGTGGCAAACGGCTCGAGCCTGCGTGAGTCGGTCGTTAGCGCGGCCGGCCGGATTAATGGCAACACCGCGATTGTCGCGCTGTCTGCGCTGGAACCCGACACGGTCGTCGGGCTGCGGATCGGCAATGCCGGGGGCATTGTGGTCGGCACGGACACGGAAACGAATGCGAACGTCATGGCTTCCGACACCATCGCACTGCTGCCATTCACGAACCGGGTCATGTACCTTGAGCCCGGTGAGGTGGTGGAAATCGGGGGCGGGGCAATCAGGCTTTTCGATGTTGAAGGCGTACCGATCGACCGGGAGCCAGTCACAGTTAACCAGAATTTCGAAGCGGCGAAAAAAGGCAGTCACCCCGACTTCATGTCGAAGGAAATAGCCGAGCAGCCCGACGCAGTTCAGGGTGCACTCCGGGGCCGTGCAGATTTCGTAAGCGGAACACTGGGCCTACCTAAAGTTATGCTGACTCCCGACCAGATCAACTCGATCGACCGGGTCGTGCTCACCGGCATGGGGACATCTCTCCACGCCGGGATGTTCGGGGCGTCGGTGATCGAATCGATCGCCCGTATCCCGGCGGTCGCCGAAAATTCTTCAGAACTCCGGTATCGTAACCCGGTGCTCGGGCCGAACACCCTCGTGGTAGCGGTGACGCAGTCGGGCGAAACGGCCGACACGCTTGCAGCAATGGAACACGCGCACCAGGCAGGTTCGCCGCAGATTGTCGTCCTTGAGCAGGAGGACTCGCAGGCCACGAGAATCGCAGATGTCACCCTGCCAGTGAGGGCCGGTCAGGAAATTGGCGTCGCGTCGACGAAAACGATGATCGCAAGTATGACGACGCTGCTTGAACTGGCGGTGTTCCTCGCGAAATCAAGGGGTGTGATCGATTCCGAACAGGTGAAGAGCATCGTCGGAATGTTGGCCGAACTGCCGTCACTGGTGGCATCAGCGCTCGAAATTGATGGCGAGATGACCGCTCTCGCCAAACACCTGTCGGGTTTTTCAGATTTGCTTTACCTCGGCAGAGGATCGCAGCTCCCGATAGCGCTCGAGGGAGCGCTGAAGATGAAGGAACTCGCGTATATCCACGCCGAGGGCTGCGCGGCAGGCGAGATGAAGCACGGTGTAAACGCGTTGCTGGGTTCTGAAATGGCAACGGTAGTTTGCGTTCCGAAAAACCATCTCCACGAGAAAATGCTTTCAAATATCAGTGAAGTGAAAGCCCGAGGCGGCGAGGTCGCGGCGATCGCTACCGAGGGCGACGACTCTGTAGGTCGCCTTGCCGACCGCGTGATTTATGTGCCCGATTGCCCCACACTGCTTCAGCCGTTCATGACGCTCGTACCGCTGCAAATACTGGCCTACCGCACCGCACTGACACTGGGGCGAGACCCCGACAAGCCACGGAACCTCGCCAAGACGGTGACCGTAGAGTGACGGCCCGGTTTGCCGTTAGCTCCGGGCGTCCCGATCGAATCGGGAATTACCAGATGACTGGCGTGAGCAAGTCGCCGCTGCAATCTACCCTCCCTCAGTCCCTCCCGAAGGAGGGAAGTCGGACAGGCTCCGGGCGTTCGCTTTAGCCCAGGGCGTCGTCGGACGACTTGCCAGATGACTGGCGTGAGCAAATCGCTCGTCGCAATCTACCCTCCCCTCCGAGCTCTCTCGCGCTCCCAACAGCTAACACTGACTCCGATGCCAGCAGGCCCTAGTGTACCGCGCGGAGCTCGCGCGGTCGCCAAAGTGCGGCCTCGGCACGCCCGGCGACTAACCAACGGGCGTAAGATCATCGCTTTCGTAATTGCAACCCTTCCATAGTGGAGCGCCCGGCGAATATTGGCAACGACAATTGAACAGCAAGTCCCGACCGGATTCAGGGCGAACCTGACGAGCAAGTTCGGTGCTCTCGGCAACGCCCGATACCGTCGCTACTGGCTCGGCTCACTGGCATCGGTGGGCGCCATACAAATGGCTTTCATGGCCCAGAACTGGCTGATGGTCGATAGCCTTGGCGGTACCGCGCAGCAACTCGGGTTCCTTGGAGCTGCGACCGCCGTCCCGACGATCCTGGTGAACATGTTCGGCGGTGTGCTGGCCGACCGCGTCGACAGGCGCATGCTGATCATGAGCGTATCGGCGGCATCTTCGTTGCTGTTACTGCTCCTTGCAATTCTCGACGCGACGAACACTATTCAGATCTGGCACCTAGTCGCCATAGCTTCGGCGCAGGGACTCGTTATGGGTTTCGACGGTCCGGTGCGAAGTTCTTTTTTCCCGCTGTTGATCGAGCGGAAGCAGATGATGAGCGCGGTGGCCCTGGGCTCGGTGATGTGGCAGTTCTCACGGCTCGTCACTCCGATCGCAGGGGGGCTGCTCATTACGCACGGCGGCACGGAATCGGTCTTTTTCGTAGGCGTTGTCGGCTGGGTGAGCATGCTGCTGGTAATGATCTCATTGCGCATCAGTTCACCGCCCCCGGACAAGAGCCGAAACGTTGTCGAAGACATAGTCGAGGGCGTCCGGTTCATCCTGGCTCGCCGTGACTTCATCTTGCTGATCGGGCTGACGTACTCCACGCACTTTTTCGGGATGCAATATCTGCAGTTGATGCCTCTCTTCGCCCAGCGATTTGGCAGGGATGCCGACGGCTACGGCATCTTGCTGTCTGCCCTCGGACTGGGCGCACTCACGGGCACGGTGGTGGTGAGCCGAATCCGAAGACACCCGCGCGTCGGTTACATCATGTTGAGCGGGTCGTTGGTTTTCACGGCGATGGTCATGGCATTTGCCTTCGCTCCATCGTTCTACATGGCGTTGGTGTTTCTCTACATCGGTGGGCTGGCGAACACGATCTTCTTTGTCGTGGCCATGACAGTTCTGCAGTTGCGGGTGCCGGAACAGATGCGTGGCCGCGTAATGGGCATGTACACAATCACCTTCAGCCTGATTCCACTGGGTGGCCTGATGGGCGGTACGATCGCCTCGATCTATAACGAGCGAATCGCCATCGCGATCGGCGCCGCAATTCTCGCGGCGATATTCGTGCTCGTTGGCATCACTCAACCGGTCATCAGGTCGCTGAACGGCACTCAGCTGGAAGAAGTTTGAGTACGACCGAACCGTCTTAAGATCGGTCAGGACGACCACGGCCCACCCGGCGCACGATCGCCCTAGCCTACCGCCCGTTCCGAATCTATTTCACCGGTTCCGTGCTCGCCATGAACGCCCTACGGCTCGGCGCGGTCGTACAGGGCTTGCTGATCTGGGACCTCACCGGCTCAGTATTGAGCCTCGGGGTAATCGCGGCGGTCGTTGCGCTCCCAATGATGATCGTAAATGTGTTCGGTGGGGTGCTCGCCGACCGGTTCGAAGCAAGAAATATTCTGGGTGGATCCTCGCTTGTGGGAGCCACGCTGTTGGTGACCCTGGGAGTTCTCGACCTGAACGGGATCGTCGAGCCGTGGCACGTAGTCACGATTGCCATCTTGTCCGGACTTGTTGCGGGTGCCGATCAGCCTTCGCAACAGGCTTATTTTCCGTCGCTTGTGTCGGGGGCGGCGCTGAAAAGCGCGATCACCATCAAAGGTTCGCTGCTTGCATCGGCATCTGTCGTTGCGCCGACACTCGGGGATTGTTGATTGCTGCAACTGCCACGCACATCGGTTTTTTTGTTGCCGCCGGGGGATGGATAGCCATGTTCATCGCCAATTTGTTCTTGCCCCGCCGGGGATCGTCACCCGAGCAGCGGAGCGTGATTCGCGAGTTGGCGACCGGATTCCGTTTCATACGCGGTCACAGGGTGCTGCTGATGCTGATGGGATTCGGGTGGATCGGTCTGCTCCCCGCGTATGTCGATCAGTTAGGCGGTGGTGCCAGAGAAGTTGGCTTCGTGTTTTCTTCAGCCGGCATCGGGGCGCTCAGCGGCATCGTCGTAGCGGGTCGGTTGTCTCCCCGGCGGCACGCCGGAAGGCTTATGCTGGGGGCCGCTGCCGCATTCTCAGCGACTATGTTGTTCGTTGCCAATTCGCCTTCTCTCTGGCTTGGGATGGGGCTGGCGGTAGTTGCCCATTTCGGCAATGGGATGTTCAATATTTCGGCGTTGGTGGCAGTTCAACTGCGGGTGCCCGATGCGATTCGCGGGCGCGTCATGGGCGTGTTCGCAATCTCGCAGAGCATCGGGCTGCTCGGGGGGCTCTGGACCGACGCGTTGGCCGCGGCAATTGGGCTCAGGGCGGGGATGATGGTGGGCCCGGTGGTTCTTCGCGTCCTTATTTTCACGGTATTCGCAACCCAGAGGAAAGTTCGAGAACTGCACGAAGACACTGTGCTGGACGGGTGACCGTTTTGGGCTTCGCATATAGTGTTTACCCCGATGAGTACGACCCCTGAAAATACGAAGCAAAAATCTGAACCCGACCTCGCCCTGGTGCGCCAGCGATTGGAACGGCGCGAGGAGTTGCTTTCCCCTTTCGCATCGCGGTCGGTTGATGCTGTGCGTGCCATCTCTGAAGAGGGTGACCCATCACCCGTGCGTACGGCCTTTCAGCGGGATCGCGACCGGATTATCCACACGAACTCGTTCCGCCGCCAGAAGCACAAGAGCCAGGTGTTCGTTGCGCCTGTTGGAGATCACTTCACGACGCGGCTGACACACGTTATCGAGGTGTCGCAGGTTGGTCGGACTATCGCCCGCGGGCTGAACCTTAACGAAGACCTGGTGGAGGCGATTGGGCTCGGACATGACCTCGGGCACACCCCGTTCGGTCACATTGGCGAAGGCGTTCTCAACCAGGTGCTGCCCGGCGGCTTTCATCACAGTCGGCAGTCGGTGCGTCTTGTCACACTGTTGGAAAAAGACGGGAAGGGGTTGAACCTTACCGGGCACGTCATCGACGGCATCAGGGACCACTCGAAGCCCGAAGGAGAGTTTCTTTCCAGGGAGGCTGTCGCTGATCTCACCCTGGAGGCCCAGATCGTCAGAATTTCCGACGCGCTTGCCTATCTTGCCCACGACATTATCGATGCGCTGAGATCTGGATTCATAAGTCTCGAAGACCTTCCCGCCGATGCCATCGAAATGCTCGGCGAGCGTCATTCGCAGCGGGTGAATACCGTTATCGAAGATGTGATCGGGTCGTCGTGGGACTGCGTTGGAGAAGCGGGCGGCGAAGGCGGGCAGACAACGGCAGACGACATGCCGTGGATCCGAATGTCCGATGAGCTTGGAAAGATCGTCACAGAACTCAGGGTGTTCATGTTTGAGCGGTTCTACCACCGGATCAGCAACTCGGTGCAGGGCCGAAAAGCGGCGGCGATTGTCGGAGTACTGTTCGAGCATTTCAACCGCCAACCAGACAACATTCCGAATCGGTTGCGCGAACTTTCCGAGTCGACCGAACGTGCTGCTGCCGACTTTGTGTGCGGTATGACCGACAACTTCGCCCTGAACATGGCCGAGCAGATAAGCCCCGGTCTGAGCGGCGACGTTTTCAAGGGACGAATTTAGAAATCACCAGAAAACACCCCCGCTGGCGGGGCGCGGGGAAATGAGTCTCCGTATACTCCCGGTAGCGTCCCGCTTATCCGAATCCGTGTAGCGGTCTTCCGCCGTGCACCGCAGGGTCGTAGCATGCTCTCTGGTGCGGAACGACAGGCCCGGCTACGGTAGCAAGGTCGTATGTGACACCGGTCCGGGACTTCGTGGCCGCATCCCTTAGGATGCGTTGAGTTTCAAAATTATGGCGTTAGTCGACGAGGTAAAAAGCCGGTCCGATATAGTTCAGGTCATATCTGATTATGTGGACTTGGATACCTCGTCGCGCCAGCCGAAAGCGCTCTGCCCGTTTCATTCGGAGCGCACACCGTCGTTCGTAATCTACCCCGACACCGGAAACTGGCACTGCTTTGGCTCATGTGCCGAGGGCGGGGACGTCATCTCGTTCTTGATGAAGCAAGAGAACCTGTCGTTTGCAGAAGCGCTGGAGAACCTTGCGAACCGGGCCGGCATCAAGATTGAAGAGCGCAATAACGAACCACGAAAAAAGCCGATCACCGGGCTGATCGAGGCCAACGAGATTGCCGCTGACTATTTTCTATCGAGGCTGAAAGCGCCTATGGGAGAAGAAACTCAGGCGTATCTTGCCGATCGCGGAATCGATATTGAAACGGCTGCCCGCCGCGGCATGGGGCTTGCCCCCAACGGTATGGAGAGCCTTTCCGGGCATTTAAAAACGCGGAACGTCAAGGCCAGTACCGCACGCGACGCCGGTTTGATTGCACGGACCAGTGACGGTTCGTGGCGCGATATGTTCCGGGGGCGGTTGACGATCGAGATACGTGATGCGCGCGACCGGATTATCGGGTTTGGTGCCAGGACGCTGGATGGATCGGAGCCAAAATACCTGAACACTCCCCAGACGGATGCGTTCGACAAATCTTCTGTCCTTTACGGCCTGAACTGGGCCGCCGAATCTATTCGTTCTTCAAACGAAGCCGTCGTCGTCGAGGGCTACATGGACGTAATAGCGGCCCATGAGCACGGCTTTACGAATGTTGTGGCATCAATGGGTACCGCGGTGACGGGCCTCCAGCTCGATGCCCTTGCCCGACACGCCGCATCGGGCAAGGCCGGCGCGGCCGGTGTTGTGATTTTGTGTCTCGATTCGGACGAAGCAGGTGAGGCCGCGACCATGCGTGCTCTGGAAGGGGTTACTGTAGAACTGAGTTCGGGCCACAGCCGCGGAATCGAAGTGAAGGTGGCGCGTCCCGATGGCGGAAAAGACCCTGATGAGGCGATACGCAGCGATCCGGACAACTGGCGCGGGTCGCTGAACGATGCGGTGGCACTGCTCGATTACATGATCGATGTTAAGTCAAAGCTTTATAACCTCGATTCGGGACAGGGTATCGCTGACTTTGCGAACGACATCGCCCCAATGATCTACAACGTTCCCAACGATTACGACCGCGACCGTTACTGGCTCAGCACTGCAAGAATTGCCGGTGTGTCCGAGCAGCGTTTGAAGACGATAGTCGACCGACCCCGCGGTGCGAGTCGAATTCGGGGAAAAAGACTCAGAGGGGCTGGATCTGACCGCATTTCGCCCCAGCAGGCAAGTGCGGCACTCGAATCGTCGACGGGTAGTCCTCTCGAAGAGCATCTACTGTCACTCATACTGCAGATGGACGATTTACGTGAACACGCGATAGCGATGCCTGCCGAATTTTTCCATGAATCTGATAACCGGGCGTTATTTACGGCGTGGCAATCCTCATCTAATCTAGGCGAACTTTCGGACGAACTCGGTGAAGATTTAACGAAAAAGATGCACCGTTTTGCCGAACGTGAGCTTCCTCCGTCGGATCAGGCTCGACTCATAGAGGATGTTACTCAGTGTGTTAGGCGGTTGAGAGAACGGCACTTTCGACGCATAAAAGAGCTCGAATCAGAACAGTTGAAGCAACTGGAAGGTGAGGAAGCCCAGGAGCTATTGGATCGATCGCTCCACCCGAACGAGAATCTTCGCAAAGTAATGACAGGACGGGCGTGACGATGGCGCGATCCAATCAGCCGACCGACAACGAAGACCAACTTCAGGACCTCGTGAGTTCAGGGGGGTTGCTGCTGTCCAACAGTGGCACAAACCTTGAGGGCGACGACTTGGAGGGAGACGACTCCGACGACCGAATGGTGCCGGTGGTGCTCCGTTCGGCTGCGGTTGCGGCAAACGCGTCGGAACTTGAGACCTGGGACTCGAAACAGGCAGAGGGTTTTGGCGCCCTCAGTTTCAACCCAACCGTCGAAGATTCTGAGATCTCCGATGACCCGGTCCGAATGTATCTTCGAGAAATCGGTCGCGTTGGCCTGCTTACTGCCTCGGACGAACGGTTTCTCGCCCGGGGTATGGAGATTTCACAGCGACTGGCCGATATACAGGCCGACATGGCCGCGAAAACCGGTCGCATGCCTGCCGCTGCCGATACCACGATTGAACTGCTGAACCGGGTTGGAGCCCAACACGAAGTCGCATCGGCAATTGCCGGATATATCGGACTTCCAAAGGGTGTGACTCTCGGTACATTGCTGGGCGTGGAAGATCTGAGAACCCTGATCGACGGTCCGCATGATGAATCGTTGATGGCGTTTCTTTCGGATGCGTTCAACTGCGAGGTCGAACAGGCCCAGGAAATGGTAAGGGACCTTTCGATCGATTCCGCCCTGATAGCCCCAGAAACGCTGGACGCCCTTGATACCGACCCCAGGGTCGAAGACCTTTCCAGGAAGTCGTCCAGCCGCACCTGCCGGAAACAGCTGATCGTCTATGAATTCCTTCTCGGGGCGTTCTTTTCAAAGATACGTGGAAATGCCGAGCGGTCCGAACGCCATCTTGCTGAGGCGAACCTGCGGCTGGTCGTTTCCGTTGCAAAGAAGTACATCGGCCGGGGTATGTCGCTTCTGGACCTGATCCAAGAAGGCAATATAGGTCTTATTCGCGGCGTGGAGAAATTCGATTACCGCAAGGGTTACAAGTTCAGCACATACGCAACGTGGTGGATACGGCAGGCGATCACACGCTCGATTGCCGACCAGGCCCGGACGATCCGCATCCCGGTCCACATGGTCGAAACGATCAACAAGCTGCTCAGGGTCAGTCGCCGGTTGGTTCAGGAGTTCGGTCGCGAACCCACATCCGAAGAGATCGGTCAAGAGATGGAGATGTCGGCCGACCGTGTGAGAGAAATTCTCAAGATATCCCAGGAGCCGGTCTCGCTCGAGACGCCCATCGGCGAGGAAGAAGATTCTGCGCTTGGTGATTTCATTCCGGACACCAATACCCAGGCCCCTTCCGATGCCGCGTCGTACCAGCTGCTGAAGGAGCAGGTCGACGACGTACTCGGCTCGATCAGTCAACGGGAACGAAGGGTGTTGCAACTCCGCTTCGGGCTGGAAGACGGTCGGAGCCGTACGCTTGAAGAAGTCGGGCGCGAATTCGGTGTGACCCGCGAGCGAATCCGCCAGATCGAGGCCAAGGCGCTGCGAAAACTTCGCCATCCGACCCGCTCAAAGAAATTACGCGACTTTCTTGAGTAGGCCGCTTACTGGTGATCGCTTCCAGTCGCCTGTTCATTTGCGCGTTTGACTAGTTGAATATTGGCCGCCTATGCCCGAAGCTCCCGATCTTGTAGTAATCCGGGAATACTTGCTGCCGCGGCTCGTCGGTGACGAAATCACCGGTGCCACAGAACGAAAACCGCTTGTGCTGCGCAACATGGTGGGCCTTGCTTCCGAAGGTGGACTCAACTTTGGTGCCGACATTGCGGACAGGCGGATCGAGTCGCTCGATAGGCGGGGCAAACTGCTGATTATCGGTCTTGCAGGCGATCGCGAATTAATCATCAGCCCGATGCTTACAGGCGGGTTGATGTGGTGCAATGCATCGGCCAAGGTCGCCGCATCGACTGTCCTCATCTTCGAAATGAAGTCCGGCATGCACCTGGGGTACTTCGACCAGAAAAAATGGGGCAGGTCTACTATCTCTCGACCGGTCAACGCGGCGAAATTATCAGACTTGAAAACCAGGGGCCCGATGTGATTGACGAGCCATTTTCGCTCGACGATTTCAAGCTTGGCCTGAAACCATTTCACGGTGAAGTGAAGGGCGTGCTGACAAGGGGACGGTTGGTTTCTGGCATCGGCAACGCCTATGCCGATGAAATCCTCTACGAAGCCCGGCCTTACCCGTTCAAGATCACGGCACATGAACTGGTCTCGCTGCACCGAGCGGTCTATTCGGTCCCTGCCAAAGCGTTGAGGGTCCTCCGCGAGAGAGTAGGCGACAAGATACACAGGAAAGTGCGGGATTTTCTGAAGGTGCACGGCAAAAAGAACGACGCCTGCCCCAGGTACGGCAACACGATCACTGCCATCACCGCAAATCGACGTGAAACTAACTACTGTCGTCACTGTCAGCCCGGATCTCTACTAGACAAATAGACTAGTATTTCATTAATAAGTATTTACTATACACACTTGCGGGAGTGCCGTTAGCGCTGCTACGATTATTCTGTCGCATGGTTGTTCCCGGGGTTCGGTCGGTCTTGCAGACAACCGATTGGTATTTATCTGGAAGCCGGTAAGAATATTGGATTCGACGCACGGGTCGCACGCCATGCACCAGGGAACACATGACCTCCTCTGAGGCTATCGCTCAAATCAAAGACATCGTCGTCATCCTCTTTCTTGCGTTCACTTCGGTCGTCGTGGTCGTTGCCGCAGTGATGGGTGTCCGCCTCTACTGGAGAGTGGGGCGTTTCATCGACCGTATGGAGAAAGTTGCCGACCGGTTGGAATCCACGTTTTACGGCGTGGCGGTGGCCGGAAGGGCGCTGCGCCCCATGGCGAGCGGTCTGGGCCTGCTGGGAGCCGCCCAGGGGATCGGGCGGTTGTTTGGCCGTGGACGTAATGACTCGGACGATATAGATGACTGAATTGCAAGCGATGATGAAATTCATCCGATCGCGTGTAAAAGGTGTGTAATGGCTGATAACGATAACGGTGGCGGCGGATTCCTTCTCGGATTGCTGATCGGTGGCGTCGGCGGGTTTGTCGCAGGCATGGTTTTCGCACCCAAATCGGGCGAGGAAACCCGTGCTTTCATACTTGACCAGAGCCGGGAGTGGCGGGACAAGGCCGACGAGCTAACTTCAGCTACACGAGAGAGGCTGGCGAACGCTGCCTCTGAAGGTAGACGGGCTGCATCCCAGATGCGCGACCTCGATGGTTTTGACGATCTCGACCTGGACGACAAGGATCTTTAGGGCTCGGGCGCGGGGCGTTAGCTCCGGGCGTGGCGTTAATAGCTCCGGGCGTCGTCGGACGACTTGCCAGATGATTGGCGTGAGCAAGTCGCCGCTCTAATCGCGTTATGGGCGGGGCGTTGGGGGCCGACTTGGTAGCGCGTCGCAATCTACCCTCCCCTAACCCCTCCCGAAGGAGGTGGAAGCGCGTAGGGCTCGGGGCGTGTGAGGCGCTGAACATCGATTCGGCCATCTCTGGCCATGCGGTTCGTGCTGCGAGGTAGCCCGCGTCCCGCCAGCGGGCTATTCGTCCAACTGCCTCACCGACATCCCCTCGGCCCGCGGGTAGGTACCGAGCACTTTGAACGTCGACGTGTGTCCCTGTAATTCGGTGATTGCCTGCTGGACGTGCGGCTCGTCGATATGGCCTTCGAGATCGAGCAGGAAGATGTAATTACCCATCCCCGTGCCGGTCGGGCGTGATTCGATCTTCGTAAGGTTGATACCGCGGTCTGCGAAAGGTCTCATCGCTCCGTAGACCAGGCCGGGCGCATCGGGCTTATCGAAATCGAACGCAATCGTCGTCTTATCGCTACCGGACGGTGGCATGCTGCTCGACGCCAGTACTGCGAACCTGGTGACATTGTTCTTCCGGTCCTGAATACCGTGGGCGAGTACGGGTAATCCAGCCAGTTCGGCAGCCCTGCGCGGACCGATCGCCGCAGTGCGGTCGTCGGCTTCTTTCAGATCGACCACAGCGAGGGCCGTGCTGGTTGCCGGTACCTGCTCGGCAAAGCGCAACTCGCGGGCCAGAAATTGCCGGCACTGTGTGAGGGCCTCCTGCTTTGAAACCACTACCCTGATATCGCTGAGTCTCACGCCTGGTCTTGTAATGAGGCAGTGATCGATCGGAAGTAGAAATTCGTCCTTTATCTGGGACTTTTCCGACGCGATCAAAAAATCTACGACCTCGATCACGGTGCCACCGAGTGAATTCTCGATTGGGACAACGGCCTCATCGACATTCCCCTCCTCGAGCGCGCTCATCACCAGACCAAGTGAAGCGAAAGGCACACGTTCGGCACTGGGGGCATAGAGGTAGGACGCCTCGTCGGTGTAGGTACCGATGGGTCCGAGGAAGGCGATTTTTTTAGGCACTAACTACCTCAATTCCGTGAGTACTTCCCACAACTCGGCAGTTGTGCTTGCAGGAGACAGGGCCACGATTTCATCTTCGCCCTCGAGAACCGCGTCGGCGTCAGGATTTTTCGTCCTTCCGTCGGCCGAAACGATCAAGACGATGTTCGTGCCATACGGCAGGGTTATTTCAGAAAGGGTTCGCCCGATCACCGCTCCGGCAGCCGGAAGTTTAACGGCTACGAGTTCCTGTGCGCGGTCGGCCACCGGCATCAACCTGATCAACGGATGCACTGGAAGCGCGGTTGTCAGGTTCGCTATCACCAGGTCGGTGGCGCTCACCACGAGGTCGACGCCGACCCGTTCGAAGAGCTGGGCATTTTCGGGATTGTTCGCGATCGCTATCGTACGTGGGACATCGAAATTACTTCTGGCAAGCTGACAGGCCGCCAGGTTGTCCTCATCTGAGTCGGTGGCGGCAATGATCGCACCGGCCCGCGATATCCCTGCGTCTTCGAGTGCACGCAGCGATGAAGCATCGCCCACTGTCGCGATCATTCCGAGTTGACGTTGCAGCGCGGCAACCCTGGCGGGGTCGTGATCGAGCACGAACACCTCGTGCCCCTCATTAATGAGGGACGATGCGAGGGGATGTCCCACTTTTCCGCCGCCGACAATTACGAGATACAACTGCTCTCTACTGCTCCGTCTGCTTCACTGGGGTCTCCTGGTTTTCTTGCATCTCGGGCAACAGTCCGGCCAGCTGTTCGCTTGCAATCGACGTCTTGTCGATGGTGATAATCCCAAGTGAATCGTAGAGACTCCTTGTGGATTCTTCTTTTACCGCTGTCAGCACCTGATCGACCCGAAATATAGTTTTTGCACGTTGCGCGGCAAGGCCGTTGAGGGAATCTTTGCCCGTGGCTGCAATAAACACATCGGCCTCGGCGATTCCGGCTTCGATCATCGCGGCACCGGTGGAGCCGTCACGGTGCACGACGGACATGGCTCCCGACTCGATTCGCCCGCGCGGTAACTGCGAAACAGCCCGCGGGTCGTTTTCGATCACAGTGACCCTGTGCCCCATACCGCTTATCTTTCGAGCCAGTGATGAACCGAGATTCCCGGCTCCCATGATGATTACGTTCAATTTGCCATTACGTTCGGTCTGATGATTCGTTCGTTCCGGTGAAGATTCCGGGCGATCCGGCACTCGCCGGTTCGCGGGGGATGTATTCAGCCGACCCTTGCGGCCCTGCCGTTGCGTGCCGTTCGGGCCGTTCGCGCGGCGGGTTTTGCAGATCCACTGTGTTCTCGCCACAAAATTACATCACATGGCGCGTGTTCAAGTATGTACGGGATATCACTTCCCAGTGAAAAGGCGCCGAATTCGGTCGGATACGAAGTTCCGATAACGATGGCGTCTGCATCCCTGACGATGGCCTCGTGTACCACGGCCGGTCCGATCATCCTCGCCTGTAGCAACTGGGAATCGATGTCACTGCGGGGGAGCCGGGCCAGTCGCTCGGAACGGTGCAACACTTGTTCGCCACGTGCCACCTGCTCTTCGATCTCAGCATCGAGGGGCAGCGAGCGCTCGACTTTGATCACGTAGACGACGAACAACTGTCCATGGTCGTCCCGCACGATGTCCGCCGCCCGCGAGATGGTGTTGATGTCGGATGGATCGTCGGAAACGACGGCAATGACTCTGTTGAAAGGCATGTTATTTCGCTACGTGTATCTGGCCTGAGACTACATCTGCGGTGGCTTGCGTGTGGTCATGTGCATTCACGATCGCACGACGACGAAAACCCGGGATTGCCCGTGTGCAGCTAGTTAGTGATTTGGCTTACGAACTCATCTCTTCCTGCCACGACCAGGATGTCCCCTGCCCGAAGTCTCTCATCAGAATCGGGACTCAGCGTGATTTCATCACCGCGCTTTAGGGCAACAATTGCGATACCATACTTGTCGCGGGCTCCGGCGAAGCCAGCTTCGTTGAGTGTCATGTTCGTGAACCTGTCCGGGACCTGCAACCGACTTACACCGAAGGCAGATGCCAGTTCCATGTATTCCTCCACCTCGGGGTTGAAAAGGCTGTGGGCAAGCCTGGTACCGGTCTCCTCTTCGGCGTGGATCACCCGGTGGCAACCGAGCCGTTGCAACGTATTTCCGTGAAGTTCGCTGTGGGCACGAGCAATGATGTACGGCAGGTTCATGGTCTGAAAAAGCACGCTCACCATGATGCTGGCCTCGACATTCGCACCAATACCCACGATTCCGATGTCGAAGTTGTGGACACCGAGTTCACGCAGCACCGCTTCCTGCGTTGCGTCACCGGCAACGGGGTAGGTCACTTCGCCCATAAGGGTCTGAACGCGCTCTTCATCGATATCGATTGCCATCACGTCGTGCCCCAGCTGATACAGGGTCCGTGCAACGTTACCGCCGAATCGGCCCAATCCAACCACTACGACTTGCTGCTTAGTTTTCATCGGTTTCTGAGATCGGAGTCCTCTCCACTGCAGTTCAAATACACGGAAACGCTACACGGAACCATTATCCGGTAACGGCCTATTCGCTTGCATGTCCATTCTACCCGCGGGCCACAAGCGTGAACACGGGTTGGGCGTACACAGTAATGCCTTTGTGAAAGACCTCATCCAGGCCTCTTCGATAGTTTCGAGCACCAGCGCTAGAAACTCAAAACCACACTGCCAGCAGAATCGCCATAGCAACTCGCCACACAGCTCGGCAACGCATTCACGAATTACGAATGTTTTGGACCTGCAATCGAGCGCCCTACTTGCGAACCGACGACGATTTCGACACAGTGTCCATACGGCCCGGTGCCGTGGCGACGCGGTATCGTGAATGTTTGCAACTGGCACGCCGGATCATGTGCGAGTGATTCCTTCTCACCGGGAGAAGGAAATAATAGTAATCCACAAGCCAAAATAAGGAACTGCATTGGAACCGTCTGGCACGGCTACTCAAGACCTGCGGAGCATGCTGGAAGGCAGCGATAGGTTTCTGACGGCTGTCGAAATCGAAACTTCACGCGGTCTGCTGATGGCCGAAACTTCACGCAAGACGGCTGAACTGGCGAAGTCGCTTTCTGAGTTCGATCGGGTCGATTTTGTCGCCCTGACCGACAACCCCGGCGGAAATCCCCACATTCGCCCTGAAATCCTCGGCCAGGACCTGGTGTTCCGTGGCCGTGACGTAGTAATCAACATGTCGTGCAAGGACTACAACCGCAACGGGATTGAAAGTCGGCTCTGGGCACTTGGAAGCCAGGGTTTTACGAACGTGCTGGCACTTTCGGGCGACTACCCGACCGGCGGGTTCCAGGGGCAGGCTCAGCCGGTTTTCGACATCGATTCGGTAGGCCTGCTGGAACTGATCGAGCAGATGAACGAAGGCCTGCCAAACCGGGCATGGGGGTCGGTTGGCAGGGAGGACCGGCTCGAAACGACCAGTTTCTACGCGGGCTGCGCCGTGAGCCCATTCAAAAAGCTTGAAGGCGAACTGATGACGCAGTACTTCAAGCTTGCCATGAAGGTCAGGACAGGGGCGAAGTGGGCCGTCACCCAGATCGGCTACGACTCTCGGAAACTCGGCGAGCTTCAACAGTACGTTCAATCCACAGGAATCAATATTCCGCTAATCGGGTCGGTTTTTATCCTGACCGCGCCCGCGGGCCGATTTTTCAACAACTGGGGCATGCCCGGCGTGTGGGTTTCGGACGAGCTCCGCGACATCGCCAACGAACAGGCCAGGTCGAAGGATCGCGGTCGTGCTTTCTTTTCAGAGCTTGCAGCAAGGCAGATTGCGATCCTGAAGGGCCTCGGCTATCGCGGGGCATACATTTCCGGTCGGCCCCAACTCGAGCGAATCCAGCACATTCTCGAAATGGTAGATTCGTATGGCGAGAACGACTGGAAGGAATTTGCAAAAGAGATCAAATTCGCCCAGGACGACGAGTTTTACTACTTCGAGCAGGGAGACCACCCAGGGCTTTCCTCGGATGCGGTAAACAAGGAATATCTCGCTTCCAAATCAAGGTCGAAGCTGGGTCGGGCGAGGGCCCGAATGACGGTGCCGCTGCAGTATCGGCTCGGCAAATTCGTTCATGACCGCGTATTTACAGAAGGCACACTGGGGTTCAAGGCTGGCAGCGCGATTTACGGCCAGGTGGAAAAGAGCAAAAAGCTGACCGAAGTGGCGCATGTTCTCGAACAGGCGAGCAAGGTTCCGGTCTACCACTGCAGGGACTGTGGTGACTGTTCGCTTCCGGACGTTGCATACATGTGTCCGGAATCGGAGTGCGTTAAAAATCAGCGCAACGGGCCATGTGGCGGGACGAAGGCCGGCATGTGCGAGGTGCTCGACAAGGAGTGCATCTGGCTGCGTGCGTACGACCGCCTGAAGCCGTTCGGCCAAGAGGAGAAGATGCTAGAGCGGCCGGTTGTGTTCCGCGATGCGTCGCTCCGCAACACGTCGGCATGGGCCAACACGTTCCTACTACGGGATCATCACGCAAAACGGAACCCCGCCGATCGCCTCGGTGGGGCATAATCGATAGCCCTGATCCCATAACGTAGAGTTGCGAAATCAGAACGACTCGCAGTCTTGAGTGACACGACATGCCAAGAGTTATCGACAGTCCCGACCAATTCATCGTCCTAGGCGAAAATATCCATGCCACGCGGGTCGTAAAGCGCGGAGGTGTCCGGGGACATGTCTTCGATGACGGCTCTGAGGCCATCAAGTACCGGCTGGACGGCGAACGCAAATACGTGCACGTCCCCGAGCACTTCACCAGGACGCAGCCGTATGAACAGGGCATGCTTAAGCATTTCATGATCGCCATATGGAAGGGCCTAAATGGCGACGCTGACGAGTCGGCCGAAGGCAAGATATACGTCCAGTACGAGGTGAACCGGCAGATAAAGGCGGGCGCGCAGTACCTCGACCTGAACGTCGATGAATCTTCGTACAGACTGCCCGAGCAAAAAGAGTCGATGGAGTGGCTGATCAAATTCGTGGAGTCGGTTTCGACGGTGCCGCCGAGTGTAGATTCGTCGAACCCGGAGATCATCGAGGTTGGACTGGAAGCATACGGTGGGACCCAGGGCAGGCCCATGCTCAACTCGATAGCGCTCGAGCGCCCCGACACGATTGACCTTGCATTGAAGCATGATGCCCGGGCCGTGGTGATGGCAGCGAACGAAGTCGGAATGCCCGCAGATGCGAGCGAACGGGTGGAAAACGTCGGACGGATTCTTGAGATGGCCCTCACTAAGGGCATGGCCAAAGACGACATATTTGTCGATCCGCTGATGTTCCCGATTGCGGTCGATTCGAACTACGGGAACCATGTTTTCGAGGCGATCGCGCGGATAAGGGCGGATTTCGGCAACGAAATTCACATTGCGGGGGGCATGAGCAACGTTTCGTTCGGCATTCCGAAACGAGCAATTGTGAACGATGCTTTTCTGCACCTTGCGATAGAGGCCGGTGCCGATGCCGGAATTGTCGATCCGATCACAACTTCAGCAGAGCGGGCGATGAATATCGATCTTGAATCGAAGCCCATTAAGCTGGCAATGGACCTGCTTCTGGGCAACGACGAATACGCAATGAACTACATCGGTGCGTATCGGGCTGGCGAACTGGACTGACGGCACCGTGTTGTCGAGTGCCTTTGAGCGAGTGATGCGCCTCAACCGGGTCTGGTTCTGGCGAATTCGGTTCCGGGCTTCGATTGCGCCGTTTGGTCCAAGTTGGGCACAATAGCTGGTCAGATGTTTCGCGCAATCTCTTTTTCGATCAGGTTTATTGCCAGCAACTTAAATGAATTTCTTGGCAAGAACGGGCCGTACATGTCGGCGGCCATTGCGTTCTACGCGTTCTTCTCGCTGTTCCCGCTATCGCTGGCGATAATTGCCGTATTCTCCCTGGTGCTGGGCATCGAGGGGTTTGAGGAGCGGCTTATCGAGGGACTCCGCATGCAGATTCCGGTCCTCGCTGAGGCCGATGACGAGTTCCTAGGCAACTTCTTTGAGAGCATCACACGCGGTCGAACCGCCGGTGGTGTGGTCGCTATCATCGGGCTGTTCTGGGTTTCGCAACAGGTGTTCAGCGCGATTCGCAAGAGCATCAACATCATCTGGGGCATCAGCAAGCCGCGTCCCTTCCTTACCGAACGAATCATGGACATCGCGCTCATGTTTGGCGCCGCGACTCTGCTGTTCGCATCGGTGTTTACAACCGGACTGCTCACATTTTTCCAGGAGCTTTCCGCGATCTGGCTTCCTGATGCCCCGCTGAGCGATCCGGTACTATGGCAGAGGTTTGCGATTCTTGTTCCGTTCCTGCTTACGTTCACGGTGTTCCTGACCCTGTACTGGTGGTTACCGAACACGCGACTGCGCTTCCGCGAGGTCTGGCCCACCGCCCTGGCCGGTGCCGCTGCATTCGAGATTTCGAAGGCGATTTTCATCTACTACATTCGAAACGTGAGCGGTGTTGCCACTTCGATCTACGGTGGTGTGAGCATCATCATCACGCTCATGATCTTCGTTTACATATCGGCGATCATCCTGCTTATCGGAGCGATGCTGACGTCTCGATACGCCTTTTTCCTGGTCGAGACCGAGCAAAAGAAGCGAAACCAATCGCTTTCGCGCAGCCTCGAACGCATACGTGGCACCTCATCCCTGCCGGGAATGCCGAACCCCGTACCGGCCGGCGCTTCCGAGCCCACTCCTCCTGCCGCTCCCGCCGCAATGCGCAACGAAGACGACGTGGATCCGGAGGCCTAGAGCAACGTCTTCACTGACGCTCAGGCTTCTGGCTCAACTGCTGCAACTTCCTCAGGCATGTCTCGAAGTCTCCGTATGGCCGGGTGGAGCAGTACCAGTCCCGCGATGAGCAGAATCACGAACCCCATCGCAAGTGTTACTCGCAGCCCTGCCAGCTCGGCGACTACTCCGGCGATGGAAAACCCGATTAGCATCGCCAGCCTTTCTGACACCTTCAGCGCACTGGCGACTCTGCCTCAAAGATGCTCAGGTGTGACAGCTTGTTGGAGGCTCACTTCGTTGATGTTATGCATCATCGCGAAACCGTCACCCAAGATCTGCGGTAGCACAAAAAATACCGTGGCTATCCATATCTGGGTAGGAGCAAGTGGAATAAGAAACCCGATCAGTCCGTAAAAGATCGCACCCAGCGTCATCGTCGGTCCGACTCCCAACTTTCTGGTCACGCGGGTTGCGTACAGCGCTCCGATAAGCGAACTGATTCCGCCAACTCCATATATAACGCCGAGTGGACGGGGCTGAAATCCTATTTCCGTGGTGGCAAAGAGCGCAATCATGCCGCCGATGATCCCGCCTACACCTGCCGATATCGCACCGCTAATGGCGACAATCCTGAGAAGCCGGTGACTTATAATGAACCGGTAGCCTTCGATGAGTTCTCGTCTAATATTTCCTTCCCGTTTATCGGAAACCGGTTTAGGCTCAGGTCGCCGAATTGTCAAAATCAGGAGCCCGGAAACCGCGAATGTGACGGCCTGGACAACGCTGGCGCTGATCGCCGACGCGAGTTGCGCGATGAAACCTCCGACACTGAATCCGATCTGCTCCACTACCGCATCGGACGCAGCCATCCTGGAGTTTGTCTCCAGCAGGCGATCCCGATCTACAAGACTCGGTAAGTACGCCCGGCTCGCCACCTCGTTGAATATTCCGAGCGACCCGTTGATAAACGCAACTACGCAAAGATGCTCGATGCGAAGTTCGAACGCGAAATATGAGACCGGGATGCTGGCGATCGACACAGCCCGGCCCGGGTCGGTCACAACCAACACCTTACGGCGCCTCGTACGGTCGACCCACGGCCCGGCGATGAGTCCGAACGCCAGTCCCGATGCGGCACTCGCGCCGCCAATGACCGCCATCTGGTAGGGGCGCGCCTCCAGCACGAGAATCGCGACGAGTGGCAGCACCGTCATAAGCTGCCCGAGGCTGGACGTTGACAGGGCGGTCCAGAATTTCAGGAAGTCCGGGTTCCGCCAAAGACTTGCCTGCTTCGGCGGCGTGAGCGACACATCCCCGGCCCCCCCCAGGAATCGGGACGCGTGATGAGGGCGTGGTGTCGATTTCAGGCATGCCACATGATGACATGACCTGATATGCCCGGCTCTGCGCTGGCTAACAGGAATTAGTTATGCAATCGGACCGAACCCAAAGGCCTAGTCGACCGGGTCGGTGATGTGAATCCACATTGGCTGATCGCCGACAGGTTGGGTAGTGATGTGGGTAAGGCGGCCGGAGGCATCATCGATACGGTAAGTAGCCAGATCGCCATCGTCGAGTCCTCCGACGAGCATGTACTTACCGGTGGGGTCGATTCCAAACGCCCGCGGCGTACCGACCGTCGCCTGTTGTCCGAGCGCGGTCAGCCTGCCCGATGCGGGATCGACTGCAAACATGGCGATGCTGTTGTGCCCGCGGTTGGTGGCGTAAAGGAAGTCGCCAGAAGGTGTCATGTGCAGTTGCGCGCACGAGTTATCGCCCGACCAGCCGTCTGGAAGGGTCGAAACTGTCTGTAACGGCGAAAGGGTGCCGGTGTCAGGGTCGAAGCTGTACGCGGTCACGCTGCAGCCCTGCTCGTTGTCAAAATAGACATAGCTGGCATGTGGGTGGTAGGCGTAGTGGCGGGGGCCGTCACCCTCGGGCGCCTCGACAACAGGTGGGTCGTTGGGGGTTAACGACCCGCTGTCGGCGTCGAATCGGTACTGGTAGATCACATTCGACTCGCCAACGTGAGGCAGGAATGTGAAGCTGTTTGACGGGTCGGTGTGAGCGCAGTGGGCCTTGAGACGTGTGCGATTCCATACGGTAGCGAGGTCGCCCAGTGCCCCGGTCGAATCGATAGGGTGTACGGCGATGTGGCCCGCGCTGTAATAGGCGGATAGGAGGTAGCGGCCGGTGGCGTCGACGGAGACGTAACAGGGGTCGGATTCGAGATCGACTTCACCGGTTCGGGTGAGTGTCCCGGTCGACTCATCGATCGCGAAACTGACCATCGATTTGGCGGTGCGCAGCCCGCTGTAGGCATGCCGACCGTCTGGCGAAACACCGAATGGCGCGGGCCCACCGATTACCTCGACATCTTCCTGGTGGGTAAGATTTCCTGAGGTCGGGTCGAGGTTGTAGATGGCGATATTGTCGTCGCCATTAAGTGTTATGTAGACGCGTTGCACGTTGCTGGTTTCCTATCGATTTATCCGCAGGTTGTGGCGGGGACTTTAGCAGGGTGGGGGTGTTGCTGCACCCGGTTCGAGAGGTTGGGGTAGCGTTCGTGAGCCGCTGGCGCCGACTCTCCAGAGGCACGCACTGATATCGATACAGGCAGAAAACCAATTCCCCGAACTACGCTTTTTCGAGGGCTACCGTTACTTCTGAATCGTCGTCGAGTTTGAGCGTTTCGGTGGCAGCCACAGCCATGGCGTCGTCGCTGAGGACAGCACCGATCTCGACGCTGTTGGCCAGAGTCTCTCCGGCAATATAATCGGAGTGCGCTTCGAGCGAACTTGTTACATCTCCTGAACACAAAATCCACAGGTTGATGCGATCGGATATCTCGAGTCCCGACGACTTGCGCAGGTTCTGGATGACGCGCACTACTTCTCTTGCCGTTCCTTCCGCTTTCAGTTCGTCTGAGACAACTGTCAGCACTGCACCTGCGTAACCGGCGTCGGTTGCCACCGCGTAGTTTTCGAGGGCCACGCGTTCAACCAGCACTTCCTCTGGCGCAAGCTCAAACGCGCCGACTGTAATCGTTTCGCCAGCTTCCGAGGCGCGTGCGATTTCGTCAGGATCGGCCGCGGCAATCGCGGCTCGGATTTCACCCATCTGCCTGCCGTATTTTGGCCCGAGCAACCGCAGGTTCGGCTTGATCTCGAACCCGAGAAGTCCGCCCATTTCGGCTGCATCGCGGACGCGCTTTACGTTCAGTTCTTCCTTCAGGATCGGTTCGATCTCGGCCAGCGCGAAGTGCTCCCAGTCGTGGCGGACTTCAGCGACGAACTCAGCAAGGGGCTGCCTGACTTTGAGGCGTGACTGTGCCCGCGCCGAACGGCCGAGCGAGGCCAGCCGAATCGCGAGCCGCGTGCGGTTCATTACGTCCTGGTCAATAAGCGAGTCGTTGGCTTTCGGCCACGACGTGAGGTGAACGGAGTCGGGTGCATCTGGAACCCGATCGGCAACAAGGTTGCGGTACATGATGTCGGCCACGAACGGCGTGAACGGTGCCATCAGGCGTGAAAGGGTCGTCAGGCACGTGTAGAGCGTCGAATAGGCGGCGTTCTTGTCCTTATCGCCCTCTGTCTTCCAGAAGCGGCGGCGTGACCGCCTGACGTACCAGTTCGACAGGTCTTCGACAAGCTGCTCGACGGATCCGGCCGCGTGCGGAAGCTGCCAGTTTTCGAGGTTTTCAGTTGTTCGCCTGACCAGCTGGTTCAGTTCGGAGAGAATCCAACGGTCGAGCTCCGAAAATCCCTCCGATTCATCCGGCATCTCCCACGATTCGTACTCGTTCTTTTCGCCGTCTTTCCCGAACCCGAGCGACAACGGAATCGAGCAATCAGCAGGAGCCCATCCGTCGAGGTTCGCGTAGGTGGTGAAGAACGAATAAATGTTCCAGAGCGGGATCAGGAACTGGCGGCGCACCTCGTCGCCGGCCTTGTATCCGAAATTAAGGTTCGACGCCGGGTTGTGGCGACTGAAGGTCCAGCGCATCACGTCGACGCCAATCTTGTCGGCCGCGTCCTCGAACCAGATGGCGTTGCCCTTCGACTTGTGCATCTCTTCGCCGTTTTCGTCGCGCATCAACGCGTACGAGAAGACCTGCCTCGCCGGTATCGAATCTTCAAGCACGGCGGCCATCACGATTAGCGAATAGAACCAGTTGCGGAACTGGCCCGGGAAGCTCTCGGATATCCAGTCGGCCGGGAACCACTCTCTCCAG
>CAJWWK010000011.1 GCA_913048295.1 uncultured Dehalococcoidia bacterium
TGTACCTTGAGACCTTTTTCGTGGCCTGCGTCGGCCATCGTCTTCATCTGGTCGTGGGTCAGTGCCCGGCCACTTGACGCGTTATGAGTGTTTTCGATTGTGAGCAACCGTGTTGGTGGCCTGTGGTAGTCACGGGGCTTCACGGCCGCCTGGATGATGTCGGGTTCGAGAAAGCCAAAGCTGTCGGTCTTGATCGGGTACAGCACCACGCTCCCGAGAACCATCGTGCCCCCGGCTTCGTTGTTCATGATGTGACACTGGTCGCCGACAAGCACTTCATCGCCGCGCCGCGCCCATGAGAGTACGGATACCAGGTTGCCCTGGGTGCCTGAAGTGACGAACAGCCCGGCTTCCTTGCCGAGCATCTCGGCGGCTCGGTCCTGGAGCCTGTTGACCGTTGGGTCATCGCCGTACACGTCGTCGCCTAGTTCGGCATCGTACATCGCCTGCCGCATTTCGGGGCTGGGGTGGGTGACTGTGTCGCTCCGCAGATCGACTCGGATCATGCCGTTGGTTCTCCACTGGTGCCAGATTCGGCGGGCTGCCGGGTTGGCCATATTCCGGGTGTCGGGTATTTCGATTTCGACCGGCGATTCTACCCGCAGGACGACTCCGTGCATACGGACGGACCGTATACTCGAAAGGAGTTGCATATACCTTGTCACAACCCGAACCCGGATAATCGGTATTACCGGCAGTCCGCGTGCGGATTTCTGGATTGACCGGCAGTACTAACAATCATCAAAACTGACAACAGCATGACCAACGAGACGACCACGGGCAGCCGCGCCAAATTTACCGATCCAGTCCCCTGGGTCATGTTGGTACTGGCTGTTTCGAGCGACCAGTTCACAAAGTGGCTGACGGTCGAAAACCTGTTGCGCGGCGAATCGTGGCCGGCAGACGGTTTCTTCAGGTTCACTCATGCCTGGAACACCGGTACGGCATTTTCACTATTCCAGGGTCAGGGCGACATTCTCACCTGGGTATCGCTGGGCGCGGTGGCGGTGCTGGCGTGGATATACAGGTCGATTATCGACCCGCCGTGGGTACTGAGAATCGCGTTCGGCCTTCAGCTTGGCGGCGCGATTGGCAACCTGATCGACCGGTTCCGGCTGGGTCATGTCACCGATTTCATCGATGTCGGGCCGTGGCCGATATTCAACATTGCCGATTCTTCAATCGTGATTGGAATTGGATTGATGCTCTTTTACTTCTGGTTCCTGGAAGACAAACCGAACAAGAAGGCCGAGACGGCTGGCATCGCCCAAGATGAAGTTGAAGCTGACGCGGGACGGGCAGCCGCGGGCCCGGTAACGGGGCCCGATCTCGGTACGCCCGAATAGGCCTGATTGCGGCAGATGGCCCTGAAAACTTCCGGGCCAATTGTTCAAGATGATTTTTACAGTTTCAACCGAACAAGCGGGTGAGCGACTCGACCGGTTTCTGACCGAGCACTGGGACCGGGCCGAATCCAGGTCGGAAGTGCAGCGGCTGATCAGGGCCGGAAACGTGCAGGTCAACCGACTGGTAGTTTCGAGGAGTTCCTTCAAGCTCGATGCGGGCCAGGTCGTGCAGGTCGATGAGCCGGCACCCGAGCTATCGGGGCCCGCCAGCGGGCCTGCACCGGTTGATTTCGACCTGAATGTCGTTTACGAAGACCGCGACATCGCTGTGATCGATAAACCGGTCGGCATGACGGTCCACCCTGGTGCCGGTCACGATTCAGACACGCTTGTCAACGCGGCCGTGGCACGATGGCCGCGGATTGTTGAGGTCGGGGATGCCGATCGACCGGGGATAGTCCACCGGCTCGATCGCGATACCAGCGGCTTACTGGTGGTTGCGCTAAATGACGGGGCTTATTCCCGACTTTCAGAAATGGTCCGAGAACGCGAAATCGCCCGCATTTACATGGCCCTGGTATTTGGACACCCCGAAACTGCGGTTGGGGTGGTCGATGCGCCGATCGGGCGAGATCCTCACAACCGCACCCGGCAGGCAGTGGTCGAAGACGGACGTCCATCGAGAACGCACTACAAAGTCGTGCGCGAGTTCGACAATTTTTCGCTGCTAGAAGTGCGACTCGAATCCGGACGTACGCACCAGATCCGGGTTCACCTCAACGCGATTTCGCACCCGGTAGTTGGCGATCAGACCTATGGAAAGCGCCGGGTGGCTGGCGATACCGCGGTCGGTAGGTTGAATCGCCAGTTCCTACACGCATCGAAACTGGAATTCGATCATCCTGTGCTGGGTAATCCAATTTCGGTAGTATCGGAATTACCTGAAGACCTCCAAACGGTAATTGAAGAGCTAGCCCCGCCTGCTGCCGGCTGAGTGCATTTAGCTCATAGCGAGCGGGTCGCTGCTAATCTTTTCCGAATGACAAACTCAACTTCGCCAGTCCGTGTCCGGTACGCACCGAGTCCGACCGGCATTCCCCACATCGGAAACATCCGTACTGCCCTGTTCAACTGGTTACTCGCCAGGAACACAGACGGGCAGTTCATCGTGCGCTTTGAAGATACTGACCGCACTCGATACGACGAGAGGTCAGAACGGGCGATTTTCGAGTCGCTCGAATGGCTCGGCCTCGAATGGGACGAGGGCCCCGACAAGGGCGGTCCGTACGCTCCGTATATCCAGTCGGAACGGAAGCAGACGTATATCGACGCCGCAGAACGGCTGGTGAATTCGGGTCACGCTTACTATGACGACACCACGCCCGAGCAGCTCCACGCCTTGCGCGAACGGCAGCGGGCCGCGAAGCAACCACAGAGATACGACGGGCGGGGTCGACACCGGAGTCCCGAAGAAATCGAGGAGTCGCGGAAGGCTGGACTGCCTATCACAATTCGGCTGAAAGTTCCTGATCACGGTACGGTTTCGTTCGAGGACGCGGTTAGAGGGAAGGTTTCGTTCGAGCTCAAAGAGATCGACGATTTCGTAATTCTGAAATCGGACCAGATGCCGACATATCACCTTGCCCACATTGTCGATGATAAGGCGATGGGAATCACGCACGTAATCAGGGCCGAGGAATGGATATCGAGCACACCCCGCCACCTGTTGATTCACGAGGCCCTTGGTATCGAACCTCCGATTTACGTTCACGCGTCATTAATCCTCAGCAAAGACCGCTCCAAGCTGGGTAAGCGACACGGAGCGACATCGGCTCTTGAGTACAGAGACCGGGGTTACCTGGCGGATGCCGTGTTCAATTTCATTGCGCTGTTGGGATGGTCGCCGGGTGACGATACCGAGGTGATGAGCCGGGATGAGATCGTGAGGCGCTTCAGCATCGACCGGATTAACGACTCACCTGCCATATTCGATAACGAGAAGCTTGAGTGGATGAACGGTGTTTACATCCGAAACATGAGTGTTGATGCACTCGTTGCCGAGTTACTGCCGTTCATGGAGCGACCCGAAGCCGAGGGTGGGTTACTCGACACGGTGTCCCGGCCAATCGACCGCCATTACCTGACCCGATTGATTCCCCTCGTCCAGGAACGCCTGAAGTTGTTGACAGAGGGCGTAGAGACGCTCGATTTCTTCTTCGCGGATAACGTGAACCCCGCAGCTGAAGACCTGCCGGGCAGGAAGATGGATGCTGAGATGACGGAGCGTGCGCTCAATGCGGCCCTTGAGTTGTGCAGGACGGTCGCTCCGTTCGAGCCCGAGCGCCTCGAAGCCGAATACCGGGCGCTTGCCGAAAAGATCGAGATGAAGCCGGGTCAGCTATTCTCGCCGATCCGCGTTGCGATTACCGGCAAGTCGTTTGCACCGCCACTGTTCGACACGATGTCGGCAATCGGCCAGGACCGGTGTATCGATCGGATTGAAAACGCGATCCTTATCCTGCGGTCGGCTGCGGTAACAGGAGCCTGAACCAGGCCTTGCGAGGACGGCGGTCGCATTCGAGACCGGGTGATAACCGATCAAACTCAGATTGACCTGTCGCAGGGTGCATACTTATACTGGAAGGTAGGCCATCTGCAATCCAGATGAGTCCTTGATTGGCCGCCAGCATCAGGTGTGCGGTCGTGAGCATGAAACAGGAAAACTGTTGGTAGAAATTAGAATCAACGACGGCGAGAGCTTTGAGGGTTTCCTCAGGCGGTTCACCAAGCGTGTGCAGCAGGAATCGATTATTTCTGAGGCGCGACGTCGGCAGCACTTCGAGCCGCCCAGCATCACCCGCAAAAAGACTGCTGCAGCCAAGAAGCGAAAGAGCGTCAAAGCAACCCTGAAAAACATGTAACTGGGCAGGGCGGCTCCTCGTTAGTCGCAGGCCAGCAATGCTTGCCATGTGGACTTGAAATGCACCTCGGATTTTCCGGGGTGTTTTTGTTTGTGCCGGTCATTGGCACCCAGCGCTTATTCACTGAATTTTTTCCTGGAAAACTCGTGATTTAAGACTGGGCAGGTGTGACAATAGACTGGTCAGTCGAACTATCTGTGCCGGTAAGTTATCGCTCGAGCGTCGTATCGGATAATCGGGAAGGAACCAACATTGAAATTCGGGATTGTGGTGTTCCCGGGTACGTGGAGCGATCGCGATACGCACCACGCTGTTTCGGGAGTTCTGGGGCAGGACGCCGAGTACATCTGGCACGGCGATGAAAAGCTCGATCAGTTCGATGCGATCGTGCTTCCCGGTGGGTTTTCTTACGGCGATTTCCTCAGGTGCGGTGCAATTGCGCGGTTTTCACCTGTTATGGAGGCGGTAACCGCGTTCGCCGAGCGCGGCGGACCTGTTATCGGGATCTGCAACGGTTTCCAGGTGCTGTGTGAATCCGGGCTCCTACCGGGCGTTCTGATGCGGAACGATCACCTGGAATTCCGGTGCATCTGGACCGACCTCAGGGTCGAAAACTCCTCAACGATTTTCACTTCGGCATCGATTGAAGGTCAGACCCTTCACATCCCGATGTCTCATGGTGAAGGCAACTACCAGGCCGACGCGGACACAATCAAGCGGCTTGAAGACAACGGGCAAGTCGTGTTTCGATATGCGGATACGAATGGCAACGTCACGCCCGATATCAACCCGAACGGGTCGATCAACAACATCGCCGGGATCGTGAACGAGCACGGCAACGTGCTCGGGATGATGCCACACCCCGAGAAGGCCTGCGAGAAGTTGATTGGTGGCGACGACGGCAATGTAATTTTCACGTCGATAATTGACAATTTTGTGCAGGCGGTCGTGTAGCAACCCGGGTGACGGCATCTGACCCGACGATTTCATTGCGCAGTAAATATTCGACCGAACGGAACACGACATCAAGATGACGGTAAGCCAGGAAACACTCGACGAAATCGCCCTCAGCCGCGCTGAGTACGAGGCGATAGTCGACCGACTCGGCAGAGAACCGGGCCCACTGGAGCTGGGGCTGTTCGGGGCGCTCTGGTCGGAGCACTGCGGCTACAAGCACACCAAGGCCCTGCTGCGTACCCTCCCCTCCTCTTCGGAACGGGTACTGGTGGCACCGGGAGCCGAGAACGCCGGTGTAATCGACCTTGGCGACGGGTTGGCGATCGCGATGAAGGTCGAATCGCACAACCACCCTTCTGCAGTCGAACCGTTTGAAGGCGCGGCGACGGGTGTCGGGGGCATTATTCGGGACATTTTCGCCATGGGTGCCAGGCCAATAGCGCTGCTCAATTCGTTGCGTTTCGGGCAGCCTTCCGACGCCCGGACCCGTTATCTGCTCAACGGGGTGATCGGCGGGATTTCGTCGTACGGCAACTGCATCGGCATTCCCGATGTTGGCGGCGAAATCTTCTTTTCGGACACCTACAAAGGCAACCCGCTGGTCAATGCTATGTGTGTGGGCCTGATCGAAAACGGCAAAATAGCGAGTGCGTCGGCCAGGGAGCCGGGCGATCTGTTGTTACTGGTTGGCGCAGATACCGGACGCGACGGGATTCACGGCGCGTCTGGATTGGCTTCACGGACATTCGAGGAACAGACCGAGATGCGCTCAGCGGTCCAGGTCGGAAACCCGTTCCTGGAGAAGGTGCTGATCGAAGCCTGTATCGAAGCCCTTGACCTGCCTGGCGTGGTTGGTCTGCAGGACTGTGGGGCAGCCGGGATAACCTCTGCGGCAATCGAGATGGCCGAACGTTCGGTGATGGGATTGCAGCTTTTTGTCGATCGTGTGCCGAGGCGGGAGGAAGGCATGACCCCGTACGAGGTGATGCTGTCGGAATCGCAGGAGCGAATGCTCCTCGCGGTTACCGCCGGAACGGAGTCGGAGGTATTTGATCTGTTCGATAAGTGGGACCTCGATGCGACCGTAATAGGTGAGTTTGAGGCCGGCGAAGATGTGAGGATTTTCGATAACGGGATGATGGTCAGCTCAACCCCGATCATCACCTTGACCGACGCGCCCCGGTACGAATTCTCGACACCGAAACCCGACTGGCTGACAACACTCCAGAACGCCGAACTGACTGTGGTTCCCATGCCGGATACGACGGCGGCGGAAATGTTGCTGAAGATGCTGTCGGCCCCTAACATCGCTTCAAAGTTCCCGGTATACCGCCAGTACGACTATCACGTGCAGACCAACACCGTAATCGAGCCGGGTGGGGATGCTGCGGTGCTCAGGCTGAAGGGCACGAAACGCGGAATCGCGTTGACGACAGATTGCAATGGCAGGATTTGCTACCTCGACCCGGAAGTGGGCACTGCGATTGCGGTTGCAGAGGCGTGCCGCAACCTGTCGGTGACGGGAGCCGAGCCGGTGGCCCTCACAGACGGGCTCAATTTCGGTAACCCGGAAACCCCCGACGTGCAGTTCCAGTTGACCGAGGCGATCGCCGGGATGACCAGGGCCGCCAACGCTTTCGGGATACCGATTGTGAGCGGGAATGCAAGTCTTTACAACGAGACGGCCGGCGCCGCGATTTTTCCGACGCCGATCATCGGGGCGCTCGGGGTTCTCGACGATGTGGAAAAACATTCGACTGTAGGATTCAAAGCGGAGAACGACGTTATTGTCCTGCTAGGCTCTGATTCGGCGTGGGACACAACCGATGGGCTGGCCGGGAGCGAATACCTGGAGTTCGTACATGGCAGGGTTGAAGGGCAACCTGCGCTTGATCTTGACCTCGAGGTCCGTGTACAGACCGTGTGCCGAGATGCGGTGAGGGCCGGGCTCGTCGCGTCGGCGCACGACCTGTCGGATGGTGGAATGGCCACTGCGCTTGCCGAGTGCGCAATAATCGGAAACATTGGCGCTTCAGTAACGGAATCACCGGATGCGGGAGGGCGCTGGGACGCCGCGATGTTCGGCGAAGCGCAGTCGCGGATACTGCTCAGTGTGTCGCCTGATAATTTGGACCGGATTAAGGCCCTAGCACATGATCACGACGTACCATTGGCCGTAATCGGTCTGGTCGGTGGCGATGCACTGTCGTTTGGCGATAATTGCTCGGTCTTACTGAGTGATGCTTCCGATGCTTGGAAAAACGGTTTCAGCAGGGCGACATCTGATCGGGATTAGCTGGCTCACTCGGCCCGCTGGAGTTGGAAAGAACGCCAGCCGGGTCGACACCGGGGTATATTCTTGCCCGGCTGGTATAAAATCAACAATCAGACAAGTATTTTTAGAGATCTGCGCGAGTGCCAGTTGCACTCGCGTTTGTGTGTGTTACCGAACCGAAATGCCGACTTACGTTTACAAGTGTGCCGACGACGGCCATGTTTTCGACCTGATACAGGGCTTCAACGATAAGCCGGGTGCAGAGTGCCCGACGTGCGGTAGTGCGTCGACGCGCCAGATCACGGTGCCTACGGTCATTTACAAGGGATCGGGGTTTTACACCACCGATTACGGTTCGGGATCAAGTTCCAAAAACGGGAGTTCTTCGGATAGCAAATCCGACTCGGGGTCGGATTCTGAATCCGGATCGAGCTCAAGCTCCAAGTCCAAATCCAAGTCCAAGTCCGAATCATCCGACTCTTCGTCTGCCAGCAAGTCGTCAGGCACCGACAGCAGCGAGGGCGGACATTCTCACGGCGGTTCCTCCCACTCTCATGGTGCCGGCAGTCACACTCATTAACGTCGATTCCTGTAGCCACAGGCCGGGTCTGGACACGACATGCGCGCCGTAATCCAGCGGGTCAACCGGGCTTCGGTGACAGTCGACGGCATCGTTGTCGGTGAGATTGGACAGGGACTCTGCCTCCTGATTGGCATTACGCACCAGGATTCCGATGACGACCTTCAGTACCTGGTCGAAAAGACACTGAACATGAGGATTTTCCCCCCGGAAGCCCCCCAGGTGGGCGACTCGGGGTTTGACCGATCGGTCCGGGATATTGGTGGCGGGCTGCTACTGGTCAGCCAGTTCACTCTCTACGCATCGACCCGAAGGGGCCGCCGACCCGGATTCACTGATGCAGCTCGACCCGAGATGGCGGGACCCATGTTCGAGCAGCTTGTGGAAGCGTTCAGGTTCAGCGGGTTACCGGTTGCAACAGGTGAATTCGGGGCGCCAATGAATGTGGAGATCGAGAACGCTGGTCCGGTTACGATCGTTTTAGATTCAGCCGAACGCAACACGCCACGGAGGAGTTGAGTGGAGAGGTCAGTCGGGGTCACATGACCGCCATTAGGTCTAGCTGCCGCGATTCTGGGGCGGATTTCACCAGTCTTAGTGGGGCGACCAGCTTGCGATAGTCCCCCGGCCGATGCTGACCGGATCTTCCACACCTGTTGCGTCGAGCACCCATACCTGCGAATCGAAAACCTCCGGCAGTTCGGCCGCGCCACCGGGCTGAAGTACGGTTACGACTTCGAGGATTGCACCGGTTACCACAAGTTGTGAGCTATCCGGCGACCAGATGCGGTACGATTCTGTGTACTGGTCGAAGAACACTTGCACGAACAGGAATTCATCCAAAAGGACCTGGGTCACGAGCGGGGTTACTCCGCCAGTTTCAACGTCGAGCACCGACCACCTGTGGGCAAGGTCGATATCGGGGGAGTCTTCAACAATCGCCAACTTCGAGCTGTCTGGCGACCACCAGAACGCCCTGATATCGCCCTCGTAAATGATCTTCTCGCCGGACTCCTGGGGAGAGTAGGGGGACAGGGTTTTGAATGCTGCGCCGGAGGATCGAGCGATAGCCAGTTGTTTACCGTCAGGCGACCATCCCAGCCCAACCCGGATGCCCGCATCCGCAATAATTTCGCCGTTATCAAGATCGCTCTTCTGTGTAAGCACGACCGAGATATTGCCGCCAAGCGATTCAATATGCGCAAATGACTGGCTATCGGGCGACCAGGCAGGCGAGTTGAACGAGATCGATCCGTTGCCAATAGCGACTGGAAATCCACTGGTTGATCCGGTGACCGAGATCAGGTGCAGGGCTTCCGCCTGGTGGATCAGTATCGCCGTGCCGTCTGGCGCCCAGTTGACGTAGAGCGGGGCACCGAGCGCAATGCCTTTTGGTATCTCACCGGAATACGAGCCGAGGAGGATGGTGCCGATTCCAAATTCTCCGATGGTCGTCAGCGCGATCCTTTCCCCATTCGGTGACCATGCCGAGAAATGGGGTACTCCCAGGCCTACGCCGCTCTGGGAGGTATCGTCGACGGCTATCGTGACTAATCGGGCCGTTGCCGTCAGCTTCGGCCCTGTGGAGCGCGCTCTGGACAACTGAATTTTCAACTATTAGAAACGACGAAAACACCAGACCGCCACCGTCCGGGGACCAGACCGGGAATGTGTAGTGGAATTCCCCGGACAGGAGCGAACTGCGGGCGACTGTTGCAAGTTCGGCACCATCGGGGTTTACCGTATTGACAGAACCCCGACCATCGGAGAACGCTATTCTGTCGACATCGCCTATGGCGATTGCCCGTGGTGGTGGAGGGTTAGGGGTAGCCGCTGGAACGGGGGTCGGTTCCAAGGTCGTACCGCCGTTCGAATCTCCACTGGCGGTATCTGCTTCACTAACCGGCCTGGCGTCGGTCGCGAGATCGGGTTGCTCCGCGCCCGGGGTGGCAGCCGGCGATGGTGGCCTCTACTATTTGCTGTCCGCGTGCCGCGGCGGTCAACCGGTCCATCTCCGGCCTAAACGCTACCCACGTCGCGGTCGCGTCGGCGGACGAGAAAGTCCCACCGCCTTTTCAGCGCTCGACCCGGTGCACGACACGATCACCATGGCACCGATTACGCCAGGCACCAGTACCAGTAATTTTGGGCGAATCGAAAGCAATGGATATCGGTTCAGGAGCAAGTATTTTTTGGAACGGTGCACATGCGTTACTACGTGGCGACACTATCTTCGGGTCTACCCGCGAGTACATCGGTCCGCTCGTACTTTGACCCGGGGTTGTGGTCAGGCGTTTTTCGATTCGAAATCGAGTGAAATGTCCATCGCTCGCGGTGAATGGGTCAGTGCCCCGACCGAGATAATATCCACGCCGCTGTTCGCAACGTCGGCAACATTTTCAAGCGTTATTCCACCGGACGCTTCAACGGTGGATCCGGCACCAATCTGATCGACAGCGATCCGCATGTCGTGTGGCGACATGTTGTCGAGCATCACAATATCGGCCCCTGCTGACGACGCGGCAACGGCCGCTTCGACCGACTCGACCTCGACTTCTATCTTGATGGTGTGAGGTGCGCGTCTCCTGGCGCGTTTGATCGCCTGTGACAGGCTAATGCCCTCGCCCTGCAACGCAGCGAGGTGATTGTCCTTGATGAGCACACCATCGGCCAGGTTCATCCGATGGTTGCGCCCGCCTCCGATGGAGACTGCGTATTTGTCGAGCAGCCGCAACCCGGGAGCTGTTTTTCGTGTGTCGGTTATCGACGCGGTGGTGCCTTCGACAACCTCTACATACTGTCTCGTCAGTGTCGCTATTCCGCTCATTCTCTGCAAAAAGTTCAGTGCGGTCCGTTCTGCAGTGAGAATTGAAGCCATGGAACCTGAGATCGTGGCGACGGCTTCTCCACCCTCAACGCGGTCGCCGTCGAGGAGTCTCTGAACGAATACCAACTCCGGGTCGACGCGCCGAAACACGGCTGCGGCAACTTTGAGTCCCGCAAGGACGCCGGCTTCTTTTGGCACCAGTGTGGCGCGGGCCTGGAGGTGGGAGGGGATCAGTGCAGATGTTGTGACATCGGCCCCGGCTGAATCTTCTGCCAGCGCACGGTCGACGGTGGCATCGAGTTCACCGCGATTTGGAAGCATGCGTGTTCTTTCGACTGTGCCGTCTATGGCGTGACTGACTTCTGCCTACAGTAGTGGAGATTCGAAGGGAAATAGCCGGGAGCCCTGAATAGCCGGGAGTGCTGAATAGCCGGGGTGACGCTAGCCTGCGACTTCGAGCATTCGTTCGAGCGCAATCAGAGCGTTGCGCCGTGTCTCAGGTTCGACCTCAATACGATTTATCGCAAGTCCGGACATGATGCCTTCGAGGACCCAGAGCAGATAGGCGGGATGAATGCGGTACATTGTCGAGCACGGGCAGACGACGGGGTCGAGACAGAAAATGTCTTTATCGGGATTGTTGGCGGCGAGTCTGCGCACCATGCTGATCTCAGTGCCGATTCCCCAGGAACTACCTGCCGGAGCAGTAGCAACCGTTTGCAGAATAAATTCTGTCGAGCCGAACATATCGGCAGCTGCAACTACTTCCTGCGTGCATTCGGGGTGAACGATGATGTTGGTCTCCCGGTTGCGCTCCCGGGCGGCATCGATCTGGGCAACGGTGAACCGAGTGTGGACCGAGCAGTGGCCCTGCCAGAGCAGGACCGTCACTCGCTTGATCTCGGCTTCAGAGAGGCCACCCATCGGCAGGTGGGGGTTCCACACGGCCATGTCGTCGGCGGGTATCCCCACGGCAATACCGGTGTTGCGGCCAAGGTGCTGGTCGGGGAGGAACAGGATCTTGTCGCCCCGTTCCAGCGCCCAATCGAATGCCTTATCGGCGTTGGACGATGTGCATACAAGGCCACCGTTTTTGCCGCAGTGGGCCTTGATTGCCGCTGCTGAATTCATATATGTGATCGGAATTACACGTTCGGTTGTGCCGAGGACAGATTCGAGTTCGTCCCAGCAATCCAAAAGGTCTGTTGGCTTTGCCATGTCGGCCATCGAACACCCGGCAGCCATATTCGGGAGCAACACGTTCTGGTCGGGAGATGTGAGGATGTCGGCGGTCTCGGCCATAAAATGGACGCCGCAGAAGATGATCCACTTGGCGTCTTTTGCAGCGGCGGCCATCTTTGAAAGCTTGTACGAATCGCCTGTAAAGTCAGCGTACTCAATTACATCGTCACGCTGGTAATGGTGGCCGAGCAAAACGGCTTTTTCGCCGATTTCGTTGCGGGCAAATGCGATGCCTTCAGAAATTTCCTCGGGGGTGAGTTTCAAGTAACGGGTCGGAACTTTCTGCCAGCGCACACCGGCCGAGAACTCTTCTTCGAGTGTTTTTGTCCGAAGATTTCCGTCAGTCTGGCAAAACGCCGACTGTTCCAACTCGGTAATCGGAATGATGGTCTGCTTCGTGAATGCAGTGGTCATGCGACCGGAACCTTTTCCTTGTTTACTCGATGTGAGTTATTTCCATCGTCTGCATAACTGAACGGGGCCAGGTACGCTTCGAGCGACCAGGGCGAACTGGAAGTGATCTCAACCAGCATAGTCTGCCCCGGTTCCAGACTCTGTGAGTTCTGTGTGTCTATATAAACAAGTTTATCGCCGCGTGTACGCCCGTGCAGTCTACTCCGTTTACGCCCCTCTATAAGTACTTCGAACGCACGTCCGACCAGCTTTGCGTTTTTTACGGTCTGAATCTTTTGCTGAACTTCGTCGATCGCGACCAGGCGTGCTTTCTTTATCGAACGATCGACGGTATCGGGCATATTCCTTGAAGCATATGTACCTTCTCTGTTCGAGTATGCGGCAACGTGCACCTTGTCGAATTCGACCGCGCGCAAGACGTCGAGCGACCGTTCAAACTGGTTATCGGTCTCACCCGAGAAGCCAACGATAAGGTCCGTCGTCAGGTTGACACCCGGGATCGTCTCCTTCACCTGTGAGATTTTTTCAAGGTACTGGCCGATCGTGTATCCGCGACGCATGTTCACCAAAAGTGCATCGTCACCTGCCTGGAACGGCAGGTTGATGTTTTCGCAAACTTTGGGTAGATCCCGCACGGCTTCGAGGATTCTGACCGACATATCGTTCGGGTGTGAGGTCAGGAATCGGATTCGCTCAAGGCCGCTGATTTCATGCACCTGTTCGAGCAGGTCGGCAAGATCGAGCCTCGGTCGAATATCGTGGCCGTACGAATCTACGTTCTGCCCGAGGAGTGTGATGTCTTTCACCCCGCGATCAACCATCACCGTAATTTCGTGGACTATTTCTGGTGCCGGGCGGCTGATTTCCCTTCCCCGTCGATACGGGATTATGCAGAAGGTGCAGAACTTGTCGCAGCCGTGAACGATTGGAACGAATGATGCGACATGGGGGTTTAGCGGTACCGCCCCACTGAGACAGCCTTCAGGATCGAGGCCGTGCCGGATGCCTGCAGATTCGAGGATTGGTGCGAATTGCTGTGGACGCGCCCAGATGTCGACCTGAGGAAACCGCCGTCTGAGTTCCGACTGATCGGGTCCGACCATGCAGCCCATAACTGCGACCATTGGCCCAAGTTGTGCGGGTGACTGCCGCTTTATCTTTGCGAGGCGACCGAGCATCCCGGTTGCGGTGTCTTCGGCCGATTGTCTGACGACGCAGGTGTTCAGCACGACAACGTCGGCCTTTGCCGGGTCATCGGATGAGTCGAAGCCCATCTGTTCAAATCCGCTGGACAAGCGTTCAGAGTCAGATGTGTTCATCTGGCAGCCGACGGTCCAAACGTGATAACTGGGCAATTCGTATCGGTGTTGCTTGAACCGCGGAGCCCGGTCGTGTCAGTTCGACGGGCTTGCGGTGGTTCAAGTTTGTGAATGATTTAACAGGCGGTCAGTTATCAAGGATATCGCGCCCGGCGGCATTACACCATAAATCGAAGTGGCAGTAGCGCGCAGAGTTGCCTTGGTCGTTATCATTTACCGTCGATTTGGATCATGAACGATGGTGCCTTCGAAGTGCAGTGAATTTCGAATGAATCAACGCACGGCCATCGGAATGTAAGCGAAATCAATTATTAAGTAACCGAGCGAAATAACAGTTGTCCGAGCGAGAGAAAAATTCCCTGAAAGTAGGTCTTATCGGTTGTGGATCAATGGGCTCCGAGCTAGCCCGGGCTGTTCAACGAGGAGAAGGCGGACCGACGAAGATCATCGGGTTGTTCGACGAATACGCCCCCGGCCGCAATGCACTTGCGGAGGAACTCGGTCGCAATCAGGAACCGGCACCTGTTGAGGCGGACACCGTTGCGGAGCTGATCGGTCTTACCGGCATGCAGTTGATCGTCGAGTGCGCCTCACAGGCGGCGGTGACGGCCCATGCCGAGGCTGTGCTAACTGCGGGTAAATCAATGCTGGTGATGAGTTCGGGCGCTCTGGTTTCGGCCGATTTCATGCGGAAAGTGATGAGCGCCGCCGAGGCGTCGGGCGCCTCCATTTATGTGCCATCTGGAGCGGTTGGCGGAATCGACGCGCTGCGGGCATCGAAAGCTCTGCTTGAAGAGGTGACGATCGTCTCGACCAAGAAACCGATTGCGCTGAGTGGAGCGCCGGGTTTTGCCAAATGGGAGAATGTCGATATCACCGAGCCGACTGTGATCTTCGAGGGATCGGCAGCCGAGGCGGTTGGATTGTTTCCTGCGAACGTAAACGTGGCGGCCACCGTGAGCATGGCGGGTATAGGCCCGGACGCTACCGATGTAAAAATCGTCGCCGATCCCGATTCGCCGGGCAACGTCCACGAAATCCACGCGGTAGGTCGTGCCGGCAAGTTTTCTTTCCGGTTTGAGAACATTCCCCACGAGACCAACCCGAAGACGAGTTTTCTCGCGGTGCTTGCAGCTATAGAGACGCTGCGTTCGATCAGTGAGCCGGGTATCAGGATCGGCACGTAAGCCTGGAGCGTCGGCTACGGGTGACGGACTGCTCGGCCGGGGTCTGAACCCATCGTGGAACGCCAGGGGCGATATTGAGGCGGTTCGAACCGCCGCGGTCGAACGTAACTGGTATGGCGGAGGGTGCGGGATTCGAACCCGCGAGGGGGCTCAACACCCCCAACCCGCTTAGCAGGCGGGCGCACTAGGCCACTATGCGAACCCTCCGCGGAGTTACGTACCAGTGCGCGCATCTTCAATATAGCTTCACACCCCGGGCACGGCAAAGCAGTTCGGCGTGTAGATGGTGCGTAATTTTCCGGGAATGCGTTACTTGATCAGGCGGCGTCTGAGCAGGTAAATCGCCGCGGGCCACATGATCGCCGTGAGTAACACGATGTAGATCGCGGCCCACAGGTGGGTAATGTCAAAGCTTCCCAGCGCAAAGCCGCGGGCGACGTGGACACCGGCTGTTAGCGGCATCGCCCAGGCGATCGGCTCTACCCAGTCGGGGAGAATCGAGATCGGGAAGAACGCACCCGAAAAGAAGTAGAGCGGCGTTGCAACGAGCGTGAAGACGAGCGTCAGGAAGGTTGTGTGCGGTGCTACGGCCGCAAACAGAAAACCCATCGTCCCGAACATTGCTCCGACCATCACGGCGGGGATCAGTATTCCAATTGCCGACCAGCCGCTCAGCCACCCGAGAATTGCCGCGAACACCGCTACTCCGATCGTGGTCATCATGGCGCGTGTCACGGCCCACAGGATGTCGCCGAGTGTGATTTCAGTAACTGTAATCGGGGTGGTCAGGGCGGTTTCGTAAACGTCGTTGTCGATGCGGTTGTAGGCGTTCCACGACGTTTCGAACAGGGCGTGAAACATTGCTGAACCCATGATCAGGCCCGGGGTTACGAACTCGGCGTAGCTGTCGGCGCCCTCAACTTCGGTGACGAGTTTGCCGATGCCCAATCCCACAGCCACGAGTACTACGACGGGTTCGATGATTACCCATGTGATGACGAATTTCCAGTAGCGCAGAAACGAGACGGCGTGGCGCAACCAGATTCCACTGACGCTTCTCCTCCTGATACCGGGAGTTGGTATGGAAATGTTCACTATCCGTCCCTCAATTCCCGGCCTGTAATCGCCAGGAACACGTCTTCAAGGTTGCCTGCGCGGTACGAGGTGCGTACACCTTCCTCCCCCGCGAGACCTGAGAGATCGGGGCGATCGCCGTTCGCACCGGTGACGCTCACGAGAGCACCGACTTCACGGAACGTGATGTTTCGCCCGGTCAGGTATTCGCGAACATTTCGGAGTGCGGCCGGGGCAACCCTGAGTTGTGCGACTTCCGGCGGGGCGTGGCGTTCGATCATCTGGTCAGGTGTGCCTTCATCGAGGATTTTCCCGTGATCCATGATAGATAGCCGGTCGCACAGGATCGTCGCTTCCTCCATGTAGTGGGTCGAAAGCAGCACGGTCACCCCCGCGTCTTTCAGCTCGGCCAGCTCTTCCCACACCCGGTTGCGGCTCTGCGGGTCGAGTCCGGTCGTTGGTTCGTCCATCACAATCACGCTCGGGCTGGTCATCATTGAGCGGGCGATTGCCAGTCGGCGCTTCATTCCACCAGAAAGTTCATAGACGTTTGCCTTTGAGCGGTCGCGCAGACCGAAGAATTCGAGCACCTCGTGCGCCCGCTCCTTTGCCCTGGCCCGGGACAGCCCGGCGAGGAAGCCGTAAAGAAAAAGGTTCTGGAATACCGTCAACCCGCCGTCGAGCCCGTCATGCTGGGTAACGACTCCCGTCAATTCCCGTACCGCGCGGTTGTCTTTGATCACGTTGATTCCGGCGACCGCGATAGTTCCGGACGTTGCCGGGGACAGGCCGACCAGCATCCGCATGGTCGTGGTCTTACCGGCCCCGTTCGGGCCGAGCAGGCCGTAGGTTTCGCCGGGATCGACCGAGAACGTGATGCCATCGACGGCGGCGATATCGCCGTAGTCCTTGTGGAGGTCTTCAACCTCGATGACGGTGCCGCTGGCGTTGTGCGCTGCGCGGTTTCTCAATTTCTGCGGTTCGGTCAATTTCAATCTTTTCGGCCCAGTCGGTTCGCGGTTCGAACCTGGTATGGCAGATTTAAATAGCCCAAAAATTCCAGCTGCTGCTCAGTAGACCTCCGGTTACGCACCGGGAGTTTCGCCGATCCACACTTCCCCACCTTCGAAAAACTCTCGCTTCCAGATCGGAACGATCTCTTTCAGTCGGTCGACAAAATAGAGTGCCGCCTCGAACGCGGGCTTGCGGTGCGCTGAACCAACCGCCACCACCATGCTCGTCTGGCCAATATCGACGCGGCCCGTACGGTGGGCGATGGCTACCTTGCCAAGATCCCACCTGTTTCTCATTTCGCCGATGATCTCGACGATCTTGTTCTCGGCCATCGGCTGGTAGGCCTGGTACTCGAGGTGAAGAACTGTGCGACCTTCGTTGTGATCTCTTGTCACGCCGAGGAACGTTACTACTGCCCCGTCGACTCCGGTAGTAACAAAATCTGTTAGTGGCTCAGGGTCGAGCACATCAGCGGTTACGAATACCCAGTCGAGTCCGGTCTTTATCTCATCCGAGCCGCCGCTGACCGGTGGGATGAGGGCCAGCTCGTCGCCAGGTGCCACAGGTTGGTCGCCTTCGACGTATTCGCCGTTCAGCGCAAGCATGATGCTGGTTCCCGGTTCGGGGTCGCTCGGGGCGGCGTTGCGGCCCGCCAGGACTGCGTCGTCAACCGTCATGCCGTCGATGACGGCGACGTTCACTGACCGCGTACCCGCCCTATCGCGCAGCGCTGCGAAAAACAGAACGGTCAATCGGTTTGCTGAGGCTGGTGGCACTGGAGTTTGCGGTTCGCGTTGAGTCACGGTGTCATTAAATAGCGGTGTCGTCTAAAAATGAAGGATGTCGGCGAATCCCCATACCACTCGATAACGGTTGAGCTCTATTGAAAGGGGTATATCTTCAGGTTACCGCTGAACCTGATCAATGGGTGGCCAGCGGTGTCACCAGAAGTGGGTACGGTCGAGGACGGGTGAAGTGGGTCACATGCTGACCCGGTCGATCGTGTGGATCGGATTTCAAATAACTTTGACTCGCCCGTTCGTGGGCAATACAATTTTAGGTCGTAATTGTTGGATACCGGCACCTAGTCGGGTTTCGACTGGTCCAGTTAATTTTCCGCCGAGTAAATGATCGGCGCACGGAGTTATTTTCCGAATGGTTCGAATCCGTCTTAAACGAGTTGGTGCCAAAAAACACCCGTTCTATCGAATAGTAGTTGTCGACCAGCGCGCCGCCCGCGACGGTGCGTTTATCGAGCAAATTGGCACGTACGACCCCTTCCCGGACCCACCGGAAATCAAGATTGATGAAGAGAAGGTCGCCAAGTGGATGAAGAACGGCGCACAGCCGTCCGATTCGGTTGTCAGCCTGTTTCAAACGCAGGGCATTCTCCCGAAAGTCACTACTGTGGCCGCGGCGCCCGAAGCATCTAAAAAGGCAGCTCCCAAGGCAGCGGCAAAGGCGGCCCCGAAGGCAGCGGCAACTGCAACCGCAGTAGCTGATCCCCCGGAGGAAGTTGCCGAGGAGACTCCTGCCGAAGAGGTGGCCGAGGCTACAGACGAGGTAGCCGCGGAGACCCCGGCGGAGGATGCGGCCGAGGACGCTTCAAAGGCTGCCCATGAGGACGCTGCAGAGGCTGCCGGCGAGGACACAGAGAAGGAAACTTCGAGTGACTGAGCGTGAGGGTGACGCGATCATCGACGAGGTGGACGACGATATCCAGGATGCCGACGGGTTGGATGTCGACGACCGGGACATCGCCCGGGATGTCGATGACCTGGACGACGAAGCGTCGGCGACCGCCTCGATGCGCGAAATGATCGTTTACATCGCCCGCGCTCTCGCCTCGAATCCTGATGCCGTTTCGGTTACCGAAGAAGACGGCGGCGACCGAATCTACCTTCACCTCTCTGTCGATGACCAAGACAAGGGCAAAGTTATCGGTCGCGATGGCCGGGTTGCCCAGTCGATGCGGTCGCTTCTCAGGGTGGCTGCGGTCAAGGCTGGCACGCGCGTCAGCCTCGAAATCGACTGACTCCTGCCCTGCTGAATGCGGCAGGTTGGCACCATGACTGGCTCAGGCATGATCGGTTCAAATGATCGGCCCGGTCGTTCGTCCCGGGGACTACCAGACGTAAACGACCTCGTGGTGGTGGGCCGCGTCAGACGTCCGACCGGAATCGACGGCACCCTGCTGGTCGAAGTGTATTCGGGCGATATCAACCGTTTTTCAGTTGGCGACCGGGTTTTCATTAACGGTTCTGAGCACGAGATTGCCAGGACCGGGAAATCGGGAAAGTCGGCGAAGATCAAGCTTGCGGGCGTCGATACGATTGAAGCTGCCGACCCGTTTCGGGATGAGGAGTTAGCGGTCACTGCAGACTCCCTGCCCGAGAACCCACCGGGGACCTACTATCACTACGAGATACTGGGAATTGACGTCGTGACGGCAGAAGGCCGGAAACTGGGGAGACTGACCGAGATAATTGAAACCGGGAGCAACGACGTTTTTGTCGTTTTGTCCCATCGAAATCCGCTGGCGGAAGAATCTATGGAAAGTCCGAATAAAACCGGTGAAATCCTTGTTCCGGTCCTTGATGGAGTAATCGTTGAGGTCGATACGGAGAACGGTGTCATGACTATTGACCCGCCCGCCGGATTGTTCTGAGAACGGAATCTTCGTAAACTGGCTTCATCAACTGGTTCTCCCGGGTTTTATAATTGCGGAACAGGCACTTAGCAGTATGGATAAATAGATGTCGGGTCACTCTAAGTGGAGCACGATCAAGCACAAGAAGGGTGCGGCCGATGCCAAGCGCGGTCAGCTCTTCACGAAGTTGACGCGGGAAATCATGGTGGCCGCGCGCGAGGGCGACACCGACCCCGATATGAACTTCCGACTGCGCCTTGCGATCGACAGCGCGAAATCGCTGAACATGCCGAAGGACAACATCGACCGCGCCGTCGCCCGGGGGTCGGGAGTCGGCGACGATTCACTGGTCCTGGAAGAGATCAGCTACGAGGCGTACGGCCCGGGCGGTACCGGGATCATCGTCCAGGCGCTGACCGATAACAAAAACCGCACAGCAGCCGAAGTACGCGCCCAGATAACCCGCGGCGGTGGGAACCTCGCAGGTTCGGGCGCCGTTTCCTGGAATTTTGAAAACAAGGGTCTGATCACCGTGGAGGTGACTGAGGGCGACCCTGATGACACTGCGCTTGAGATAGTCGATGCAGGTGCGGAGGATGTAGAAGTTGACGGCACAACCGTCGAAGTTACTGCGCCGTACGAGGAGTTCGCACAGGTAAAAGCGGCGGTCGAAAAACTCTCCGGGATAACGGTCGAGCGGGCGGAACTGGCTCTTGTACCGACCAGCCTCATATCGCTTGACGATAAGGCGTCGATGCAGACGCTTCGCCTGCTTGATGCACTGGAAGAAGTTGACGACGTTTCAAAGGTGTATTCGAACGCCGATTTCCCTGACGAAGTGCTGGAAAAGTACGCCGGTGACTAGTTCCAGCCGGCGTACAAACGTGTCGGGGCTTCTAGAAAGAACCGGTTAGATTGACCGAATTGATTATCACAACGGGGCTGACCAAGTTTTACGGTGAGCACCGGGGCGTGATCGATATCGATCTCGGGATCGGTGAGGGCGAAGTCTTCGGGCTCCTGGGTCCGAATGGCGCAGGCAAGACGACCTGCATACGGCTGTTTCTCGATCTGATTCACCCGACGTCGGGTTCGGCAACACTTCTCGGGCTGGACTCGCGAGCCGACTCGGTACGGATCCGGCAGGCTGTCGGCTATCTTCCCGGCGATTTCATAACGTATGAAAAGTTGACTGGCCGCGATCTGCTTGAGTATTTTGTAAATTTGCGCGGTCACGGCATGGCCCGTGCAGAATCCCTTGCTGAGCGGTTCGACCTGGACCTGACCCGGAAGATCGGGGAACTTTCCCGGGGTAACCGACAGAAAGTCGGCCTGGTACAGGCGTTCATGAGCGATCCCCGCCTGCTGGTCCTTGATGAGCCGACCAGCGCACTCGACCCCCTGCTGCAGCAGGAGTTTCACCGGCTGGTGCTGGAAGAGGCTGCGGCGGGCAAGACGTTGTTCATCTCGTCTCACATGCTTTCCGAAGTCGAGATCATTTGTGACCGTGTGGGCATTATCAGGGAGGGTTCGCTTGTGGCGATTGAAGAGATCGCCACGCTGCGGGAACGAGCGCTCACCCGGGTAGAAATCGAGTTCGCCGACTCGGTTTCGGTGGACGACTTCCGGGGTTTGGACGGAGTGAGGGACGTGTTCGTGAGCGACCGCAGGCTCACATGCAGCGTTACTGGGACTGTCGATTCGCTAATTAAGGCCGCTTCCAGGCACACGGTTGTCAAGATCGAATCGGCCCAGCCGGGACTTGAAGAAGTGTTCCTCGCCTACTACAACGACGATTCTGAAAAGGAGGATTCAGGTGCTGCGTAACGTGTATCTGAAAACCCTCAGGGATTCTCGTAAGTCAGTCCTGTTCTATTCGATAGGTACGGTGGCCCTCGGGCTGTACGTGACGCTGTTTTATCCGACGATTCGGGATGCGACGGGGTTCACGGATTTCCTCGAAGATTTGCCAGAGGTGTTCCAGGCGTTGATCGGCGATGCCGAGACCTACACGACCGCCGAGGGGTTTTTGAATGCCGAGGTGTTTAGTTTCATGGGCCCGTTGATAGTTTCGGTGTTCGCGATAGTGGCCGGGACCGCGGCAATAGCGGGGGAAGAGGAATCGCACACGCTCGATCAGCTGCTGGCCAACCCGATATCGCGGACGAGTGTGCTGTTGCAGAAGGCCGGTGCGCTGCTCACGGGGCTCCTGGTCCTTTCGGTCGCGCTGGGCATCGGGCTGGTGGCAGGTTCAAAATTCGCAGGATTTGATCTATCAATCACCGGTACCGCCCAGGCTATCGTCAGCTTGTATGTGTTCGGGGCGACGATGGGGCTGCTGGCGCTTTCTATCGGAGCGGCAACGGGACGCAAGGGACTGGCCGGTGGAGTGAGTGCGGGGGTGGGCATCGTTGGATTTTTGCTTGACACGTTCCTGTCGGTCGTGGAGGCACTCGAACCTGCGCGGTTTATCTCGGTTTTTTACTACTTCAACAGCAACGACGTGATCCTGAACGGCATCAATGCGGCACACCTTCTAGCGCTGATCGGAATAACGGGTGTTGCAGTTGCTGCGGCAGTTTGGCAGTTCGGCCGAAGAGACGTATCGGTCTAGTTTCGTTTGAACTGAACCGGCAGTACAATTTCAACGTCGTATTTCGGCTTATTTTGGGACAGAACGGACTCGGTTAATCAATGTGCAGGTCAACTGCTGGCCCCCTGCTGGCGATCGTTGGTGTGGCCGGGACCGCCGCCGGTGTCGCGGTTGCGATAGTGCGCGAGAGGATAGACCGACTCGCCGATGCGCGTGCAGCCCGGCAGGCATCTGAAGAACAGGACACCCGAGAGGTCGTCCGGCGCGATTCTGGCGGCGGCACGACTGGAGCGACGGACAACAAACCCGTAGAATTCGAGCCCGACGAGACCAGATAGAGACAACAGGGGCTGATCCATGAAAGCTGTCGTTTACAAGAAACCGTTCGAGGTTGCCGTTGAGGAAGTTGACGACCCCAGGGTTCTTCACCCTGCTGATGCCATCATCAGGATCACGTCGTCGTGCATTTGCGGATCGGACCTCCACATGTACGAGGGCCGGACCTCCGCCCTGCCCGGTATTGTGTTCGGACACGAAAATATGGGGGTCATCGAAGAGGTTGGCCCGGCCGTCAAGGAGCGGAAAGTCGGCGACCGCGTGGTGCTGCCCTTTAACGTTGCCTGCGGGTTCTGTAAGAACTGCCTGGGCGGTTTCACCGGCTTCTGTACAACCGTAAATCCCGGTTTTGCCGGTGGCGCGTACGGGTACGTATCGATGGGGCCGTGGGTCGGTGGTCAGGCCGAGTACCTGCAGGTGCCGTTCGCCGATTTCAATTGCCTGCCCCTTCCGAGCGGGAGTGAGCACGAGGCCAATTTCGCACTACTGGCCGATATTTTTCCCACCGGGTACCACGGTGCCGAACTCGCCGATGTACAGCCGGGCGAAAGTGTTGCGGTTTACGGGGCGGGGCCGGTGGGGCTGATGGCGGCTTACAGTTGCGTGATCAGGGGTGCTGCCGAGGTCTTCGTGGTCGATCACGTCAAAGAGCGGCTCGACAAGGCCGAATCGATCGGGGCCATCCCGGTCAACTACGACGAAGCCGACCCAGTTGATCAGATCAAGGACAAGCGGGGTGGCGAGGGCACAGACAAGGGCATCGACGCCGTTGGCTACCAGGCGACCTCGGCAGGTTCGTCGGCAGCGGGTGGCGAGGCCGACGAGGTGCCAAACATCGTGCTCAACAACCTCATCGAAACGGTCAATCCCACAGGAGCCCTGGGGATTCCCGGCTTGTATGTGCCATCGGATCCCGGCGGGGTCAGCGATGCCGCCAAGCGCGGGGCGTTGTCGATCAATTTCGGCAAGCTTTTCGAGAAGGGTTTGCGCCTTGCTACAGGCCAGTGCAATGTAAAGAAATACAACGCCCGGCTCAGGGATTTGATTATGGCCGGGCGGGCAAACCCGGATTTCGTGGTGTCTCACGAGATATCGCTCGATGAAGCGCCCGGGGCTTACGTCAAGTTTGACCGCCGCGAAGAGGGCTATACGAAGGTGATAATTCACCCGTAGCGCTCAATCCAGCAGTTCGGCCAGTTCCGCCGATGAAGTGACGGGAAGTTTGCAGGCGTAGTTTTCACAGACGTAGGCGGTCGCCTTTCCGTTGACGAGAAAGCGGTCCATGAGCAGCGGCGATTTTTCGTCTTCGCCCGGCTCTTTGTGTGCACCGCCGAAAACGGTGTTAGGCGAATATCTGCCCAGTGCTTCGCGCAGCATATCGGTAACAACGAGATCTTCCCGCTCGCCTATAACGATCACTTCCTGCCTGTTCGCCGTGAGGAAGTCGACTGCGCTGAGCCATGTGGTCACTGCGGCGGGCGACTGCTCCATTTGCGGAACGAGTGACTTCATCGACGCTTCTGCCTTCGCGGCATAATCCGGTTCCCCGGAAAATACGCTCAACCTGAGCAGGCCCATTGCAGCGATTGCCCCACCCGACGGAATCGCGTTGTCGAGCACGTCTCTGGGTCGGACCAGCAGTTTCGAGTGTTCGTGGGACGTGTCGAAGAACACCTGCCAGTCGGGGTCCCAGAAACGGTCTATCATCCGATCGGCCAGCGCCCGTGCCGCGTCGACATACGAGTAGTCGAAGGTGGCCTGGTACAGAGTGAGCAGAGCGTCGACAAGGTACGAATAGTCGTCGAGGTATCCGAGTATCCGCGCTTCGCCTTCTGAGTCGCTTGTCGCCTTCCATGTGTGGAGCAGGCGCCCTTCCGAATCCCGGGCTTTGTCGAGCAGCAGGCGGGCATTTTTCCGGGCTATCGAAATCCATTTTTCGTTCTGGAACGCGGCTCCGGCCTCGGCAAAGGCTTTGAGCATTAGCGCGTTCCACGACGTGAGCACCTTGTCGTCGATACCGGGCGGAACGCGCTTGGACCGTTCTTCGTACAAGGTCTGACGAATACGTGAAATGTCTCCCAGAAACTCGGTTGAGTCCCGACCAGAATCGGCTACAAACTCTTCGAGTGAGACGGGAAGGTTCATCACATTCGAGTCTTCGAAGTTCGCTTCGTCCGTCACGCCCCAGAGAGCTTTTGCCAGCCCGGCGTCTTCGGGATTGGGGAGGGCTGCATCGATTTCCCCTAAGGTCCAGACGAAGAACTTGCCTTCGACACCCTCGGAATCGGCATCGGAGGCTGAATAGAATCCGCCTGCAGGATGAGTCATTTCGCGAGCTACGTAATCGAGCGTTTCTTCAACGATTCGCCTGAACAACGGTTTTTTCGTGGCCTGGTAGGCGTGGAGATACAGCGACACCAACTGGGCGTTGTCGTACAGCATCTTTTCGAAGTGCGGAACCAGCCATTTGTCGTCGACCGAATAACGTGCGAAGCCGCCTCCGAGTTGATCGTAAATACCACCGCGCGCCATCTTTTCGAGGGTGAGGGTCACGATATCGAGGACCTGTTTGCTACCGGTGCGTTTCCAATAACGCAGAAGCAGCTCGTAGACCATCGGCTGCGGGAATTTAGGCGCGCCCATTGTCCCGCCGTTTTCGGGATCGGCATTACCGACGAGATGGGTAAATACCCCGAAAATCAGCGATTCGGTGATCTCACCGTCGTGTTTCTGCGGAATCGATTGTGCACGGATAGCCTCGACCACCTTTTGCGAGTTCACCAGCAGTTCGTCACGCTTTGTTGCATATGCATCGGCAACGGCGCCCAGGATGCGGGGGAAACCAGCCATGTTTTGTCGGTCTTCGGGCGGAAAATAAGTACCTCCGAAGAACGGTTGACCGTCGGGCGTGATGAATACGGTGAGCGGCCATCCGCCCGAACCTGTCATGGCCTGGACCGCGGTCATGTAGATCGAATCGACGTCTGGCAATTCTTCGCGGTCGACCTTGATGTTCACGAAATTGCTGTTCATTGTCGCCGCTATCGATTCATTTTCGAACGATTCGTGGGCCATCACATGGCACCAGTGACAGGCCGAGTAGCCAATCGAGAGGAGTATCGGCCTGTCGAGAAGTCGGGCAGCGGCCAGCGCTTCGTCGCCCCAGGGGTACCAGTCGACCGGGTTGTCTTTGTGCTGCAGCAGGTACGGGCTGGTTTCAGTGGCGAGGCGGTTGGGCATTTTTAGATACGGTGTCGGGGTATTTCAGTTCGAAGTTCAGGTCGCATTATGCACAGAACATTTGATGCATAGAAGTTCGAATGGAGCGCGGTGGCGGCCATGCGGGGTGAGGAATCGAAATGTTCACAGGGTTAAAGCCCCTTTAATTCGAGCGTCGAAACTTCCCCAGAATTCGTGTTGATCACCCTGATGAGGTGATTATTGGTATCGGCAACGAATATGCGGTTTCCAACGATTGCAAGACCGGCCGGTTCGTTGAACTCCGCTTCGTCCACTGTCCCGTCGGCGCTGCCCTGTGTACCCGAGCCGGCGACGGTCTTGACCTGCTGCGACCCGATGGCGATCGATTTAATCTTCTTGTTGTAGGAGTCGGCAATATAGATCGTATCGTCCTGGACGACCAGTCCCTGCGGGTGCTGTAACAGGGCGTCTTTGCCGACCCCGTTGTGGTCCCCGAAATCGAACAGACCAGTGCCAATGAAAGTTACCACCCTGCCCTTTTCTGCCAGGGCTGCGACCCTAACAGAGCTGGTTTCGCTGTCGATGAAGAATACGGCGTTGTTCGATACTTCGACACCGTACGGTTGTGCGAGTCTCGCCTCCGGCTTTAGTCCATCGACGATATCTTCGCCGCCATCGCCAGCGAAGGGTGCAACCATCATACTGTCGATATCCATCGACCAGAGTTGATGGAAACCTGCCATGGCTATGTAGAGGGTCCCCGCGTGGAGCGAGAGATCGTATGGGGAGTTGAGCGGCACTATCAGTGCAGCGCCGCCCTGGTGTCGGTACAGCGACTGCTCACCGGTACCGGCAATTGTGGTTGCAAGGCGTTTCGTCAGATCGACCCTGACGATGGTGTGGGTACCGGCATCGGCTACATACAGGACATCGCCATCGCAGACAGTCCCCTGGGGGTTGTCGAAGAGGGGTTGCCCGTACATGCGATCGGAAAACACGCCACGGCTGTCATCTTCAACAAGCGGAGATTTGCCGTTGCCGATAACGGTTTCAACGTTGCCTTCGAGGTCGGTGAGGATGAGTCGACAGTGATTTGAGTCCGAGACGACCAGCCGGTTACTGGAGGCATCGGCCGTTATTTTTCCGGGGTACGAAAGTGGCTGTTCTCCGATTGGTTCTGGCGACGTCTCAAACGCGCCCCTTTTGAAGAGTCCTGTCGGTTCGTACTCTGCGATCATTTCATCGAGCGCACCGGCCAGTGCTCCAACATCAAATTCACCTTCATGGCGGCCGATTACCTTGCCTGAGGGGCCAATAAATATGAGAGTGGGCCAAGCCCGGACTGCGTACGACTTCCATATCGCGAAATCTGCGTCGTTCACAACAGGATGGCCGATCCCGTAGCGCCTTACGGCCTCGCGCACATTTTCTGTCGACTTTTCGCTGTTGAACTTGGCCGAATGCACTCCGACCACCGTCAGGACATCGGCGTACTTTTTCTCCAGCTTCCGCAACTGCGGAAGTACGTGCATGCAGTTAATTCAGCAGTAGGTCCAGAAGTGGAGGATTACGAGTCGGCCTTCGAGATCGGACATGCTGACCGGCGCGACGGCGTTGATCCACTCGAGTTTTTCGGGGAACCGTGGAGCGTGGATCGTTCCTACGTATCGTTTCGCCAATGTCTCGCTCTCCGGGCCGCTGCTCTGGTGATACTTAGAGAATTTTATTCAGACACGAACACGGGCTGAGTCCAGGCCTTCGTTCCTCTTGATGAGTAGACCGTCGCACGGACATAGCCGTCGAGACGGGTGGGCTTGTATGCGGCCGTGTTGCTGATCGTCTCGTAAAGCAGGCGACCGTTTGAACCGGTAAACAGCGTCGTGTACTTTGCCTGTGTTCCATCGGCGTGAGTTTCGGGGTCTATTTCGATATTGATTTCGCGTGTGTTTGAAACCATGTCGCCGATGGTCACACCTGTCGTCGCGTAGAAATCGCCTTGTTCCATCGCGTCGAGAACGTCCTGCTGGGTGAGCGAGGCCGACTTCACCTGCACCCATCCCCTGCCGGGGTTTGAACGGTCGTGACCGAATTCACCCGTGTAGTGATGCGCGTCGTCAACTGCGATGCCCCATACCCTCCGACCGTTGCTGAGCAGCCGGTCCCAGATTCCTTCGGTGCTGGCCCTGCCTCCGCCGCCGGTGCTATGCGTCTCGGGGTGACCGTTGAAAACTTCCATAAATTTGTAGCCTTCGACCTGCATCATTGCGCCGTGATCGAAAGCCCACCTGAAGTTCGGATGGTTGATGGCTGCCATTCCCCCGGCGTCGATAATTCGCTCGACGTTCTCCCGCATCGCGGTGACGATGTCGGTCGAATCGGACGCTTCGACAAGTTCGGTGATCCCGTAGCCGTTGACGTGGACCGGCCCGCCGGCATCTCGAGAAGTCACCTCTTCGCCGCGAACGAGCAGCGGCCACTTCGCCTTTTCTGCCGCGCTGCCCTCGAGGATCGTCAGGTGATTGTGATCGGACAGGCAGAGCCAATCGTAGCCGTGCTCGTGGTACCACTCGGCGACGTGTTCGGGCGATTCGTCGCCGTCGCTGTTTGTCGTGTGCGTGTGAAGGTTGCCTTTGAGCCAGCTTTTTTGTGTCATTCGCAGATGTTACAGAGGTTTCCAAACGGCGGTAATCGTTGACAGCGGCCAAACTTGACTAGAGACTCCGGCCATGCCCTGTGAATTATCGAGTCCCAGCCCCGGTTACGGTTCGGCTCCGAGCCCACAGCTGCGCACTCTTTTCCCCGATTTCTGGCGACTGGACAGCCTGGTCCGTGCCGAGGTCGTAGAGTTGTCAGACGACGTGCTCGACTGGACGTCAAGCAGATGGGCATGGGCTGGCTGGTCGATAAGGCAGCAGGTGAGTCATGTGGCGTCGGTGCCTCTCAGGTGGTTGATATCCCGCTGGGGCGATCAGCTTTTCGGTGATGAATTCCCGATGCCAATGACGAGTGAACGGTTAGCAACATTCGATTCGGACGATCATGACAGGCGTCTTCACGATGGGGTCTTCTGGGAGGTCGAAGACGTTCTGGGCGCGCTGGAAGAAGCGATTGCGATTGCCCGGCAGTTGTTAGTCGCGAACACCATCGCCAGGGCGCGATCGATGCGGGTTCAGCGACCATTGACAGACCAGTGGGAGTTGATGCGTCGGGCGCACCCGGATGGCATTTCTGAAAATCCTGAGACGGGCGAGAGGACCGGGATGGACCTGGTGGCGACGTTCAGGCATATTCAGTTCGAGATTTACACACATATTTTCAACATCCAGCGTTCGAAGATGGCACTGGGGATTTCACCTGTGGTGAGGCTGCCCAATGCCGGTTATCACACCGTCGCGGGTTGGGATTCCGGGTTACCGGAGTTTGGTGCGGCGGTCGCTGATCTATCCCGTATTTAGCCCCGTAAAAGGCGTAAGGAGCACACGCAAATGGCAAAGCGAAAAGTACTGATGACCGGGGCGAGCGGGTACATAGCGTCGTTGATGCTGCCTGTGCTGCGAGACTATTTCGACCTGACGCTGGCCGATATTTCGGATACTGACCGGGACGGAAACCGGGTTGAAGGGGTCGAGATTGCAGATTTCATCGACCCTGATCGATCGAAGTACAGGCACCTGTTTGAGGGTATCGACGGGGTCATTCACCTGGCGTTCAAGCCACATACGCCCCGGGGTGCTGAATATGAAAACCCTCCGATTGACCGCTTCACGAACGAACATGAAAACGTCCAGATGGCGAACAACATCTATCGTTCGGCTTACGACGCAGGAGTTCGCCGGATGGCTATTGCGAGTTCGAATCACGCCGCGGACTGGTACGAGCATTCACTTATACACGAGCGTAAGTTCGACATGGTCCGTCCTACCGACTTTCCGGTTTCAGACAATTTTTACGGTTGGGCAAAGGCGGCGTATGAGCTGCTGGCCTGGCCTTATGCATGCGGTATTTTCGGGCGACAGCTTGAGACGGTGATGCTGAGGATCGGTTTCACCCGGCCGATCAACGTGGAAGAATATCTGTCCGATTCACCGATGACCGAGCAGACCGACAACGGGATTACCGAACTCAAACGCAACCTTGGCGCCTACATCAGCCCGCGCGACATTACCCAGCTGTTCACGAAGGCGATCGAGGCACCGGACATCGGTAACGAACATGGCGTTCCGTTCGTTATCGCGTATGGCTGCAGCGACAATACGCGCCGGTTCTGGTCCCTCGAAACTGGGCGGAAGTACCTTGATTACCAGCCGCAGGACGACACGGAGATCATCTATTCAAAGGAAATCGCCCGCGTGCTTACGGGCGAAGGAACGAACGTACGCGGTGGGAAGGTCGGGACTTAAATAATACCGCGTCGGCGCTGTCGGACTGGTTCTAATAGAACGAGAATTTTTTGCGGATCATCTTGTCTGCGCCAATTTTAGCGACAATCTGGTCGTGCACATCGTAGTCCCATTCGCCGATAAAGCTGATAGCCGTGCCGCGTTTGCCCATGCGTGCGGTGCGCCCGATCCTGTGGACGTACTCTTCGACGCTCTCTGGCATGTCATAGTTGATGACATGTGAGATAGCCGGAATATCGAGCCCGCGGGCAGCAAGATTTGTGGCGACGAGCATTCGGAGACTGCCGTCCCTGAAGGCGTTCATCACCCGGTTGCGTTCAGATTGCGACATCCCGCCGTGGATGCCTTTCGCCGGGAAGCCCTCACCGGCAAGACCCGCTGAAAGCCGATCGACACCGACCTGCATTTTTCTGAAAATCAGGACCTGGGAATCGGACGCAATATTGTCGAGCACCTCCATGATGCCATCGGCCTTGTCCTGCCCGGCAACATCGTAGAAAATCTGGTCGACCTCATCCACCGTCTCAAGGCCCTTGATGTCTGAGACAAGCTGTATCCAGCGTGGGTCTTTGAGGTACCGGCGAATGAGCCCTCGAATAAACCCGGGAATGGTCGCCGAGAAAAGTGCTGTCTGGCGCGAGTCGGGTGTGCGCTTGAGGATGAACTCCATGTCGTCGGCGAATCCGATATCGAGCATCTCGTCGGCCTCATCAAGCACGGCCACGCGCACGTAACCCAGTTCCAGAATCCGGCGGTTCATCAGGTCTTTTATCCGACCTGGGGTACCGACGACGATCGCCATGCCCTGCTCCAGCGCCTTGATCTGCCGGGCGATCGGTTCTCCGCCATAGACGGCAACGACGCCGATGCCGCGCTTTCGTCCGATGAGGGCCAGTTCGCGCGTAACCTGCTGGGCCAGTTCCCGGGTGGGGACGAGTACGAGTCCTTCAACATCACGTGAACTCGGGTCTACGGACTCGCACATCGGTATTCCGAATGCGGCAGTCTTGCCTGATCCAGTGACGGCCTGTGCGACGACATCACGACCTTCCAGCATCCACGGAATGGAAGCTTCCTGAATATCCGACGGCTGCACGTAGCCCATGTCGTGAAGAGATTCGACGATCGACTTGCTCAGTTCAATATCGCTCCACAATTCAGTGCCCTGCGAGTTCGTGGGTTCCGGTTGGACAGATGGAAGCGGTTGGTCGCTGGTTCGTCCTCGTTCGGCATTGCCGCGGTCGGAACGACGGCTAGTCGGCGTACGTATGCCTATACCAGAAGAGCGAGCATCGCGGTTTCTCGAATCATCGTTTCGGGCGTTGTCCTGTCCTCGGTCGCGACCGTCGCCCCTGCCCCTATCGTCCCTCCGACGCCGTGACGCCCGTGCCGAAGAGGAGTTTTCATTCCGACCGTGTCGCCGTGAGTCTGGCCCCACCACTTGGTCGGGCCGGGTACGGCGTCGGCGATCGCGAGAATCTTCTTCGGATGATTCGGAGTCGCCACGGACCGAACCGCTCCGGGAATCGGAGGCATCGGGTGTGCGGTCGCCCCGAGCACGCCGCGACCCACGCCTGAGGCGTCTGCCGGATCCACCGTTGTTGCGGGATTCGCCGATCTTAGATCGGGCGGGTTCGGATGTATCGGGGGTGCGGCCTGCGACTTTGCGTTCGCTTTTTTGCGAATTCGGTTCGGCGATTGTCGCCTCGTCGTTATTTTTGCCGCGACCCATCAGGTTTTTGAGTCGACCTAGAGTGCCCAGTGTTCTGGTGCCCTTCTGGAAGGTAGGAATAATTGTCGTCGTTTTTTTCGTGTTTGTTCCTTTAAGTGTACGACTTCGCCACACAGTTACCACAGCGTGTGCACCCACACATCGCAGTTCTCTGAAAATCCGCACTGCCGCAAACAGGTAGCTTCAGCACTTTTTCGTCTACTGTCAGACGCATGAGAATCAGCCGTTTTACCAGCCCGTCTTTTGAGCCAACCGATAATCGATATGGACGCCGTCTGGGCCTTTCAGTTCAGGGGTTCGCCCTGAGTTGGGGCGGGTATTCAGTGGTTGCTGCGCTCGGAATGGCGATCGTGCTGGCCCTGACACTGAACAACGCGGCAGGTGCGAGTTCGGCAAACTGGCCCCTGGCCGGATTTGCGCTGGCCCTGCTAGTTTGTGCTGTGATCGGTCTTGCCGTAGCGTCATCGAAGATCAGCGCAACGAGAAAAGAGAACGGTGTGCTCGAACAGCGTCTGGTTGCCGAGGCGCGCGCGAGCAGGGTGCTGGATGCGATCAGGTTGTTGGCTGGACCCGAATCACAGAGCGATTCAACGGGCGATGCATCCGGTGTTGACGCACGGCTTGCGGCGGCGGCTCGGATGGCGACGGGATACACCACGGCGGCCGTCTTCAAACTGATCGATGCACATGGCGTTTTTGTCCCATCGACATGGTCCAACTGGAGGCCGACGGGTGAGCTCGCCACGTCTGGCCAATCTGGCGAAGAGCTCGAGCCGGTCGACGGGCACACACCGGGTGCGAGGGCGGCGAGACAGGGCTCGGCAGTCGTGCTGTCGTCCACTGAAATCTGCGGCAACGGGCTTCCGGGGTGGGCCGAACGGGCGGGTTTCACACAGGGAATAGTGACTCCGATCATGCAGAGTCTCAACACCATCGGCATCGTCTACGTGTTCAACAAATCATCGACACCACCGACTATTAACGAGATCGAACAACTGGAATTGGTCGTCGGTTTTGGATCGAATTTTTATGGGATATCCAGAACCGTTAAAAATAAATTATCCTGTCGGTCCACTTCAGTAGTCAGTGGCGGACCTTCATCGCAGCCATTCAGAGTCCCCGACGGACAGCCCGGGCGACGCAACTCCGGACTGACTGATGTCAACATGCCGAATTTCAGGCTCGATGCCGAATTGGAGAGGTTGGAATTGGACGGGATCTCGATCTCGATTTCCCCGACAGAATTCTTGCTGTTGCACACCCTGAGTTCATCGCCCGGTGTGCCGGTATCTTCAGCCGAGCTGGTAAACGCCTGCTGGGCCGCGAATGCAAAACCGGCCGAAAATGCGATCGATGTCGCAATATTTCGATTGAGACGTAAGTTGCAGGTAACGACTTTGGGCAAAGGATTGATTAAGACGGTGCGTGGCAGTGGTTACATGCTTGTCATACCTGTTACAGATCATCCGGGCGCCCGTCTGTCGGCCGTCAGCGCCGTACTACAGACGGCAGATTAAGTTGACCGGGTTCGCAATTCGGAGGGCGTTCTTCGTTGGCCCCGGTTATCGATCACCGAGTCGCTCCCACCCTTGACCCCTTTCATACGAGCGAGAGGAGCCAAAGCAAACGCCGCACCGAGGCGTTTGGTGCGGCGTTTGCGCCTGCCGGTCAAACGACCGGGTCCGCCAGTAAATTGTTTGAGGTTTTTCCTGAACTCTGCAGCCAGGACGAAGTTAACCTGCCGACAGGAGCATCGGGCCGCGTCTCCGAACGGGCAATGGCGCATAGCGTTCCACCGGGACCGCGCCACGACTTTGCAGTTCCGCAGGCTGGACCGAATGTGCGTCTGAATTAATCTTCCTATAAGGCCGGAGCTTACCGCTGGAGTTGAGATCCTGACTCGGATCAATTCCTGTCAGTATCAGGGTTACTCGGATTTGCGGGCCGAGCGCGACGTCCCGGACGGTGGTTACGTGCATATCAGCACGACCACCGGTCCTCGCCATTGCCACTGCAATGGTCTCTTGTACCTGGCCACTCGACATGCCGATACCGCCTTCTATATGAACCACAACCGACCTCGCCACACACCCGCCCGAAGTGTCAATCCCACCTGATGAAAGGCCCTCGAATGCGCGAATCACGGCATATTTACCGCCATGAAGTCCGTGCGAAGATGCTAAAAGCACAATCGACTTGCCGGAGCCACTTTGGCTCAGGGACCGCCTGACCTCTCCGAACTTGTCGGCTGAGACTGCTAAAGCGGATACGACCGTACTCACCGAATTTGAGACTTTTCTGTCGGCCTCCTTGAAGGCGTCTACGAGCGACATGCTGCCCGGTGCCCGGACGGGGTTGAGGAGATCGTTGTTACTTGTGACAATCACTGTGTCGACAGCATTCCGAAGTATTTCCAGGGCTTGCACTGCCGACTGGGTGCGAAATCGTCCCTCAAACTCGAACGGCAGGTTGACCGCGGCGAGGGTCAACGCCCCCGAATCGTGTGCGATATGTGCGACGAGTGGAGCGATTCCAGAGCCGGAGCCGCGACCTAGGCCCGCCACGATTATCACTACGTCGGCGCCGGTTACGAACTCTGTCACGGCCTTGCCATATTCACCCGGTCCATCAGAATCGACAAACAATTCTGCTGCCGCCACTGCATCGCCGCCGCTACCAAAGCCGTCGCCTACCTGGATGAATTCGGCAAAGTTGCGGACGCTGTCGGTGCCGGTGCCTGTATCAATTCCAAGAAACCTCGTGTCATCGGGCAGGAAATCGCCGAGACTTCTTAGAGCAGAACAACCTGCTCCGCCGACACCGACTACACGTACGTCGAGGTTGGTGAGCGGGCGCTCCAGCGTCAAGTTAATCGTCATTTTCAGTCTTTTCCAATCATTTGGCGTGGTCACCGCCGGTAGCCGACGGGAGCCGATATTTTCGGTCAGCCAGTAGTGGTTCAGAAAAACTAGCACAGGCGTTCTATTAAATGGAAGTGTTTTAGAACACCCATTCCGAACATTTGTACGTATTCACCTGCTAACCGGTAAAGAAACTGGATGTCAGTTCAGCTGTGAGTTCGCGGGGAATCGCGCGATGATCCAAGGCCCCGGTATATCGGGTGACGACCCGCCATACGTACAGAACTTCCGGAGGTTCCGATGCCCTCATTCCTCGAAATGCCCGTCGATTCGGGTACGTTCGACGATTTCAGAAACCGCAACGAAACCGAACTGACTTACTCAATGAAGTGGGCAGCGTGGAAATGGCTCTGGGAGGTTGCCGAATGTCGGCTGATTGGCTTTGAGGTCCGACTGGAAGGCCCGTTCGGGCGAATCGCCGATGTGGTTGGTCTCGGACCTGAAAATCGTGTGTTCCTTATCGAAGTTAAATCGAGCAGGAGTGATTTACGTCGTGATGACAACAACGAGCGCACCCGCGAGAAGCTGGTTGCGAAATCGAAATCGCTCGATGCGGTTGTCGAACTGACAAAGAGCGTGTTGTCGGCAGCGTCCCGGAGCGCACAGAACGAGTCGGCCGGCGGGGTAGGAGGCAGCGGCAGTCTTCGGTCGCGGGCGGTTTCCACTGCTGAGGTCGATGTCAGGACGTTCGCAAGGAAGTCTGATTCGACAAAGAAGCGGATCGAAAATCTGTCGACAAAATTCCACGATGCAGCTTATCTGCGCTGTGCCGATTACCACTACATCATGGCCCCGCACCGGATGTTCCGCACGACTGAGTTGCCGGAACAGTGGGGGTTGCTGAATCAGCGGAGCGAGACGGTGGTCGAGGCACCGCTCAAGCAGGTAAAACGAGTTACGCAGCACGTTATGCGGGCGATAGGCCGTTCGAACACACGCGACCTGATGAAGGCGTGCGAAGTAAGGGTGGCGCGCGATTAGCCGCTGCGCGCGGCATTAGTTCCGGGCGTCAGCGGCCTCCCTGGTCGCGCGTCGCAATTCTCCCCCTCTCGGTCTCTCCCGGTCCGGGGGAGAGGGTGTTACAGAATCTTGCGGAGTCGCTCAATCGCTTCCAGCAGGTTTTCCTGCGAGTTCGCAAACGAAATCCTGATATATCCGTCGCCGAACGCCCCGAACGCGGTTCCGGCAAGAAGTGCAACACCGGCTTCGTAAAGGGCCTTGTTGGCGAATTCCTGTGAAGACATTCCCGTGGCCCGGATATTCGGGAACGCGTAAAATGCACCTTTTGGGACCGGGCAGGTGATTCCGGGCAGTGAATTCAGCCCTTCGACAACGAGGTCGCGGCGTTTCGTGAACTCTTCCATCATCGCCGCCACTGAGTCCTGCGGGCCTTCGAGCGCGGCGATCGCGGCCATCTGGCTGAAGACCGAGGTGCAGGAGACGCTATTGGTCATCAACCGGGTGACCGGCTCGACGAGGAAATCCGGGAACACACCGTAACCCAGGCGCCATCCCGTCATTGCGTAGCTTTTGGAAAAGCCGTCAAGGATGACAGTTCGTTCCCGCATTCCAGGGAATTGCGTGATCGAAACATGTTCCTGGTCGCCGTAGTACATGTCCTTGTAGATCTCGTCAGCAAGTACCACGAGATCGTTCTCACCGGCCATCTCGGCGATTTTTTCCAGATCCGATTCGGGGATAACGCTGCCGCACGGGTTGTTCGGCGAGTTGATGATTATGAGTTTTGTGCGCGGGGTGATGAGCGAGCGCAGGTTGTCGATATCGGCGTTGTAGCCGCTCTCTTCGTTCAGTTGCATGGGGACGGCGATACCGCCCATGTAGTTGATCATCGATTCGTAGATCGGGAATCCGGGGTTGGGGTAGATCACCTCAACGCCCTGCTCGACCAGTGCCATGATCGTGAAGAACATGACCGGTTTGCCGCCGGGGGTGACGATGACGCTGTCGGCCGAAACGTCGTATCCCTGGCGTTCCGTCTGATGTTTTGCGATGGCTTCGCGCAGTTCGATCTGTCCGGCCGACGCGCCGTAATGGGTGAATCCATCGTCGAGCGCCTGTTTCGCGGCATCGCGGATATGCTCGGGCGTATCGAAATCGGGTTCGCCAATTTCGAGGTGAACGATTGACTTTCCCTGGCGTTCCAGTTCTTTGGCTTTGGCGAGGGTTTCGAACGCTGTTTCGGTACCCAGGAGTGCCTGGCGAGTTGCGAGCTGTGTCACTATGGCGCGGCCTATTCGAATGAGTGTTTGTAAAAACCGGCTCGGATTCGCGATTGGGCACTCGATGGTCGCTTTTACGAGTCGACTTCAAGTTGCTACGAAATCCACAATAGGTTGAAAAGTTTGTCGCCGTGTCGGGGGCGTGTCAACAACCGGTGCGATAGTGTCACGCCAGAGAATCGGTAAAGAATTACAAACAAAGCGAAATTCAAGTAGCAATCGGAGTTTGCCCGGTCCATGACACAACCCAGAAAAAAACTTCAGAATCGCATGAAAAGGCTCATCAAGTCGGGCAAGCCTGCTTACGGGGTGTCGGTCCAGTTCCCTTCCGCTGAAATCGTCGAGATGATCGGTGAGTTGGGTTTCGACTGGGTGTTGCTTGATGCTGAGCACGGTTCGATAACGCCCGACACCATAGGCCCGATGATAATGGCCGCGGAAATCCGGGGGATCACCCCGATCGTCCGTCCGGAAAAGAACGACCCGGCGGTGATAAACAAGTATCTGGACCGGGGAGCGATGGGCGTCCAGGTGCCCCATGTGAACACCGCTACAGAGGCGCGTGCCGTGTTGGAAGCCTGCCTTTACCATCCGCTGGGTGCGCGCGGGCTCGGCGGCGGCAGGATGGCCGACTTCGGCTGGGGTTCACCTACTTCGGAATATGTGGTTGAAGCCAACAGTGAAATGCTTGTGTGCATCCAGATCGAGGATGTGGCTGCGGTCGAGAATGTTGACGAAATCCTTGCGGTGCCGGACATCGATGTGTTTTTTATCGGCCCGACCGACCTCGCACAGTCGATGGGCCACCCCGGCGACAACGGACACCCGGATGTGCAAAAGGTGATTGGCGAAACGTTCGATCGAATTCACGCGGCCGGCCTTGCCTCGGGAACCCCCAGTGCCGCCGAACAGGCGTTAAAAAACACCGAAGCGGGCATCCTGTACCACTACACACACATCCCGACTTTCATGGCCACCTACGGGCGTCACTTCATGGAGACCGTGGGGCGGGCGTAGCGAGCGTTGCGCCGTAAGACGAGGGCAGCGTGAGCAAAGTGCGACCGGTCACGATTTCTCACGATGTTTGTGTGGCAATCGCTGTTACAATCGCGGGCGGTGCCTGTGAGGGCGTGAATGCTCCGGTTTGGGCATCGACCCACCCTGAAACGGTGCCTTCAGGGAGATCACAGAACACGACCCACAGGTCATTTCCTTCAGTAGACCCGATCACGGTCTGCCCTTTCGACACGCACCCGGGCCAGTGTTCGGTTGCGCCCGGCCATTGCGGTAGTTGCCCCGATGTTGACTGACTCCACATCCAGGGCGACATCTGCCTCGTACCGAATGAACTCCATTGGCACGACGCGCCATTCATTCGGAGGTTGGTCCGGTGCATCAATGAAAAACTGAACACCGAATGCTACCTCTTTGTCGGTCACTGCGAAATCGAAACGGCCTGTGGGCGGATTGACCGCAATCTGGCGCAGGACCGGTTCGTCGATGCCACTAGCTGCCAGCGCCTGTTCTGCCATTTCCCGGAGGGCGAGAGCGCCGGCATCGGGTTCTGGAGTTCGGTTAGAACAGCCGACAATCAACACAACCACAAAGGTAGCTGTGAGAAGTTGTGCGCACCGGGATTTGCCATGCATGACAATATTCAGATCACCAGTGGAGGTCGGTTGGACATTCGGTGCGCTGAAAACTATCACACATGCACATTTCAAATATGGATTACTTGGCCTGGGCCGAGTGGTACGACATCTTCTACTCCGCGGCCGATCCCGGCGATGTCGAGTTTTACCACGGTCTGTGCCGTGCATCGGGCGGACCGGTTCTCGAGATCGGCGTTGGAACGGGTAGGATCGCACTGCCCCTTGCACGTGACGGGATGGAGATCGTAGGGATCGACCTGAACGAGCCCATGTTGAAGGTCGCCGAGCGCAAGGCACTGGACGTCGCTCCACTTTCGGGAAGTCTGAAACTCATTCGGGCCGACATGAGGAAGTTCGACCTGAAACGGCAGTTTCCTGTGGTGATCATTCCGGCGCGCACGCTTCTTCTTGCGACCACGGAAGAAGACCAGATTTATACGTTGTGCTGCGCGGCGAGCCACCTGGAGCCGGACGGCACACTGGCATTCAATCTTTTTTATCCCGATCCGGAAATGCTGGCTGACGACCCCGATGAGGAGTTTTTGCTGGAAGTGGTTGAAAAAGCGGGCGGGGGTCGCTACGTGCTCACAGCAAAGAATCGTTTCGACACGACGAACCAACTAAACCACGGGGTGCAAATAGCTGAAGAACTGGATGCCTCGGGCAAGGTGTTGAGGCGGGAAGAGCTTGAAGTGGTCGTTCGGTATCTGTACCCGGACCAAGTTGTTTCACTGTGCGAGCGAACTGGTCTGGAAGTTATCGGATTGTGGGGTGATTTCGAGGGGGCTGAAGTTACAGAGGAGAGCGACGAGATAGTCGTGATTGCCCAGCACGCCGGGAATCAGTCGCAACGGGCGCATCCGATTCTGTGAAAGATGCGTGGTCACAGACGGTGGACAGACCGCTGAATCGTCGGGCCGGGTTGCGTCGATCTTCTAAAAACCCGCGGTCTTGTTGCAGATGTTTTCGAGCGGTTCGCCGGTCTCGAATCTACGGAGGTTGGCCCGGAACGCGTCGCGACGCATCTCGTAAAGCTCGGGTGTGAGGGCCGACGAGTGGGGGGTCAGGATGACATTCGACAAAGTCCACAGCCTGGAGTCTTCTGCGAGCGGTTCTTCAGCCGTAGCGTCGAGCGCCGCCCCTGCCAGGTGTCCCGATTCGAGTGCGTCGCACAGGGCATCCTCGTCTACGATCTTGCCGCGGGAAATTACGATTACATAGCTTCCTTCAGGCATGAGGGCGATTCGGCGGGCGTCGATCGAATTACGCGTTGTATCGAGCGCCGGCGCCGCGATAACGAGAAAATTCGACAGGCGGCAGAGGTCGTCGAGCCGGTCGAGGTCCCAGCACTCCCTGACGCTTGCGGGAACATCCGACGGCCCGGGATCGATGGCAAACGTTGTTGTTCCAAACGCGGCCACACGTTCGGCTACCGCCCTACCGATTGCGCCCAGCCCAAAAATTCCGACCGTTGCCCCGGTGAGTTCGGTAATCCGGGACGCATATTTCTGCGTGTCCCAGGTCTTATTCTGGCGGTCTACGAAAGCTTCCTGGAACCGGTGGGTTAGCCCAACCATTGCCCCGATAACGTGGTCGCCCATCGATGTCACGTGAGTGCCCGGTGCGTTGGTTATCGGTACGTCGGAATCGACGATGTTCTGGTAGGCAACTATCTTATCGATGCCCATGCCGGGGCACGCGATCCACTTAAGTTTTTTGGCGGCCGCAAAGGCTTCATCGTTCGGCCAGCCGAAAAAAGCATCTGCGTCTCGGATGGCTGCCGAATGTTCGGCGGGATCGTATGCGACGATGAACTCGATCTCCGGGAACGAGTCGCGCAGTTCCTCGGCGTAGTGGGCGCCCACATGATCGGTGCCTATTACAACCTTTAGTTTCGTCATCTCTTAACTCCGTTTGTACCCGGTTGAACGCGCCGGGGCATGCTTGGCATCGTTGTAGATATTCGGCGGTTGGCAGGGTATATGCGAACAGGGGAGATTTGGATGATACGTGCCATCACAGCTGTTTCTGGCAATAGAACGATCGGATCCGTCGAATTCGTTCGTTGCGAACGCTCGTACACATGCATGGTTGACATTTAATTGAAGAATTCGGCAGGACCCCTTTCAATGCAGGCAGTACCGATCATGCTGGTTTGATCGAATGACTCGATCATGGGTGCAACATAGAAGATCGGTAATGGGGAGGGGACCAGATTTTTATTTGTGACAAAATCGTCGACGTTGTTTTCTTGTTGATCAGGACGATGGTCCAGATCGTACACGAGATCGTTAGCACGGTCTGTGACTGGGTAACGACCACGATCACAACGTTCCGAGAAGTTGTTGAAACTGTTTGCAGGTGGTTGCCGTGGCCATTGAACAAGCTCTGCGACCTGGTGGTGACGATAATAAAGATCGTAGAAACGGTAGTCGAGTGGGTTTGCGAAGAGGTTATTGAACGAATATTCGTGTGGGTTGAAAAAATCCTCGTATATGTCGAATACATCGTCCGGTGGGTGTGCTGGATCATCACGCTCCCTCTACGGCTCATCGGCTTGTTGCAATGCTGGATCACTAGTGGACACGCACGCCGAACGATGCCTGTCTGCGTGGTAATTCATCTCGAACGAGAACGACGAGCTGGCAGCATCCGAGTCCGATGTTGCAGCTCGCATGGCCGACGCCGCGGCGATTCTGGATGATCAGTGCAATATCGACCTGGTAGTTGAGTACGCGCGTCGAGCGACAGCCCGAATTCTTCTCTGGCATTTCTTGTGAATTTGGTGGAATGTTCTCCAACTTCTTCCAGTGGTTCTCGAACAACACTTCGACAAACTGCATCACCGTTTACGTGGCCCGAACCATCAGTGGAGCCAGTGGTTGTTCCTACCCGGGTACTAACTGGGTGACGATCGATGGAACCGCGGGTGGGTCGGTGATTGTCCAGGAGATTGGACATATCGCCGATATCTGGCCGCACAGCGATGACCCTGACGACGTAATGAGCAATGGCGCCGGTGCTCGCAACCAGTTGACGCACCTTCAGTGCTGCCTGCTGCGTACTTCCCGTTTCTCACGGGTAACGCCGTTCTTCCCGGTGATCGACGTCGCTGGCTGGACCAATGAGGCAGCACGTACGGCTACGGTCCGCCGGTCTCCGCTGCCGGGCGGCAGCCATGACGACGACCACCACCACCAGGCATGAAAATTAGCCTCTGTTGAGTTATCAGCACCCCACGCCACAAGCGTGGGGTGGTTTGGTTAGCGCCCCGCCGATTGACGTGCAGCTGCGAAGTCTGCGTTGTTCGGCCCGGTAAATCGCATGGCCGCAACGGGCATAACGGGTCGATGGACAGTCGAATGAATTCCAGGTTTCAGCCGGGCGATCACATATTGACGAGATATGTTTTTCGAGGACGAGTCGTAACGGCCGCTAACTGGATTGTCGTAATGGATTCACCCGAGTTGATCTTCACGTGGATACCGCTCGACACGACGGTGATGAACGGGGTGGTGGATGGCGAAAATCACCTGACGGGCCGATAGTTCGCCGATCTGGCATGGGAGATGGTTCCTCGGAAATGGCGCACGGCAGTCACGCTGAGGCTCAAGTCACCTTCAGCAATGTGGTCGCTGTGGGTGTTCTGGGACGAAGGCATGTCCAGTTTGAAAGCCTGGTATATCAACATCGATGCGCCTTTTAAGCGGATGCGGTTAGGGTTTGATACGTGGGACATGTTTCTCGATATCGTGGTCGCACCCGACCGCAAGTCATGGCGGTACAAGGATGAAGACGAGTTCGCCGACGCGATTTCGGCCGGAATTTGCACCCCGAGGAAGCGGCGGAAGTCCGGGCGTCTGCTGTCCAGGCGCTGGAGATCGTAAAAGCAAATCGACCGCACTTTGACGGCATCTGGGCCAGTTGGAGGCCTGACGTGCTGTGGGAGATACCGGAACTTCCGGACGGCTGGGAAGTGGTGTGATCCTTTGTGATTTCAAACGCGGGCGGTTCGAACTTACCCCGAAATGACCGGACGTCGTGCGCGGTCGCCACTTCCTTCAGGTGACACCGAGTCCTGAATCTAATCCCGCACGCGGGTAGAATTCGAGCATGGTCAGTACCGAAGGGAAGTTTGAAATTGAGGCGGGCTTTACGCCAACCGGCGACCAGCCCGCGGCGATCCGCGCTATTTCAAGTGGCCTTAGAGAAGACCTTCATCATCAGACTCTGCTGGGCGTGACCGGTTCGGGCAAGACCTACACGATGGCCAAGATCGTCGAGGAGGTGCAGCGTCCTACCCTCGTGATCGCCCATAACAAGACCCTTGCCGCCCAGCTTTCTTCTGAATTCCAGGATTTCTTCCCGCACAACTCGGTGCAGTATTTCGTGAGCTATTACGACTACTACCAGCCTGAGGCGTACATCCCGCAGTCCGACACTTATATCGAGAAGGAGTCGGACGTAAACGAGGAGATCGACCGGCTCAGGCACGCCGCGACGCGCGCCCTGCTGACCCGCCGTGACACGTTGATCGTGGCAAGCGTGTCCTGCATTTACGGTCTGGGGTCGCCGGAGGAGTACCGGTCGGTGGTGCTCAGTTTGCGCAAGGGCGAAGAGCCGGGGCTGCGCAGGGTTGTTCGAAAACTGATCGACATGTACTACGAGCGGAACGACATGGAGATGGTCCGTGGACGCTTCCGTTTGCGTGGCGATACGCTGGAGATCATGCCGGCTTATGAAGAGTTGGCGGTGCGGGTCCAGTTCTTTGGCGACGAAGTCGAAAGGATCATCGAGCTCGATCCGCTGACCGGCGAGGTGCTGGCCGAACTCGACCATATCGACATCTTCCCCGGAAAGCACTTCGTCACGCCTGAGGACGAACTTAAGGAAGCCCTGAAGGACATCGAAGAAGAGCTGGGTGAGAGGCTCGACGAGCTGAGGTCGCTTGGCAAGCTGCTTGAGGCACAGCGCCTAGAGCAGCGGACCAACTTCGACCTTGAGATGCTTCGGGAGACCGGCTCGTGCCCGGGAGTCGAAAACTACTCACGACCGCTCGGGAGGCGTCCTGCTGGCTCGGCACCGTGGACGTTACTGGACTACTTCCCGGACGATTTTCTGGTCTTTATCGACGAATCGCACATTACGCTCCCGCAGATCCGGGCGATGTACAAAGGCGACCTTTCGCGAAAGACCACGCTGGTAGATTTCGGGTTCAGGCTGCCGTCGGCGATCGACAACCGTCCGCTTGCGTTTGAAGAGTTCGAAGAGCGTGTCAACCAGATTGTGTACGTTTCGGCCACTCCGGGCGGCTACGAAGAAGAGCACGAAGAACGGCGCACTGAACAGATCATTCGCCCGACTGGGCTGATCGACCCCGAGATTATCGTGAGCCCCAGCGAAGGCCAGATCGACGACCTGCTGGAGCGGATCAAGGCGACGACCGCCAAGAACGAGCGGGTGTTGGTGACCACGCTGACCAAGCGGATGGCCGAGGAGCTTTCGGACTACCTGCGGGAACTGGGCGTGCGGGTCCACTATCTGCACTCGGAAATTCTGACACTGGAGCGGGTGGAGATACTCCGGGACCTGCGTCTGGGCGTGTACGACGTGGTGGTGGGAATCAACCTGCTGCGTGAAGGTCTCGACCTGCCCGAGGTATCGCTGGTGGCGATTCTGGACGCGGACAAAGAGGGCTACCTGCGGTCGAGCACATCGCTGATCCAGACCGTCGGCCGTGCCGCGCGGCATGTCGAGGGCAAGGTGGTGATGTACGCCGACAGGATCACTGACTCGATGAAATTCGCCATCGACGAAACAAATCGCCGTCGTGAGATTCAGTCGGCCCACAACGATGCGAATTCGATAACCCCGACCTCGATCGTTAAAGAAGTGAGGGACATCACGACACGGACCCAGCGGGTCGCCGAGACGAAGACGCCTTATGTGACACCCGCTTCGCTGCCCAAGAACGACCTGGTCCGGCTGGTAAAGGACCTTGAAAAGCAGATGAAAAAGGCTGCGAGAGAGCTGGAGTTCGAGAAGGCTGCACTACTGCGGGACCAGGTGGTCGATCTGCGCAAGGTGCTGGTCGACCTCGGCGATTCGGGTTCGGTCGACCCCGAGCCGGACCGTGTTGTCGAGTTGACCCCGACCCGGGAAGACGGTGTGCCCGAAGAGCTGGTCGGCGCGGACTGAGTTTGGCGCGGGGTGTGCGCATGTTCACCTGTCTCACCTGAGGTCCCTCCACAGGGGTCGGGAAATCTGGATTGCCGCTTTGAATGCACAGCGTTGCCTTCTTCTCGACTTAAAGGTGTTATTAAGTAATCAAGTAATTTTAAATCGGTAAATCGGCGCAGGCGCGCAGGTGGACTCGTGAGTACAGATACAGCAACTATCCAGAAGTGGTTTGACGCCCATGTGGACGACGACGAAATACTCGCGGTCGTCAGTGTCTCGACCGCAGAAGAGGAACTTCCCGACGACGACGCCGACAAGGAAATCGCCATCAAGCGCATTGCGCGCCGGTTCCGAAGCGGCACCAGGCAATCGAGGATGTCGGTTGCAGGAGAGGCGCAGGAGCTCTTTGAGCGGAAGGTATCGTAGGGAATCCAGGCAGGCGAGGACACCTACCTGTTCACCCACGTAACGGCACCGGCAATGACCCGGCTGCGCATCGCGGAAAGACGCGTGCTCGATACGCTGGTGTGGCGAATTCACGCGGTGAAGCGCTTTCGTGGTGTGTGAGTTTTGTGAGTAAAAACGAGAAGGCCTGGCTGTCCGATTTGCGTGATGCGTTCAAGACTATCGAAAAAAAGCGGCGCGACGGACCGAAAGGGAAAGAATCCTGGTCGGATCGCAAATTGCGGCACGACCTCCGGAGATGCCCCCCCCCGGCCTCTCATCCTCGTATCTGTGGATTTGAGGCGGGATGGGAGCCGCAATTCCTTACCTCTCTGGTAAACTAATTGTGGCTTTGAATTTACTCACGAATCGACATCGTTTCGATTAGCAGTTACCGGGCAGTACACCAGTATTTTCCGGGTATACGGAGATGATGATGGCCGACACTCAAGTGCTCGGACAGGACTCTGTGATGGAGGCCCTGAAAGACGTTTACGATCCGGAAATTCCGGTAAACGTCGTGGACCTGGGTCTTATATACACAGTCGAGGTCGCTGATGGCGACGTTCACGTTGAAATGACCCTCACCGCCCCCGGTTGTGGCATGGGCGATTACATTGCCCAGCAGGCTGAGTGGCGCATCGCCGAGATCGACGATGTCGAGGATGTTCAGGTCGATGTGGTGTTCGACCCACCCTGGACCCCCGACATGATCACCGAAGATGGCAAGCGCCTGCTTGGCATCGACTAACCCACCTGCGTCTTTAGAGTACCTTCCCCACGCTCGGGGATAACCCCGGTCGCGCGTTTCAAACATGACGTCACCCCGAAAATTAACTCCGCAGGAAGAGGCCCGGCTCGCACAGGTCCGCCAGAATTTCCAGGAGCGCCGCCGCGTAACCGAATCGCTTGAGGGGATCGGCACCCGGATCGGTGTTTACTCGGGAAAAGGCGGGGTTGGCAAGACGACCGTAGCGACGAATCTGGCCGTGATACTTGCCGCGCAGGAGAATGACGTTGCCCTGTTCGACTGCGATATCGACTGCCCCAACGTCACAAGGGTGCTGCGAATAACTGAAGGCCCGGTACAGAACGGCAAGAAGTTGATCCCGCCATCGCGTTTCGGCGTGAAAGTGATGTCGATGTCCTTTTTCCAGGAAAACGAAGATGAGGCGATCGTCTGGCGCGGCCCGATGATTCACAACGCCATCAACCAGTTCCTGCAGACGACCGAGTGGGGCGACCCCGACTACATGATCGTCGATCTGCCGCCGGGGACGTCCGATGCGCCGCTGACGGTGATGCAGACCCTTAATTTGGACGGCTTCGTGATTGTTACGACACCGCAAGAGCTTGCTGTCCTGGACGCTAAGCGCTCGATCAATATGATCAAGAAGATGAACCTGAAGGTGTTCGGAGTGGTTGAAAACCTGTCGGGTGGTGTATTTGGCACCGGCGGCGGGCAGGCGTTGGCCGAAGAGATGGAGCTCCCGTTTCTGGGTACAACTGAGATGCGGGCGGTGTACACCAACTCGAAGCGGCCCGCGGCTCTCGAATCGGATGAAGTGGCCGCTGAATATGCGGCGATCGCCGAGCGGCTAAAGGCGCAGATCGCGGTCGAAAAGGCCGACTGACACCGGTCGCTTAGATTTCGGCGGATGCCCCGGCACCCGGGCTACCCGGGTTTCTTCACCAGTTGTTCGACCGTTTGCTCAAGAGTTCGGCTCCTGTCGATCGAGTCGACTCTCTCGTGACCGATCGCTGAATCGGCGATCCGCTGAAACGTTTCGGCGGCGCCCATGTGGATCATTGGCGTAGACCCGGCGTCCTCGAAAGTTGCTGCGATTTCTTCCATTTCGCCGATCCAGCGGAAAGCTTTCGCCGAGATCGAGTTCACGCCGTCCATTGCGGCGAGGGTCGATGCCTGCCTGCCCTCGAGTTCATGGATCAGGTCTTCAAACAGACCGAGTGATTTCGCCGTCATCAGGGTCGATGCGTAGAGGGCGGCGGTGCCCTTGGTGATCGCGGCGTAGCACATCTTCAAGCCCGAAGCGTGGCCTACGGGCCCATTGAGAACCGGGACTTCAATGCCTTTTCCATCGAGTTCTCCCAGGATGGATGCGTGTTCGCCCGAAGCGTAGATGCGGGGCACAGCGCCGGATCTGGGTGATCCACCGATTATCCCGGCATCGATGAACTGACCGCCGGCAGCCGTGATGGTTTCGCCGATCTGCTTGCCGGTGGCTGGCGAAACTGCGTTGCAGTCGGCGACGGCGATCTTCTTATTGATCCGTACCATCGATTCAGCAACTTCCCGGGCAAACGAGAGAGCCTCGGATGGCACGAGAATCGACAGGATCAGATCGCTGGCTTTCACAAGTTCGTCGAGCGATCCGACGTCTTCGATCGACTGATCGGACGCACGCTTGCTTGATTCTTCGCTTCGACCATCGAGCGCCGTAAGCACGGTGAGTCCGTTTTTCTTCAGCGCACCGCCGACCCCGCTGCCCATATCACCCGGACTCATGATTCCCACGGTTCCTACTGCCATCTAATGCGCTCCTTGCTCTGTGAACCGAACTGTTGAAAAGGTGATCGGCAAATCGTCGTTCAAGTTGCGCAGGTGATCTACCCGTACGCGATTTCTGTTATCGAAACCTTATACCCGGCTCGAATGGCAGGCGCAAGCGCTCGCTATGACGAACGGAAATCCGCGAAAAAGCGCCCGGCCTGCCGACCGGGCGCTTCGTCGATCTCGTTGCAGCGAACGCGGGTTAGCCTTTCACGGCTGCCGCTATTGCGTCGCCGACGAGTTCGGCCTCACCTTCACCGAGGCCGAATACATGAAGCACCATCTGGCCTTCCTGTACTCGAGTCCAGATCGAAGGATCGCCGTCTCGAAGCTTGTCGACCAGATCGTCATTGGTGAACCCGACGACATCGGGATCGACGCTGATGAATACCCCGAACGGCTGATGGGCCTTGATGTTCGTGTTGAGTACTGCCGCAACTCCCGGAATGCCCTGCAACGGCTTGATAATCGCCTGCGACTGGGCTTCGGCGTAATCGAGGCGTTCTTCATGGTTCAGGGTCATCCACCGCCTGACGGCTGCGACGACTCCCATGATTTCCTGCCGATCGATCTTGTGTGGTCGTCCGATGCTCCGGATTCTCCGTGCCTCGTAACCGATGAACGAGTGACGACTGATGGCATCGATTACCTCTTTCGTACCGAGGGCGAAACCGGTTGAGTGGGGTGCGCCCATGTACTTGGCCGCGATGCACTGGAAATCGGCGCCCATTTTTACGTATTTGCCGAAGTTTTCGAGCGGGTATATCTGCCCGGCCGCGTCGACGGAAACGAGTTTGCCGGCGGCATGGGTAATTTCGATGACCTGTTCGAGAGTCAGTACGTTCGGATCGGTCGGGGTTTGTTCGTAGACGACGTAGTGAACACCTGCAGTACGGTCGGATATTGCGTTCCGCAGATCGTCCTCAGTCGTACCATTTTCGTCGCCGAACTCGACCAGTTTGGCTCCGGCCAGCTCCAGGCAACGGTCGTACCAGTAGCGCTGTCGGTTCTGGATCAAGATTTCGTTC
>CAJWWK010000012.1 GCA_913048295.1 uncultured Dehalococcoidia bacterium
GCGCATCGTGATAATCGACGACAAACAACCCACCACAATCGGCACAGTGGAGGTCGTTCACAGATGGGGCCTGCTTCGATGAACAGTCGATACAACGTAGCTGGTGATTCGGCATGCTCAGGCCCGCTCTTCGCTCGCGCCATCCGGCAGTTCTTCAAAGGCTGGCCCTAGCCCTGGGGAAAACTTGTCATCTGTCGAAGGCCGCGCCGCGCGGGAAGCTGCCCTGAAATCGATCCCCGGCCTTGCGAACCCACCGCCAATTCCCACGACGTGTCCATCGCCCCGCCAGCACGAAGAGCCCGCAATGACCCCGCCGGGCTCGAACTGCACAATATTCATACCGTAACCGATCGTAACGACGGGCGTGACTCGGTGGCCCTTTTCGACAACGGCAGACCGGACTTCCTCCGAGAATCCCCCTTCTATCTCGACGTCCTGCCCCTGTGTCCACACCCGCGGTGCCTCAACTGCTTCCTGTGCCGACATTCTGTGGTCGATCATGTTGACGATAGCCTGCAGTACCGAGGTGAATATCTTTACTCCGCCGGGCAGACCCACAGCGAATTCGGGTATTCCGTCACGAACCACGATGGTCGGTGCCATGCTGCTCGTCACCCGTTTGCCAGGCAGCACCGACAGCGCGTTTCCGGGGTGTGGATCGAACATCTGCTGGGTGTTATTCAGCAGCATCCCGGTGCCCGGCACGGTGACCTTCGAACCCCACAGTTCGTTGATCGTCTGGGTTGCGGCAACCACGTTTCCATCGGCGTCGGCAACCGTTACGTGCGTGGTGTGACCCGCTTCACCTGCCCCCTGCCGGTTGCCAGGTAGGATCTCCGGTGAAGCGCGCTCCAGGTCGAGTGCATCGATGAAATCTTCCACGTAATGCTTTGCGATGAGCCGGTCGACAGGCACTTCCACGTAATCCGGGTCGCCGGTGTAGCGGTCGCGATCGGCAAACGCTTTTTTCATGGCCTCGAGCAGGATATGGATCGAATCAGGCGAGCCAAACCCCATCTCGGCAAGGTCGAACTCCTCAAGGATGTTCAACATTTCGATCACATGCACACCGCCCGCCGAAGGTGGCGGTACCCCGATGATTTCGTATCCCCGATACGTCCCGCGGACCGGTGTACGCTCGACCGTCCGGTACTCCGCCAGGTCCTGCATCGTAATGATCCCGCCGTTGCGGGCAAGGTAATCACACACAATCGCGCCGAGCGGACCGTTATACAGGTGGTCTGGACCGTTTTCGGCAATCGCCCGCAGCGTACGGGCATAGTCCGACCGGTCGATGTGATCGCCGGTTTTGAGCGGTTCCCCACCGATCATGTAGGTAGCTGACGTTTCCGCGAACCGGCCGATGATTTCCGAGTACTGGACAATCGCATCGTGCAGGTACTCCCTGACCTGAAAACCCCGCGTTGCAAAACGTATTGCCGGTGCCATCACATCGGCCAGCGGCATCGTGCCCCACTTTTCAAGTGCTTCGCACCAGGACTTCAGACTTCCCGGCACGCCGACCGATAAGTGGCCGATTGAACCCAGGTCTCCGACCGATTTCAGGTAGTTCGGCCCAGAATCGGCAACCGGGGTGTACATATCTTCGGTCGCAGCGGCGGGGGCCGTTGAGTAACCGTCGATCACATGGTGCTGGCCGTTGGCAAGCCGAATGTTGAAGAATCCGGCACCGAAGATACCGACCATCATTGGCTCGACCACGCTGAGCGCGAACAGCGAGGCGACCGTGGCGTCGATGGCGTTCCCACCGGCGAGCAGCATCTCGGAACCGGCCGCCGATCCCAGTGGATGATTGGTAACGACAACGCCGCGTGAGCCCGTAGCGGGCCGTTTCTCGGTTTGAAAAGTCGTTCCCGCACGCGCTCGCCAACTCGATACTGTCATTCGTTCCTGCTCATCTGAATGTCTCGGGGTCTCGTCCCGCGTACGTCCCGCGATCAAGATTCGCGATTAGGCCCGCAGAATTCTAATCTCTAATAAACAGCTGGGGGCGCTCCGGAATACCCTCTTGTGAGTTTGCCACCGCGGGAATAAGTTAGCTGCCATCGCGATCTGGGTAAGCGCGGAGAGATCGAAACACGATCGATTTTCCCGGACGCCAGGAATTTCAGGAGACAACGATGCCAGAAACAGGTATCTCAGCAGTGTGGCATGAGGCCGATCAGAGTTGGGAAATGCGAGAACTGCCGGTACCGGAGCTCGAGTCTGACGCCATTCAGATACGCGTTCGGGCGACCAGCGTTTGCGGATCGGACCTTCACATCTGGCGCGGCGACGGAATTCCCGAAGATGCCCCGCCGCGAGACCCGTTCGTGTTTGGGCACGAAATGATGGGTGAAGTGGCCGCGATGGGGAACAAGATCACCACCGATTCGCTACGTCGACCACTCAAAGAGGGCGATCGGGTGGCCTATTCGTATTTCTTCCCGTGTGCCCGCTGCTACAACTGCCTGCGCGGCGAGTTTGGGGCCTGCAAGTTTCGTTCGGGACGCAAGACACTCGACGAATGGGCCGTGTGCAACGGTGGGTTCGCCCAGTACTACTACCTGCGTAGCCCGCACTATGTATTCAAGCTGCCCGAATCGATCAGCAGCGCCGCGGCGGCGCCGATCAACTGTGCGCTGGCCCAGGTCTACGAGGCGATGCACCTCGGGGGCGTGAGGCTCGGCGACAACGTGGTTGTCCAGGGCGCCGGCGGACTCGGCGTGAACGCAACTGCAGTCGCGGCGGAACTCGGGGCATCGAAAGTAATCGTGATCGACGGCCAAAAGCCCCGCCTTGAACTGGCGATGCAGTGTGGTGCCACCCATACGATCGACATGAACGACTACGACACCCCTGAAGCACGTATCGAGCGGGTGCTGGAACTGACCGGCGGCATCGGTGCCGACAAGGTGATCGAGGTCGTCGGCTTCCCGGCAGTCGTCGAAGAGGGCCTCAAGATGGTCCGCATGCGAGGCACCTACCTCGAAGTCGGACACATCTCGCCGAACTCGTTCGCCAGCATCGACGTCCAGAAGATGGTTTCCAACCAGATCAGGTTTTACGGGATTCAGCACTACGATCCGTGGATCATCCCGAACGCCATCGACTTCTTGGAACGAACAGCCGACAGGTACCCACTGATGAACGTCATTTCGCACGAGTTCCCGCTTGACCAGATCGACAAGGCGTTTGAAACCGCCGAATGGCTGGGCAGGAGTTCGGGAAGCGAAGTTACCCGGGCGGTAATAACGCCGTAGCTGACTTGCACGTAACCGGAGCAAACAAAAGCGAGCAGCGGATCTGGAATGGACAAGAAACCTAACTTCCTAGTAATCATGTCCGACGAGCACGGCGCACAGTTCTCGTCGACCTACGGCCACCCGATCATCGAGACTCCTAACATGGACCGCCTCGCCGAGCAGGGAGTCACATTCGACGCGAACTACTGCAACTCCCCGCTGTGCATCCCGTCGAGAGCGTCGTTCATGACCGGCCAGTACGTTTCGACCAACGAGATATGGGACAACACCAAGCCGGTGCCCGTAGACCGGCTGACGTGGCCTTACCTGCTGCGCAACGAGGGCTATCACACCGCGCTGAACGGCAAGATGCACCTTGTCGGCCCCGACCCGCTGCACGGCTTCGATGAGCAGCTATCGCGTGACCCACACATCGAGGAGCCACTCGGTCACTTCAGGTGGTCGGACGGCATTCCGAAGGCAGCCGAGCCGTGGGACGGAGTTCGAGCCGCCGATCCCGGCGTCAGCCCGATGATCGAGGCGGACGATGCCATGGAAACAGCCGCGGTCGAATATCTCTCCGATCCTGCCCGCTACGAAAAGCCGTTCGCCATGTGCGTGGGGTTCATCGCCCCGCACTTCCCGTTCATCGTTTCCGAACGGTACTTTTCAAAGTACTACCCCGACAACCTCGATATGCCTGATCTTCCCCCGGGGCACCTCGACAACCTGCCACCGTCGGCCGAGCGATTGCGCCGGATGTTCGGGCTTGATGGCGACTGGACCGATGACGAGATCGCGAGGGCAAGGGCGGCGTACTTCGGCCTGTGCACATATCTCGACGATAAGATCGGGCACCTGCTCGACACGCTCGAAGAACAGGGGCTGGCTGAGAACACGGTGATCGTCTACACGTCCGACCATGGCGACATGCTTGGCGAGCACGGTCTGTGGCGGAAGATGTGCTTTTACGAGCAGTCGGCCCGAGTACCGTTACAGATTTCATGGCCTGCAAAGTTCAAGGGCGGGCAGCGCGTGTCGCAGGCGGTCTCGAATGTCGACGCTGTCGCCACGATCCTTGAGCTCGCCGGAATCGACGTTTCAAAGTGGAAACTCGACGGCCAGTCGCTTGTTCCAGCCCTGAACGGCGATACGTCGGGGCTCCGGGACATCGCTATTTCGGAGCACTTTGCCCACGGCACCGACCGTGCAATGGGCATGGTGAGATCGGGCAGGTGGAAGCTCTGCTACGGACACGGCGACCCGGTAGAGCTGGAGCTGTACGATCTCGAAGCCGACCCTGGCGAGTTCACGAACCTGGCTCGGGTTGCTGAGCACACACAAGTCCAGCAACGACTGCTGAAAATTCTTCTCGACCAGTGGGGCGACCCCGACGCCCTCACGGCGAAGATAGTGCGGGATCAGGAAGACCGCGAGATCGTCCGAAACGTGACTGGGGTTGGGACAATTTTTTAGTTCCCTCTCCGTGCCAGGGAAAGGGTCGGGGTGTGGGTTGAAAACCCTACCTCCTGAAATAAACATTGGCGTTGGCGATGCGTACGTTTCACACCTGAGCACCTTCACCGTCTGACGGTGAATTAGCCACCCTCTAACTCCCTCCAACATTTGGAGGGAGGATACGTTCATCCGCCACCAGGTGCCATAATGTCCTCATGCCCACAGCCAGCTCCCCGCTAATCTCCGACCTCGCCGAATTAGTTGGCGATCAGTATGTGATCTGGAGGCCGGAAGACCTGCTTGTCTACGAGTACGACGGGTCGATCGACAAGGCGACCCCGCAGGCGGTCGTACTGCCGCGCAACGCCGAAGAGGTTTCGGCTATTGTCCGCATTGCGAACCGCCACGGTGCATACATCGTGGCCCGCGGGGCCGGCACAAGTCTTTCCGGCGGCGCCGTGCCCCTCCGCAACTCGGTCGTGCTGGCGCTGACCCGGCTTACCGCCCTCATCGAAGTCGATGCCGAAAACCGTGTCGCCATCGTCGAGCCTGGAATGATCAACCTCCACCTGTCCGAAATGGTCAGCCATTTGGGCCTGTTCTACGCCCCCGACCCCGCAAGCCAGAAGACCTGCACGATCGGCGGGAACGTCGGTGAGAACGCGGGCGGTCCCCACTGCCTGGCGCTGGGCGTGACGACAAACCATGTGCTGGGACTCGAAGTGGTGCTGGCCGATGGCTCGCTGACATGGCTTGGAGGTTCGGAGCGTGAATCGACCGGCTACGACCTGCGAGGTGCGTTTGTGGGCTCTGAGGGAACGTTTGGCATCGCTACCAAGATCGCGGTGCGGTTGCTGCCAAAACCGGAGACGATCCACAGCATGCTGGCGGCGTTCAGGACCATGGACGCCGCTTCGCAAACCGTTACCGACATCATCGCCGAGGGAATGGTGCCGGCAGCGCTCGAGATGATGGACCGCAAGACTATCGATGCGGTCGAGCCGTTTTACCACCCCGGCTATCCCGCCGATGCCGAGGCCGTACTGATCGTCGAGGTCGACGGGCTGAAAGAATCTGTCGAGGAGCAGACCGAACTCGTGCTCAAGATCTGCAACGATAACGGGGCGATGGAGATACGTGAGGCCGATGACGAGGCGACCCGTGCAAAGCTCTGGGAGACCCGGAAGGGTGCGGTCGGCGCTTACGGCGTCATCGCTCCCACATATTATCTTGTCGACGGCGTCGTTCCGCGGACAAAGTTGAGGGAGGTCCTCCAGCAGGTCGACCAGATCGCGGCGGAACTGAACGTGACCGTGGCCAACGTTTTCCATGCGGGCGACGGCAACATTCACCCGGCAATCCTGTTCAACGAGCGACATCCCGAAGAGGTTAAGCAGGCGATTCTTGCGGGCGCACGAATTCTCGAGGCCTGCGTGGCTGCTGGCGGCGCCCTGTCTGGCGAGCACGGTATCGGGATCGAAAAACAGGCCTACATGCCCCTCGTTTTCACGGAAGACGACCTCGAAGCGATGGCCCGATTACGTTCGGCGTTCATCGGCGAGGGCGATCCTGAGGACGCACCGATCGGCGTGCCGTCGCTTGCCGAACGCTTTAATCCAGGCAAGGTGTTCCCCGGTGGCGCAGTGCACGGCGAGGCATACGGAATTACAGCGCCTTCGTTCCGCCGGACCGGGACCTCCGACTGGCAGTAGTCTCGGACGTTCTCGATCACGACGCACAAAGGTTGATATCGTCCGTCAATTTCGACAGTGTGTGGATCATTCCAACACTTGTAACGTTCTAATCCTTGAAAACCTCTGGAGTACCGAGTGGCTGTCTGCAGAAATCAACTCCTGGTCCTTCGCTATCTTGCAGGTTGCAGTCAGCCGGTAGCTGGAATCGACATGTCCGCCAATCTCGACTGGGTGGCTACTTCTTCGATTTACGCGGCCATCTCGGCACTTCAGGCACAGGGATTGATTGTCGCCGAATGGCATCACTCCCAGTCGCATCCGCGGCGCATGATTTCGCTGAATAAAGCAGGCACGTCGGCCATTCAAAAAATCGATGATCTCGAAGCCCGAATGGCGCAATTTGCTCGCTTTCAGGAGGCCAAACGATGAACCTGTTCACTTTCCTTATCAGGTTCGGCACCGGAGTCGCAGCGCTACTGTGGGTTCATGTCTGGAAATGGGCTTACCCGCAATCGGCAGCCGTCGTTAAGGAACTCGCCCGTAAGGAAATCGATCTGCTGGAACACGGCTCATCGGTCTGGAAGCTGCTCAGGCTTGGCATCGATTTGCCAGGCATCGCCAGGTCGCAGCAGATTGCAGAGGATTCGGCCGCAACTCGAACGTCCCATCCGGCCTCTCCTTCGACATCAATCGCAATTGAGACGAAATGGAGAGGCACGACCCGGGAATTGCTCATCTGGGTGGTGATCGGTGGTTGGTTTGCGATGGCGACTTCGATATTCATGTCCTTCGTCCAGACCGGCAACTTCCTGTTCGAATACGGTCCCGAATCGGGTCGACCCGAAATAGTGACTCCCTACTTCAAGGTGGTCGCACTGGCGGTGCTCGCCCAGATCGCCTCGCTCGGTTCTGGTCTTGCCTTTCTGAAGCTGACGAAATAGCGCCGCGTCTGTATCAATTCCGGTTCGAAATTCCGACCGTATTTGCCGTCTTTCGTTAGACTGGTGCCTCTCCGGGCGAAGCAGCCAGTCAGCCAGTCAATTCAACCACGGTTCACGTCCTGATAAAAACCCCGTAGACAGGAACGAAAGTGTCCCCTTCAAGTGGCAAGGTCAGGATCGGAATCATTGGTGCTGGCGGCTTTGCCAACACCCACATGGACCACTTCAGCAGCCTCGATAACGTCGAGGTCGTCGCCGCGATGCGCAGGAGCCCGGAACCCCTCGCCGAATTCCAGCGCAAGTGGGACATTCCGCACACATTCACCGACCACAACGGGATGCTGTCCATGGACGGACTCGACGCCGTCGCCATCGTCACGCCAACCGGTTCGCACAAACAGCTCGCCCTGGATTCGATAGCTGCTGGCAAGCACGTGCTCTGCGACAAGCCCCTCGCCCTCACCGCCGCCGACTGCAAAGAGATGCTCGATGCAGCGGAAGCTGCGGGCGTGATCCACTCGACAAACTTCAACCAGCGCGGCAACACCACCCTGGGCCGGATAAAGCGTTATCTCGACAACGACTTTCTGGGCCGTATCTACCATGCAAACGTCTGGTGGGGCATGTCGCACCAGTTCGACGCACGCCCCGAAACCCTCACCTGGAGGTTCCGCTCCGAAAACGGCGGTGGCTCCGTGTACGAGTTGATCCACGCCTTCGACATGCTCCGCTTTATCAATGGCGAGGTGTCGCGTGTCGTCTCGACATTCGACACGACGACAAAGCACCGCCCTACCGCTGACAACCCCGAGGGGATCGATGTCGATGTCCCCGATGCCACCGCGTTCCTCTGCGAGTGGCGGAACGGCGGGTTTGCCGTCGTCCACACGTCGTTCGCGTCCCGTGGTACAGACGCCGATGGCAGGACCTCTCCCCGCGTCGAGATATCGGGCGAGCATGGCAGGATCACGACCGACGGCCGGTTCGGGATCCTAGGGGTGACCGGTCCGAACGGGCCTGTCGACCAGCTCGACCCGGGGGCCGAGTACCCGCAACCATACCAGCGGTTCGCCGACGCGGTCGTGGCCGGTGACCAATCGCTCGTCGAAACCAGCTTCCATGACGGCATGAAGGCTGCCGAAATAGTCGACGCAGCTTATCTTTCGGCCGCAGAATCACGCTGGGTTGAACTTGATCACAACTAATCACAACAATAAACAACACCTGCTAGATACGCCACAGGGAGCCTCAAAATTCCTATCGAATATGTAAAGCTCGGACGCACCGGGACGAAGGTCTCTAACCTCTGTCTGGGCACCGACAACTACGGTAACCAGTGGGGCTGCGACGAACCGACGGCCTACCAGATCATGGGCACGGCACTTGACGCCGGGATCAACTTCATCGACACGTCCGATTCGTACAACGAGGGGCGATCGGAATCGATGATCGGAAACTATCTGGCAGAATCCGGCCGAAGAGACAACGTGGTCCTCGCAACCAAGTACCGCTCGAAGGTGGGTGCCGGGATAAACGACATCGGGGCGTCCCGCTATCACATCGTGCGCGCCGTCGAAAATTCTTTGCGAAGGCTGCGCACCGACCGGATCGACCTGCTCTACTGCCATTCTCTCGATGCGGAAACCCCTGTCGAGGAAACGCTGCGGGCCGTCGACGACCTGATCCACCAGGGAAAAGTCGTCTACGCCGGCGTATCTAACTTTCCGACCTGGGTGCTTGCGAAATCTCTTTGGGTCTCCGATGTCAAGAACCTGTTCAGGTACGAGGCGATACAGAGCGTCTTCAACATTCTGCAGCCCGGTCTCGGTCGAGAGATGGTCCCCGTCGCGGCCGAGCACGATATCGCAGTGATCCCCTACTCCCCGCTGGCCAGTGGGATGCTGACGGGCAAACACGGTGGTTCTGGCAAGGCGGTGGCCGGTTCCAAGTTCGACGCCCGCGACGATTCCAAGGGCGGCGGACTCAAATCTCGCTACTTCAACGACTCGAATTTTAAGACCGTCGAAATGTTCACAGCGCTTGCGAACAAACACGGCCAGCCAGCCATCCGGCTTGCGCTCCAGTGGGTATCGGAATTCCCGGGCGTGACGGCGCCGATATTCGGGTCGAGGACGCTCGAACAGGTGCAGGGTGTGCTCGACGCATGGTCGGAATCGGCACCCGACGAAATCATGGCCGAGGTACGTGCGATTGCCGACGATTTCGAATCCGGCGCACCAATGACCTACCCCCCGAACTCCGGTCAGGCGTTCGGCACCGTCCCCGCTCTTTCACCTGTCCGGTCGTAAGGCACCAGACCCGCATACACAACACACCGCTCACGAGGATAAGATCAGTTGGAATATGTAAGGCTCGGGAACACCGGATTAAAAATTTCCGAATACTGCATCGGTGCAGATAATTTTGGCGGTCAGACCGACGCTGCCGACTCGATTCGCATAATGTCTGCCGCTTTCGACAGCGGCGTGAACTTTATCGACACGGCGAACTCGTACTGCGAAGGGCTTTCTGAAGAAAACGTAGGCCGGTTCATCAAGACCCGCCGTTCAGAAGTCGTTCTGGCGACGAAAGGTCGCAGCCAGGTCGGACCACACCCGAACGATGTGGGCGTCAACAAAAAATACGTCATGCGGGCCATCGACGACTCGCTGAAGCGCCTCGGTACCGACTACGTCGACCTGTACCAGATACATGCGCCAGACCTGACTACTCCCATCGAAGAGACGATCGAGGCGTACAACGATGTTGTGAGGGCCGGTAAAGCGCGCTACATCGGCGTGTCGAACTTCTCGGGTCCCCAGTTGATCGAAGCGCTGTGGGCCCAGGACCGAAACGGCTTCACCAGGTTCAGTTCCGTGCAGCCCCGTTACAACCTCCTGTACCGCGAGGCCGAGCGGGAGTTGTTCCCGGCGTGCCTTGACCAGGGGGTCGGAGTGATGGTCTACTCGCCGCAGGCCGGGGGCTTCCTGCTGGGCAAGCACCGCCAGATAGAAGGCGAAACCGAGGCTGGTGGACGCTTTTCTGCCGATTTCAGGGCAAACAGGTTCTACCGCAACACCTACTGGAACGAGATCACTTTCGGCGCGATGGAGGATTTCATCGCGGTTACCGAAAAACACGCCGTTTCTCCAATGGCGCTGGCACTGAAATGGAACCGTTCGAACCCGGCAGTTTCGGCCTGCATCGTCGGAGCCCGTACCCTCGAACAGCTGGAGCAAAACCTGGTTGCATGGGAAGAAAAAGTTCCACAGGAAGCGCTCGACGCGGCGACCGCCATCGGCGACCAACTCTGGAGGACTGCCCCATGGAAACCCCAGATGCACATGACTCCCCCGACGCCGACGCCCGCCTCGACTCCAACTCCGGCAACGGCATAAGGCCCAGATAGCTACGTGAACCACTCGCTGGACGGCCTTACACCTTCAACAATCGAGAGCCCAATCACGCTCGATGAGATATCGATTGCGCTCGCGGGCGCCACTTCATCTGGTCTGACCGTAATTCCCTGGGGCGGCGGGACTCGCATGGGCGTGGGGAACGTGCCGACAAGTTATGACATCGCGCTCGACCTGACCGGCCACACGGGACAACTAGAACACGTGGCGGGAGACCTGACCGTAATTGTCGATGCTGGCGTGCGCATTGGCGATCTGAATGAAGTGCTCGAAAAAGAGGGCCAGCGACTACCTTTCGAGGTGCGAAATCCCGCACAGGCTACGGTCGGGGGTTCGGTCGCATCGAACGCACCGGGGCGTCGCCAATCGTCAACCGGCGGCATCAGGGACTGGGTCATCGGTATGCAGATCGTGCTGGCCGATGGCACCGTCACCAAAACTGGTGGCAGGGTCGTGAAGAACGTACAGGGCTACGACCTGCACCGGCTCCACACCGGCGCTTACGGAACGCTCGGTGTCATTTCTCAGGCTGCATTTAAACTGGCTCCAATCCTCGCCAACCAACAGACCGTTGTGGCGTGGTTCGATGACGTTCGTTCTGCCGGCGAAGTCGGCCTGAGCCTTGTCAACGGCCTGTTTGCACCCGAGGCGATATCACTCGTATCGGGTCCACTGGCGACCGATGTTATGGCTGCTGTAATCGGCGAGGTCACGGCGGACCCAGGTGATGAGGTGTGGACGCTTCTGGTGAGACTCGGTGGAGGCGCACGGTCGATCGAACGGCAGTTGAACGAGGTCACGGGTGCGGCAGGTGCGACGGGAGCGACCGGATATGCCGCGCTCGACGGCGATTCGGCATCCCGCACCTGGGCATTGCTCGATAGTGCCGAGTCGGCGGCCGGCGTAGCGGCAAGGGTGATCGCGCGAACGGCTTTGACCCTTGAAATATCAGAGGCGATTCGTGCTGAAAATAAAGTTGCCAACCACACTTCCACGATCTGCGATCTTGGATTCGGCGCTCTGACCGCACTCACAGGTGTAGTTTCTGACGAACAGGCACTATCCTTTGTGAACTCCATCGTTTCAACAGTGTCGAATTCGAACGGGTCGTACATCATCGAAAAGTGTCCGTTCACCGTCAAGCAACAGATCGACGTGTTTAGCGACGTGGGAAACTCGATCGAAATCATGCGCAGAGTCAAAAAAAAGTACGATCCCGCCAACACGCTGAACCCCGGTCGGTTCGTCGGGAAAATATGACCGAATTACCAGGGCAGGCACCACCACCGTCAGCCGACCAACCGGTCGGTCCGCCAGGAACGTTCCCCGGCTTTTCAGGCCCGCACGCGCCGCATGAATCCGATCTGTACAGGTGCGTGCACTGCGGGTTCTGCCTTCAGGCATGCCCGACCTATCTCGAAACCGGCCTCGAGGCCGAATCGCCACGCGGCCGCATCGCGCTGATGAAAGCGGTCAACGAGGGGCGATTGGACATGACACCGGCGGTCATCGGCCACTGGGACATGTGCCTGCAGTGCCGTGCCTGCGAACTGTCGTGTCCTTCTGGCGTCGAGTACGGCAAGATCATGGAGGCCACACGGTCGCAGGTCGAACAGCACACAAAGCGGCCGATCACCGAAAGGGTCGCAAGGTCGGTCGGCTACAAGACTCTGCTATCGTCGCCGGTGAAACTGCGAATGGCCGGGACTGCCCTGAAGATTTACAAGAAAACCGGCGCCAGGGCGATTGCGCGCGGTACCGGGTTGCTGAAGTTGTTGCCCGGCGACGCCGTAATGGCCGACGAGTACCTGCCTGAGCTTTCAAAGAAATTCTTCACCGCTAAAGGTCAGGTGCATCCGGCGAAGGGTGTCCGAAAGGCAAAAGTGGCGATGCTCGCAGGCTGCGTGATGTCGCTGACGCACGCCGAAACCCTTGAAGCTACGGTGCGTGTGCTGACCCGCAACGGACTCGAAGTGCACCTCACCGCAGGACAGGGTTGTTGCGGTGCGCTGAACACACACGCTGGCGAGCCCGACTCGGCAATCGAAATGGCGAAGAAGAATATCGATTCGTTCCTCTCGGCAAACCCGGACGCCATCGTTTCCGCATCAGCTGGCTGCGGGGCTGCCATGAAGGATTACGGAGAGCTTTTCCGCGATGAGGGCGAGTATGCCGAGCGGGCCAAAAAAGTTGCAGATCTGACCCGGGACATCCACGAACTGCTGGTCGAATACGATTTCGAGCCGCCGGCCGGGATGCTCGATGTGACCGTGACCTACCAGGACCCGTGCCACCTGTTGAACGCCCAGCGGATAACCGAGGCACCTCGCCAGATTCTCAGTTCAATTCCGGGTCTCAAACTGGTTGAACTGGGAGAGCCGGCAATCTGCTGCGGATCGGCCGGTACCTACTCGATAACCCAGCGAGAAATGTCGGCCCGGCTGGGCAAGCGCAAGGCCCGCAACGTGATCGCCACCGGCGCGGAAATAGTTGCGACCGGGAACCCGGGTTGCGCGATGCAACTGGACTTTGCACTCAGACAGATTGCGAATGATGAATCAGGCGAACCGACGACCAAGGTCCGCTACGTCGTCGACCTTCTCGACGCCGCCTACGCTCTTGACTAGCGCGCCTGTCGCAACCTCTACCCCGTAAACAGGGGCGAAGGCTGCTTCACCAGTTGCGCACTCGCCGCAGCAGCCGCCACTCCGTTCGCCACCTCGAAACCGTGCTCCGGCAGTATCTTCTCCAACGCGTTCAGGAGCGCAAACACGTTTGCGGGCACGCACGATTCACCCATCAGGCCAACTCGAATGATCTTGCCCGCGAACTCGCCAAGTCCCCGACCGACCTCGATCGAGTACTCATCGAGTAGCTGGTTCCTGAGCTTCACGTCGTCGACGCCTTTCGGCAGCCTGACCAGCGTGAGCTGATCGAGCCGCTCGTCCTCCGGCACCGGTAACTCCAGGTTCAGCGCCCTGAGGCCCGCCCGTAATGCTGAAGCGTTCGCTGCATGGCGTTCCCAGCGGGCGCTCAAACCCTCGTTCAGCGCCATTCCCACCGCTTCGCGCAGTCCGTAAATCATGCTCACCGGCGCGGTGTGGTGCGCGATGTGGTCAGGACCCCAGTAGTCGGCAATCAGCTGGAGGTCGAGGTACCACGATGTGGGTGGCTTTGGCCGGTTGCGGATGTAGTCGAGACCGCGCTCAGACAGTGCGACCGGTGAAATTCCGGGAGGGGCCGCCAGGCATTTTTGCGACCCTGAGTACGCAAAGTCCAGGTCCCACTCGTCGAATTCGAGTTCGCAACCGGCAAGCGAGGTCACGACATCAGTCATGAACATTGCCCCGGCTTCGTGGGCGAGGCGGGCAAACTCGGCGATCGGGTGAAGGGTCCCTGCTGACGTCTCGGCATGTATACCGACTACAAGCTGTGTCTCGGGGTGCTCTTTTAGCGCGTCGGCGAGCACATGGGGATCCATCGACCTGCCCCACTCGGTCCGCAGCGGGACCACGTTGAAACCGAGGCGCTCGCTCATGATGATCTGGCGTTCGCAGAAATAGCCGTACGAACAGATGATCACGGTATCGCCGGGCTGCGCAAGGGAGACGAGTCCGGCTTCCATTCCTGCCGAGCCCGCACCGGCAACGGCAAACGCCCGTTGATTGGTCTTGAAAACCTCGCCCAGCATTCCACTGAGTTCGTCGAGCAGCTCGAAAAACGCGGGGTCGAGATAGCCGATGATCGGCAACGACATAGCGCGGAGCACCCTGGGATTTGCCGAGCTGGGTCCCGGTCCGAGTATCACTCTCCTCGGTACTGTAAGCGGCTCGTATCGCTGCCCGTTGTTCACTTTTTGTCCCTGTCTGGTTACGACCTGTCTGGGGCCCGGTCACAGTCTGCAGTCGTATTCACGAATCGAATATGGGCGCAGTGCGCCAAATACGCGATTGGAATAAACACACAGCAGATAAGGGTACAACTCGTAAGTCCAAAAATCGCACTGTGCCCATTGCGCGTGATTTCGTCCTTATAATCTTGCCGACGTTTCTGACCGACGCTTGGCCCGGGGTTTATCGACATGCTTCCGGACCTCTGCACACTTTTTGCCCGAACACTGAACGTTATTTACCGAGACGGGCACTGAACCCCGTACCGGGCCTACAACACCGGGCTAAAGATTGGAATACAAACAATGGATCTCGAACTGACTGGCAAGGTTGCGATCGTGACCGGTGGCAGCGACGGAATCGGCAAGGCTGCTGCAGCATCGATGGCGCGTGAAGGTGCAAAAGTAGCGATTGTCGGGCGTACGCAGGCCAAGCTCGATGCGGCAATCACCGAGATCAAGGCCGAAACCGACGGCGAGGTTATCGGTGTCGCGGCCGACGTATCGGTCGAATCCGACGTCCAGGCGATGGTGGCTAAAGTCGTCGACGAGTTCGGCGGGGTCGACATCCTCGTGAACAATGCAGGCACCTCGTCGGCCACGACACTGGAGCTGATGACCGACGATGATCTCAAGGTCGACTTCGGGATCAAGATTTACGGGGCCATCTACTGCGCCCGCGCCGTGCTTCCCTATCTCAAGGCGTCGGGAACGGGTGCCATCATCAACACCACTACTCCGGGCGGTAAGGCATCAGGTCCGGGAGCCCAGCCGACCTCGCTTTCACGTGCCTCAGGTATATCGCTGACGAAGTCATGGGCGGGCGAACTGGCCGAGCACAACATACGCGTCAACACGATCTGCGTCGGCGTGTTGAAATCCGGTCAGCACCGCACGCGCTGGGAAGCCGCCAACAAGAAAGACCCGAGCTACACGCTCGAAAACCACTGGGCGACATTCTCCGCTGGGGTACCGCTTGGCCGGATCGGTGAGGCGCGCGAGGCCGGCGATGTGATCTGCTTCCTGGCCTCGGCCCGTGCCAGCTACATCACCGGCACCGCGGTAAACGTCGACGGCGGAACAGCCCCTGTGGTTTAACTCGCCCGGTTTATCCGGCGCGTGCGTCGCGCCCCGAGTATGCCACCGGTGATCGCGCCTGCGATTCCGCCGATGAACACGCCAAGAATAATGATCGCCCCGACTACCAGCCCTTCGAAACCGCCTTTATCGGTGTCGATGGTGGCGAGCGCTATCCCGGCGAACAAAAGACCGACCACGAGCGCACCCGGCCACACGCCGAGCGCCGCCCACAGCATCCAGCGTTTAACGCCGAACAAGGCGAACGCGCCAACGCCTATTCCTGCGAACGACAGAACGACGAAAATAATCGCCAGCGAAGTCTCGGCCTGTATGAATATCGGCCAGAGCAGCGCCACGAAGCCAGCGACTCCTCCGAGCGCGAGTATTTTCAGAATTCGCATTTTCAATTCAAATCAGAATAGAGCCCGTGGATTTACGAAATACCGCTCACGGCATGTGGGTTCAGTCGATCAGGCACATAACTGAGTTCAGTCCCTAGCCTGGATGTACGTGTCACTGTACTGACGAACCCGCAGCGTGTTTTGTTCCCTCTCCAGATCGAGAAGGCACCATGCGCGGATATAGCTGCCCTACGAGAGAAAATCGACCGCCGCCCGCACGAACAACTCGGTCCCAATCGGCAAACAGTCCTCGTTCCAGTCGAACCGTGCGTTGTGATGCCCTTCCACCGACCTTGCAGCAACCGTTTCGTCGTCGAGTGCAGCACCAAGCAGGAAATAAACACCCGGCACCCGGTTATTGAACTCCGCCATGTCGTCACCGACGCTCACCGGCTCCCATTCCCGGGCATTGCCCTCGCCAACCACCAGACTGGCCTGTTGAGTCACCCAACTGGCGACTTCGGGGTCGTTGATCACCGGAGGGGCACCGTGGATCCTCTCAAAGGAAGTCGTTGCCCGCATGGCTGCGGCAACGTTGCTGGCGATCCGCTCCAGCGATTCCATGATGGTGTTACGGGTTTCGAGCGTGTACGCCCGCACCGTCCCTTCGACGGTCACGCTATCGGCGATCACGTTCGGCGCGGAGCCGCCGTGGATTTGCCCGAAAGTGAGCACCCCCATCTCGTTTGGAGGAACCTCGCGGCTGACGACCGTTTGCGCCGTCGAGATGATCTCGGCCACCGCAGCCACCGGGTCGATAGTCGTGTGCGGCATCGCGCCATGCCCGCCCTTGCCGGTAACCACCAGCCGGAACTGGTCGGCGCTGGCGAACACCGTTGCCCTGTTCACACCGATAATCCCGGTCGGTATCGGGTTCCACAGGTGCGTACCGATAACCCGGTCGGCCGGGTACTTTTCGAATAGACCGTCGGCGATCATCGCGAGCGCACCCTGCACAACCTCTTCGGCGGGCTGAAAAGTAAATATCACGGTGCCCGCAAGTTGGTCTTTCATGCCCGCCAGGATTTCGGCCGCGGTCACGGCCATAGTGATGTGCCCATCGTGGCCGCAGGCGTGCATTCTGCCATTCGTCGAGGCGAAATCGAGCCCGGTAAGTTCATCGACAGGTAGCCCGTCGATATCGGCCCTGATCATCAGTGTCGGACCGTCTTTTGCGCCCCTGAGCACGCCGACCAACCCGGTCTGCCCGATACCGGTTTCCACTTCGAGGCCCGCATCCTTGAGACGTTCAGCTATCACAGCCGCAGTTTCGTTCTCCTCGAACCCCAGTTCGGGAAAAGCATGGAAGTGCCGCCGGGTGGCGATCATTTCGCTTTTTCGGGCCGCTACGAGGTCTGATATTTCATCGGGCATCGTCTTACGCACACTCCAGCCTGGATAGTCGTGGCTTCACACAGGGGTAGCAACTGTACCGGCGGCGCGAGTTTTTTGCTCGACATGAATCGAGTGCTCGTGCAGCTCGGGGGACGGAAGCACCGTACCGGCGCCTAGCTGTAAACACCCTCGCGTGCGACGCTGGAATCCCTGCCCCGCTGCTGGAACACGGCCTGGGCCGCGGCGACGTTCGCCACCTCGCCCTTCCATGCGGCAAGTGGAGCCGCCTGCAGGCCCCTGCCGTACGAGTAGGTCAACTCCCACGGCAGGTCTTCGCGGTTAGCGATCTTGTTGATCGCATCGAGATTCACCACCGACTCCTCGTTGCCCTGCCCGCCCGAGAGAAAAGCGATACCCGGCACACTGGCCGGTACGTGCTCAAGGAAGCAGTCGACCGTCTGCCGTGCCACTTCCTCGGCCGGGGCACGATCGGACGCTCCCGATCCCGATAGAACCATGTTCGGCTTCAACACGATTCCGGCAAGGTCGACGTTCTGGGCGTCGAGTTCCTCGAAGACCGCGCTCAGGCTGCGGTCGGTTGCCGAGCGGCAGTCGTCGATGCTGTGGATGCCGTCCATGAGCACTTCGGGCTCGACAATCGGGACCAGCCCCTGCTCCTGGCAAAGCGCGGCGTAACGTCCAAGTGCATGCATATTCGTGCGGATGGCGTAGTCGGAAGGCCTGCCTTCGCCAATCTTGATCAGCGCCCGCCACTTGGCGAAACGGGCACCCATAAGAAAATACTCGGCAAGGCGGGGACGGAGCCCGTCGAGTCCCTCGGTGATGTTCTCTCCCGGTGCGCCAGCCAGGTCGTGTGTCGAGTTATCGACCTTGATACCGGTAAGAACGTTCGAAGCTGCAAGCACATCGACCAGCCCCACACCGCTGTCGTCCGACTGGCGAATCGTCTCGTCGTACATGATCACACCGCTGATGTAGTCGCCGATGTCGGGCGTTGTGAACAACAGCTGACGCCACTGGCGGCGCGTCTCCACGGTCGATTCGACGCCGATGCTGTCGAGTCGGCTGGTCATGGTCCCGGTGCTTTCGTCAGCTGCGAGAATGCCCTTCTTCCGGGCGACCATGGCCCTGGCAATGGAGTTCAGTTCTGCAGATGCCATTTTCGGCTTTCCTTTGGGCTCCGGTAATCGATTCCAGCCCGGGCGCTTACCGCCGGGCCGGGCCTGCTAAAAATACCTATGCTTAGAATTTAGCCCCAGACCACCGGATAGGCAACGGAGGTGGGTTAATTTTTTGTGACGAGGTGTGAGGCGCAAAAGAAAAAGGCCGACGTGCTTGCGACGACCCTTTATCGCAGTCTCAGAACCGTTGGTACGGTTGCTGTTTGAGTATCGGACCTACATCTGGCCGTGCTGTTTGAACAGCTGTGCGAGCAGTGCGATACCCTCGGTGTTCTTCTGGACCGACTCAAACGCGAAGCAGAGCCGTGCGCAGTTTTTGCCGATCCGCCCCGAAGCATCCGCCTCGAAGTTTGTGCCGGCAACATAGCCGACACCCTGTTCGAACACCTCGTCGCGAATGGCGGCTATATCGGCCGTTTCAGGCATGGTCAACCATACATAGCAGCCGCCCTGTGGAATCGACCATGTTGCGCCGGTGTCACCGAAATTCTCTGCCAGGGAAGCCACCATCGCATCTCGTTTGGACCGCAGTACCGGATTGAACGAATCGCGGTGCGAATCGAGGTTATTTCGCAAAAACCCTTCGACCGCCAGCGCAGCGAACTGGTTGGGGCCGCTGCCAATCTTGAATCCCAGCGCCCGGCGCATAACTTCGGGGGTCGCCGTGAAGTAGCCCAGGCGAAGACCCGGGGCAAGCAACTTTGAGAACGAGGCTACGTAGACCACGATGCCAGAATCGTCGAGCGTCCGGAAGGCCGGCTGCGTTTCGCCTTCAAAACGCAGATCAACATAGCAATCGTCTTCCAAAATCGGCATCCCATGCCTGTGGGCGACATCCAGGATCGCCTTACGTCGCTCCGCTGAAAGCGTAGAACCGGTCGGGTTCTGGTGTTCAGGGATGGTGTACAGATACTTTGGCTTTTCGCCCTGCGCGGTCAGCGTGGCGATCTGCTCGTCCAGTTCCTCGGGGATGATCCCGCCATCGTCGATCGCTACGCCCCGAATATCGGCACCGAACCTGCGGAGTTGGTTCGTAGTCCCCATATACACGAAATCTTCAGCGAGGACCACATCGCCCGGGTTGGTGAGCGCCTGGATGACCAGTCCGTTCGCCTCACCCGAACCGTTGGTCAACACAATTTCGTCGGCGCCAACGGTGAAACCACGATCACTGGCCAGTTTCGCAGACGTGTACTCACGAAGCTCCTGCGACCCCAACTGGTGCGGGTAGTACGCCATTTCCCGGGCGGTTTTCCCGCTGTCCGAATCGACGGCGGTCCTGAGCGCCTGGATCAGCCCGTCCATGGGCAGTGTCTCGGGCGCGGGGTATGCGACCGCGAAGTCGTACTTTGCGTGTTTCACGGCACTCAGGGGGGTGTCGGAGGAATTCTCGGAAAAGAGAGTGTCGTAACTGAAGCTGCCAGCCATTGTTGTTGCCATCCGTTTGAAAATCTCGGTCGCGGCAATGCCGCGGTCTCGTTGCGCTGCCTGGGCGGGTGAAGCTTACCGCCGGTCATGCTCCACTGCAAAGGCGTAACGCGCTCGAATGGCTGAGTTACACTGCGCCAGCTTCCGTTATCGGTAGTTTGTTGAAATATTTGCGAGGAGATTCGCACATGCGTGGAGTGGCCTTTCGAGGGAATAGCCTTGCCGCAGTTATCGACTATCCGGATATCGAACCCGGGCCCGAGCAGGTGCTGGTGAAACTGCGTTCGTCCGGATTGTGCGGCTCGGATTTGCGCCGCTATCGGGGCGAAACCCCAAACGAGAACAACGGCCAGCTCATCCGCCCCGGCCACGAACCGTGTGGCGAAATTGTCGCACTTGGCCCGGGCGTCATAGGTCTTCAGATCGGCGACCGCATCATCCAGCACCACTACGAAGGCTGCCGCGAGTGCGAGTACTGTCTCACGGGCTGGCAGCAACTCTGCGAGGTCGCGGAAAAGAAGGAGTACTACGGAGGTTCGATGCACGGGGGTCACGGCGACTACATGGTTGTCCACCAATCGACTTGCGTGACCCTGCCCGATGAGGTCGATTACGAGGTGGGCGCATATCTCGCCTGCGGGGCATCGACCGCGTTCCAGGCCCTCAAGAAACTCGATGTTTCAGGCCGGGACGTGCTTGCAGTTTTCGGACAGGGGCCTGTGGGGCTTGCCGCAACGATGTTCGGTACCGAAATGGGCGCCAGGGTCATCGCTGTGGACATCTCTCAGGAACGCCTCGGGACGGCCGCAGATTCCGGTGCGTGGGCGACGATTGACGCTTCAAATGGCGATGCGCCCGAGCAGATTCGCGAACTTACGCACGGCGACGGTGCCGATGCCAGCCTCGAAGCAGCCGGACTCGCCGAAACACGGGTGGCAGCTGTCGAATCGACCCGGATATTCGGCAGGACGTGCCTAGTCGGCGAAGGGGGAGAAGTGACCTTCCAGCCAACTCCTCACATCATCCACCGTCATCTCACCCTGCTTGGATCATGGACTTTTTCGACCTTCGGGCTTGCCGAGGCCGCGCGCTACACGGCAGAAAGAAACGTTCCGCTGGCGTCGGTCATTACCTCGCGATCGACTATCGAAGAGGCACCGGTGGCATACCGGGAATTTTCGTCCGGGGCACCTGGAAAGTTCGTGATTAACTGGGAGTAGGCGCACGATCGGCCCGTTCTCCCCCGGGGGGGGCAGGCCGGTTTGCGGAAATAAATCCGTCGAGGACCGTGAGAAGGCGACCCCAAACATTCAACCGGTTCAGAAAGATTCCCATCGCACGACCTTCGCCCTGCATGGCGGGAAAATCCGCTCAGCTTCCAGTCGCCGCTCATCACTCGCCCGCCCCTGGTCACCCCGCAATTTGCATCCCGGGCACAACGGATTTCGTAACAAATATCGACACCCCCCTTTTAGAGCAGGTGGGTGATGTCGTACAATATGAGGTCGATTGAATGGTGAACGCGATCACGAGAAGTTCAGGTGGGTTCGGTTTCGATCACAATGCATCGAAAACAGTTCAGATTTCATCTAAGACTTGAGTGGTCACCACCACTATCAACCTGAAGTAAAGCCCAGCAACTTAACGTGGGGCCTGCTGCGCGCGAGGCATAAAAAAGAAAAGCCTGAGATCGGAACCTGTCCGGGTTATCGGTAAGTCCAGGCACGGGCAAGAGATGCCCGAAAGGAACAACCGTTGGTCGAAAAGCGACGAACAACCGCTGTCAACGATGTGTCGGCCGCCCTCGATGATGAGACGGAATACACTCCCGCATTCACACGAATCGAAGGCACGGAAGACGAAGCCAACCAGATCACCGAGAGCGGCGCAAATGCCGTGACCCGGTCGGAGTTGGACATGTGGGAAGCCGCAAGGGCATCCGATTCAGCAACCAGTATTACCAACGCCCTCGCCCAGGAGGTACAGGAATCCGAACTCACCGAAGATACAGTGCGGATGTATCTGCGCGAGATCGGCCGGGTCGCCCTACTCACCGCGGCCGACGAAGTTGTACTTGCACGAGCGGTTGAGCTCGCACAGCGCATCGAGGCGATCGAAAAGGAAATCCAGGGCGATATCGAAGTCGGAACCCCCGACCCCTTTACCGTCATCAACGATATCCTCACCAAACTCGGTCCGGTCGGAGATACGGCATCTGCCGTAGCCAAGTACCTGGGTCTCAAGACCCCGGTGACGCTCGGCGCGATCCTCACTGACCCTGATATGCGCGCACTTATAGATGGCAAGCGCGAAGACGAGTTGATCAACTACCTGTCCGATGCCCTCGGTGTGGAGCCAGACGAGGCACACAAATTGGTGGTTGAACTCTCGGTAGTTTCACGACTGCTGGCACCGGACATGGTCGACATACTCGGTCTCAACCCGGCACTGACCGACCTGCCCGACCACTTGGTCAAGCCAACATTTTTCGCGGCTTTGCGACCGCTCACCCCGGTGCTTGCCGCACACATTTTGCGAGTGCATGAAGAGGGTGAGAAGGCCCGTCGGCACCTGGGAGAAGCAAACCTCCGCCTGGTGGTCAGCGTTGCCAAGAAGCACCTGAACCGCGGGCTTTCGATGCTGGACCTGATCCAGGAAGGCAACATCGGTCTGATGCGTGCGATCGAAAAATTTGACTTCCGCAAGGGGTTCAAGTTCAGCACCTATGCCACCTGGTGGATCCGACAGGGAATCACGCGGGCGATCGCCGACCAGGCACGCACGATCCGCATTCCTGTTCACGTCGTCGAGACTCTGAACAAGATCATGCGGGCTCGCCGCGAACTCGGTCAGCAGTTGAACCGGGAACCGAACATCGAGGAGCTCGCAAAGCGGGTAGAACTCTCTATCGATCGAGTATCCGAAATTCTCCAGATGTCGCAGGAGCCAGTCTCGCTCGAAACACCGATTGGTGAAGACGCCGAGAACGAACTCGGCGACCTGATTCAGGACGTTACCGCACCGGCACCGGCCGATGTTGCTGCCCAGTCGTCGATGCGCGAGCAGGTCGACCGGGTCCTCAGCAACCTCCAGGATCGTGAGCGTCGTGTGCTCGAACTGCGCTTCGGGCTTTTCGACGGGCGGCCGCGTACCCTTGAAGAGATTGGTGGCGAGTTGAACCTCACACGCGAACGTATCCGCCAGATCGAACGCAAAGCGCTCGGTCGGCTGCGCGGCGATCGCAATATCGCCGAGCTTCGCGAGCTTCTCGCCTAGCGATAGCACAGTTCATATACAAAGCCCCGGACCACAAAACGGTCCGGGGCTTTTTTCCTGCGAATTTCTGGACCGAGGATTCCGACGAAGGGCTGTCGCGATGGCTCGTCCGAGCCGCTATTTCCCTTGAGAATTGACCGCGGCGGGCACGTTATGACACGCTCACCACACCGCAATCCGGCAGGCTATCAATAATCGGCGCTTCCACCGCCGCAACAGAGCAATGACTGAAATTACCGTTTCCGCAACAGACGCACTACGGGGCTCAGGGCTTAGGGCCACAGCGGCCCGGCGCGCTATCATCGAGGTCCTCCGCGAAATGCAGAGACACATGACCGTCTCCGAGGTCATTTCGGCGCTCGGCGACAACGGTTCCAGTTTCGATAAATCGACGGTCTACCGGGTACTGGGCGACCTGGGCGGCGTTGGTCTGGTCGCCGAGTCGCGCCTCAGTCCCGGCGACACCGTGTTTGAGTGGATCAGCCAATTCCACCACCACCACCTGCAGTGCACAAGCTGCGGTCGCACGCTGGAACTCGACGACGAGCTGGTCCAGGGCTTCATCGCACAGGTACACGAACGCCACGGCTTTCATGTGAACGCCACCCACCTGGTGCTGTCGGGTATCGAGCACGACTGCCCGGGGGCGTAGGGCCGCATGTAGTCCCCTTTCCCTGCCAGGGAGAGGGAGAGGGTTAGGGTGTGGGTGAAGCCGCAGAAACCGCGTAACTGAACCTGCAATTGCCCGACGTGGGAAAGGTTTCAGATGCCCCAGCGCTCCGACCCAACCTCTAACTCCCTCCCTTCAGGAAGGGAGAACCGCCATTTCCCGTCACGGTCAGATGTGGCTGAACTTGGTCACCCGCTGACCGCTGCCGGGCTCACCGATCTCAGCAACGTAGATATTGCCCTGCGAGTCGAACCACCCACCGTGCGCCGCCTGGCAGGCATCGGCGTTCCCACGCCAGCGGGTAATCAACTCGCCATCGAGTGTCCAGATCGAAACGCCATTGCCGCCACCCTGTTCAACCACGTAGGCCACATCGCCGTCGAAGAAGATGTCGCCCGGTCCAACGAGGTCCGTCCACTCGGTCAGGAAGTTGCCGTCGACATCGAAAATCTGGATGCGGTTGTTCTCGCGGTCGCAGATGTAGACCCTGTCGTTTTTGTCGACACCGACCTTGTGGAGAATCGAGAACTGTCCCGGCCCCGTTCCGGCTTCGCCCCATGAATGCTCCAGTTGCCCATCGGCACTGAACCGGTGAACGCGGCGGTTGCCGTAGCCGTCCGATACGAAAAGTCGACCATCAGTTCCGGTGGCGAGACCGGTCGGGTTGTTGAACGGCGCGCCCTGCGCTCCGACCGTCGTTATCGTGATTTGGGCACGACCGTGCTCGCCCAACTCCATCAGAACATCGCCGTTGTCGTTGTGCTTCGTCACCTGGTGCGTCTGGTGGTCGGCAAGCCAGATGTTGTCGTCCTTGTCGATGAATACGCCGTGCGGAATGCGGAATTCACCCTTTTCGAGCCCGAGATCGCCCCACGACCCGATGAAGTGCCCGTCGGTGGTCCAGCAGGTGACCGGGTGCTTCGAGCGGCTGAACAGCCATACGCGGTCCTGGGAATCGACACCCACATCGGCGCACTGACCAAGCTCCCAGAACGCCGGCTTGTGGCGCAGCCAATCCCGGTCTACCTCGTACTGAAACTTGCCTTCGCCTACCGTCGTCATCTGGTCGCCGCCATCCGTATTTCTAGTTCAAAATGATCACACATCCCGCGAGTTCGTCACGCTAGCTCGCCTCGCGTAAGCTGTCAATGGCTGTGAAGGCAACACCCACGCCCTGCTCTGTCCCCCTCCTCCAGGAGGGGTTAGGGGCCGCGTCGCAGACATGCGAGCGACCAAGGAGACCGCCGACGCCCGGAGCTAACCGGCCCACGCCCGCGCCTTTGCGCGGCTCCCCCTCCTTCGGGAGGGGCTAGGGGAGGGTAGACTGCAGCGAGCGACCAAGGAGGCCGCCGACGCCCGGAGCAAAATCAGTGAAAGACCGTAAAAGCGCCGTGATGGCCGCGATCGACGATAACTGGCGACAGTTCAGGAATTCGCTCGACCGCCTCGTGAGCAGCGACATGTCGCTGCCTGGAGTCCTCGACGACATGTCGGTGGCCGATGTCGTCGGTCACATCACGACCTGGGAATGGGAACTAGTCACAGCACTCGACCGCGGTCATATCGAACCGGTTGGCGACATCAATTTGTTCAACGAAGATGCCCGGCAACGTAAAAAAGGCACCGGGGCCCGGCGCATCGTCGAGGACATGGAACGGGTACACCGCTCGCTGCGAGACGAACTGGCAAAGGGCCCCAGCGCCTACTTTGAGCCCGACGACCCGTTCCGAGAGCTGATCGACCGCTGCACTGTGCTGCACTACCAGGAACACGGCACCCATATCAGGGTCTGGACAGCGGACAAATCACCGGAGTCGACCGGGGGTTAAGGCGTACGGGCTACTTCCCGCTCTTCGCCCTTCAGCCCCGGCCACGACCACCGCCCGAGCCAGCGCCCAGATCAGCGCCAGAGCCCCGGTCCCTACCCTCAGTCGTCTTTCGTGACGATGTAACGGGAATGCCACTCGCCACGCCATGAAGTGATTGTGGTCGGCGTGATTTTTATCAGGTACCTGAGCCGGTCAGCGGTTTTTGCAGCGTAACTTGGCCCATCTGGTCCCATGTACCTGACCGCCATCTCGTCGGCAATCTCTTTTACTCGACCGACAAGGCCGACCGGACCCTCGACCACCTCGGCAATGCCTTCGATGGTCACCCGGGCGTGATCGGGGTTGACATCGTCGGCGCACGAAATGCACACCCGTGGCTCCAGCCTGAGGTTTTCGAACCAGCTCGACCGGCTCCTCGGAATTACCCACATCGCCTCGCCGTCCCACTGCTGCCACAACGGCGCAACGTGCGGCGCGCCATCGGGTTTCACCGTCGCAATGCGCGCGATGATCGGCCGGGCCAGAAAATCGTCGATCTCCCGGCTGGAAAGCCTGCCGGTTTTTAGCGTTTGACTCAATTGCGAACCACCTCGCTAGCGTTCGCCGGGCAATCGCCGGGCTAGCCGCTGACCCGCTTCCACTTGCGCAAACTCGTTACCTCTCGCACCGGGTCGAGTTTCGACCCGTACGCCGTGTACGACACCTCGGCAATGTACACCGATCCCTCGGAATCGACCGCCATGCCGTGTGGGGCGATGAACTGGTCGTGGCCCTCTCCCATCAACTCGTCGCCGAACCGGGTCAGTTCGTTGCCATCGCGGTCCATCACCACCACGCGTTGCCCGAGCCTGCGCACGCCGTCCTGCACGGGCGGTGCGCCCGCCTCGGCAACGTACAGGTTGGTGTCGTCTCCCTTCCCGTCGGTTATTGCCATGGGCCGGTGCATGTGTACCTGTTCGACATACTCACCGTCGGTCGTGAACGTCTGCAACCTGAAGTTTTCCCGGTCGCACACCGTCACCCGGTCGGTGCCGTTCATCGCGATGTTGTGGGGTAGCGAGAACTGGCCGTTCAACGATCCCGATTCGCCCCACGACTGGATGTATTTACCTTCGGAATCGTATTTGTGCACCCGCGAGTTTCCGTAGCCGTCCGTCACGAACAGGTCACCGGTGGCCGGGTTAATCGCCACGTGTGTGGGCCGGTTGAATGGCTTACCCTCCTGCCAGGCGGCCGCCTTGCCCTTTTCGCCCAGCCGGAAGATCAGCTTGCCCTCTTTGGTGCGCTTTTCAATCACATGGGCATCGTCATCGGCCAGGTACAGGTTGTCGGCGGCGTCAATCGTGATGCCGTGGGGCCTCACGAACTCACCGGCTCCCCAGGTCTCGAGAAAATTACCGTCGCGGTCGAAAATGATGAGAGGGTAGTCGCCCCGACCGAATACGTAGACGTTGTCGTCTGAATCGACGGCAATCGAGGTCGCTTCCTTGAAAAACATAGGGTGCGGTAGCTTCGCCCAGTACGGAACCGGTTCGTAGACGGTTGCCGAAGTTGCTGAATTGACCATTTTTTGTTCCTGTTCGTTTTGACGGTAAAGCTGTTGAATTAGGTGAATTACACGATAAAAGTGAGCGCTAGGTCCGTCGCCACTTGCGAAGGCTGACGACTTCGCCCAGAGGTAGTTCTTCGGACCCAGAGTTTTCTGGATTCGAAAAGTAGTTGGTCCACGCGACTTCCGCCGCATAAACCGTTCCCTGCGAGTCGGTCGTTATGCCGTGCGGGGCGGTGAACTGGTCCACTCCTTCACCCGGCAGTGGCCCGCCCAAATGCTGCAGAAACTCGCCCTCGGGCGAAAGCACCGCAATCATCGCACCGAGATTGGGCACACCCTGCTGAACCGGCGGTGGGATCATCTCTCCAACATAGATTGCCCGGTCGTCGCCCTTGCCTTCCGTTACCGACATGGGATGGTGGATGTGGATCTGCTTGACGAACTCGCCGTCGGTCGTAAATACCTGGAGCCGGAAGTTTTCGCGGTCGGCCACGACAATCCGGTCAGTCCCAAGCATGCTCACGTTGTGGGGCAGGCTGAACTGCCCAGGATCGGTGCCCGACTCGCCCCATGACTTGATGTGGTTGCCGTCGGGATCGAATTTGTGGATGCGTGAGTTTCCGTAGCCGTCGGACACGAAAAGCTCGCCGGTCACCGGGTGAATGGCGACGTCGGTCGGACGGTTGAACATCCCCCCGCTCTGCCATTCGCACGGCTCACCCTTCGTTCCAATCGTAAAGACGACCTCGCCGTCGTTCGTTCGCTTCTGGACGATGTGGCCGTTGTCGTCGACGAGGTAGAGATTGTCGTCACCATCGATCTCGATTCCGTGGGGCCTCACAAACTCGCCGTGGCCCATCCCGCGCAGGAAGTTGCCATCGGTATCAAATACCGCGATCGGCTCTGTGCCACGGTTGAACACGTAGACATTATCTTTTGAATCGACTGCTATCGATGTGGCGTCGCCCCGGAAGGTCACTCCCATCGGCAGCTTGCCCCATCCCGCGACGGGCTCGTAACTGGTCTGTGTAGTAGCTGTAGTCATTGATTATTTCGCCAGAAAACTAGTTGGTGTGAATTCGTAATAATCGGGAACGAGATCAGGCCTTCCGCGATTCGTCGAGCCAGTCCTTGAGCCGGTCAGGCAGCCACTGCACAAGGTTGATGCCGGTCTCGACATCTGAATTCATCAGCCTGCCACGCGCATGCACTGCCTCGACGACCGAACTCATGGCCTCCACGACCTCCGGGTGCTCGGGATGACCCGGATGACCGAACGACTGTGCAAGGTCCTGCGGCCCGAACGTAATCAGGTCGATCCCCTCGACCTCCAGGATTTCGTTGATAGTCTCGACCCCGTTCTTCGTCTCGATCTGGATCGCGACGGTGACTTCCCGGTTGAACACGGCCATGTACTCGGCGGGCGTCATGTCGTGCATGCCATAGTCACGACCCCGCGAGGTACCGAACGAACGCTCGCCCTCGGGCCCGAATCGAGCGGCCCTTGCGATTCTCTCAGCCTGTTCGGCATTATCGACGTGTGGGCAGAGAATGCCCATCAGCCCCCGGTCAAACGTCCGCAAGATCGTGTCGGTCTCGGTGTTCGGAATCCGCGCCGTGCACGTCATACCGTGCATGTCCGCGGCCCTGCACATCTTCTCGGCCGACTCCCAGTCGAAAACACCGTGCTCCATGTCGAGGTGGAGCACTTCGAACCCGGCATAGCCCGCCCACTCCGCGATCGTCGGTTCCGGGAAGGTCAGTGTCAGGTTGTGAACGACCGTACCGTTGTTGATGGCTGCGCGTATATTGCTTTCTCGCACGAAACTGCTCCGTTTGACTGAGGGAATGTTGAAGATTTGCGGATCGACGCCAAGACGTGATCGGGGTGAAGTGCTACCGTGACTCACGCCATATTGAAACTGAACAGGTATCCCGTTTGGACGGGAACGCGGGCGGAGTATACAGCCAGGTTGAGCACATCCGAGACATGCCGCACCGCACCATGGTCCGGGTTACGTGCCGGACCGGGTAACGAAAGCCGATCGAACGACCAGATGAACGGCATTCCGCCCAACTGATGGCTGTACCTCTTTTCGGACGGATCTACCGCGGCTACCCGATCGCCGTCATCGTATTTCTATCGACCGGGCTCTCGGTTGGAATGACGCAGTACGCCTTTGGCGAGTTTTCTGGTCCGCTCAGGGAAGAGTTCGGGTGGACTCAGACCCAGTTGAACATGTCGCTGGCATTTTCGTTTATTTCAGGCGTCCTCGCCCCGTTCATCGGTGCCATTACCGACCGCGTCGGCATTCGCCCCGTGATGTTCGTCTCGCTGCTCCTGATCGCACTCGGCTTCGCCCTGCGACCGCTCATCAGCGAACTCTGGCACTGGTACCTGTTCAGTGCGCTCGTATACGCCGGGTTCCCCGGTGCGACCGTGTTGCCCGCAGGCAAGGTAGTCGGCGTCTGGTTCCCGAAAACACGAGGGCGGGTCATGGGTACCGTCATGGCCGGAAACAACTTCGGTGGGATGACGATGCCCCCACTGGCCGCAGGCATTATTGCGACAATGAGCTGGGAGGCGGCGTACGCTACTTTCGCAGTGATTATGGTCGTGCTAGCCGTGGTCGCGCTTGTGGTAGTGGCTGAAAGCGACGAGTCGGTCAGGTCCGAAATGGAACGGACCGGCAGGGGCGACCTCGTAAAAATTTCGCAGGCCGCTGCGCACACTGGAATTACGGTGAGGCAGGCGCTGCGCAACCGCAACTTCTGGCTGATTATGATCGGCCTGGTGGCCGCGACCTTCACCTACCAGGGGGTGCTGACACAACTCCGACAGCATTTCGAAGAAACCGGGTTTGAACCGGCGCTCGCGACTACTGCCGTTGCGATCATTGCCGGTATGGGCATCGGCTCGAAGCTGGCGTTTGGGCGTGCTAGCGAAAGAATCACTGCGCGCATCGCAACTGTCGTTTCAGTTTCGATGCAGGCGATCGGTGTGCTGATGATTGCCACGGTGGACGGCCAGGTATTGCTGTGGGCAGGAATCTTCGTGTTCGGACTCGGCTTCGGCGGGCTCGGAGCACTGATCGTGCTCCTGGTTCAGGAATCCTTCGGCATGAAGGAGTTCGGCGGGATCATGGGCGTTATACAGGTGGGCATGATCGTCTCGGGAACGGGTGCGCCCTTCATGGCCGGTCGGCTTCACGACGCGACGGGGTCGTTTAACTCGACGTTCCTAATGGTCGCCGGGATCTTCGTGATCGGGATCGTCGCGCTGTTGTTTGCCCGCCCGGTCGAGGCCGGGACCAACCCGGAGGAACAGGTCGATCCGGCCTGAAACCCGGCTGGCTATCCGATGAAAGCAAGCGCGGCAACGAGTGCTGCGAACAGTGCGATCGGAACGTATGGGCGATGGCACGCTGCTGAGTTTTGCTGCGGACCGGTGCGTCCCTCTTGAACTGCGAATCAGTGTGCTTCATTCCGGTGCCCCGCCTGGTAAGAAAGCTTCTTCTGCGGGCAAATCTTCCGCCCCTTTCTACATGTTCACTTTTACACGGATACGTGTCGTGAGTGCCTTCACCCAAATCGTGGGAAGTTCGGGCAGAGTTCGTGGGAGGAGGAGTCGGGCCCGGGAGCATTGGTCACTCCGCACTTCCAGGGTTCAGGCCGCCCTACCCCTCGAGCTCGGCCCAGATCGCCTTCGCGTAGTCGAGCGACTTTGCGTCGTGGTACCACTGGTCGCCAGCCGACGATCCCTCGATCGTCATGTAGCCCGAGTAGCCGGCGTTGTGCATCGCGCTGATCCCGTAGCGGTAGTCGATGTCGCCGTCCTGCAGCGGAACCCTGAGGAACACCGAGCGGCTGTTTTCCGGGTGGTATACCCGGTGCAGGTTTTTGCAGTGCCAGTACTTCGATACCGGGGCGAGCTTGTCGATCGCCTCGTCGTATTCCTCTTCAGGTACATCGTAAGTCCACAGGATGTTGCCGATATCTGGATTGATACCGAAGTTCGACCGGTCGATTTTCTCGGTCAGCAGCAGCGCCGACCACGAGTTGTCGACCGGCGAGTTCTGGTGGACCTCCACGACCACGTTCGTACCGATATCGGCTGCCCTAGCGCAGGCGGCCTGGAACACCCCGGCGAGTTCGTCATAGACGTTGAGCATGGCATCGAGCGATGCGTCCTGGGAGAGCGGCCATCCCGACTGGCTTCCGGGCACGGAGCCTGCCGGATGCCCCGGGTGACGTGACGGCGCGCTCATCGCCCCGTTAACCACTTCTGCCCCCGCCCAACCGGAGTACTTGATCGCCTCGTCGAGGCGCTCCCGGTTGCGGGGACCGTTTTTAGCGTCGTGCAGGGTTCCGCCGGAGCGCACGCAGCCGACCAGCAGTCCGAAGTCACCCAACCTCGATGCGAAATCTCTTACCTTCTGCTCGGTCCCGAGCTTTGAAAATACTTCCATCCCGATCTCAAGTGCATCGAAACCGGTGTCCTTCACCTTCGTCAGAAACTCGTCGCTGTAGTTTTCCGACGACAGGTCCCAGCTGTTTACCGACTGCGGGTAGAGCGTGAATCGGCGGTGGGCGTAGCAAAATCGCATGTTGGTTTCTTCCTGGACCGCGCGGCAGGCCCGCGCCGGGGTTTCGACTGGCATTTCTGACGATGTTCGTTGATCGGGCGGAGTCTACCACCGCCACAGGTGTACCATCCAGTCGCTTTGATCTTGCGACCGCATTACCTAAAAACCGTGTGATGCTGACCTCACGGCCGGCTTCACAGAAAAAACACCCATGAAGATCACCGACCTCCGCGTTTACCTCACCCGGCCCGAAGGCAGCAACCGTTCGTGGGTGTTTATCGAACTAGACACAGATGAAGGCATTACCGGTGTTGGCGAAGCGACCAACTCGGGCGGTGGCGGGGCGCTCATCGTGGGCCGCACATACGAGATGTTGAAGAGCGATCTCGAAGGCCAGGACTTCTCCGAGGGCCTCGTCGGACTTGACCCGGCGAACATCGACGCGATCTGGCACCGTATTTACCGGCGCTTCGGGACGCTCGGCTCACGCGGTTTCGGCACCACGCTCGCCAGCGGGATCGACATGGCGCTCTGGGACATCAAAGGCAAGGCACTCGGTCGTCCCGTCTGGGACCTGCTCGGCGGCAAGATGCGCGAGGCGGTCCCCGTCTACTCCCACGTCGGCTCGATAGACGATATCGACGCCTGCGTGGCCGATGCGAAGAGCCAGGTGGCACTCGGTTACCAGGCGCTCAAGCTCGACCCGTTCAGCCCGGAAATGGGCAGGCACCACCGCCGGTATATCGATGGCAAGATCTCGGCAGCCGGGGCGGCATACGCAGAAGACCTCATGGGTGCCCTTCGCGATGCGGTTGGCCCTGACATCGAACTGATGATCGACGCCCACGGGAACTTCGATGTATCGACCGCCACCGAACTGTGCAACCGGATGATGAAGTTCAACCTGACGTGGTTCGAAGAGCCGCTCCAGCCAGAAAGCCTCGACGCCCACCGCCAGCTCCGGCGCAATACCGATATCAACCTCTGTATCGGGGAACGCAAGTACACCCGCTGGGACTTCGCCCCCTACCTGCAGGAGGGGCTGGTCAACTACATCATGCCCGACATCTGCTGGACCGGCGGGATTTCGGAGATGAAGCGGATTGCGATTCTTGCTGAGACTTACTACGTGCCGATCAGTCCCCACGACGCATCGGGAGCTTTCAACGTGATTACCGGCGCCCACGTGCTGATGAACGTGCCCAACATCTACCGGCTCGAGATGTCCGATCATTCGCTGAAAAACTACAATTCAGTCATCACCGAGCCCCTCGATATTCGCGACGGACATCTTCACCTGCCCGATAAGCCCGGACTCGGTTACGAGCTCGACCACGACTTCATCGCCTCTCACCCCGACCCCGAATGGGAACGACAACACGCCTAATCACTCCCGACGACCCCTGAGACCACCAGATACTAAATGCCAATCCCAACTCCGCCCAAAATAGTTACGTCCCGACTTGAAAAGCTGGACGGCCAGCTGATCCAGGCCATCGACGCGCTGACCGACGAAGAGGCATCGAAGTGGCCAACGACCACCGCACCATCGTGCAAGTGGCACCTGTGGCACATGGCGCGCTGGGCAGATTACGTGCAGTCGCTCCTTTCATCGGTCGTCGCGGACAAAACGCCGGAACTCTGGGAGTTTGCCGGTGTTGCCGACGAATGGAGGTTCGACGGTGTCGACCTGGGCATGTGGGGGGCCGGGTCGGGCCTCGGGAACGAGAGCGGGCAGTCGCTGCCCCTGCCAGGTGTGAAACGGGTCAGGGCCTATGCAAGGGAAGCTTTTGAGCTTCTCGAGCAACGTGTTGGCATGCTCGACGACACGACGTTTAATGCGCCGTTCACCGACTGGCACAATGTCGAGACCAGCACTGGCGACGCGATGGTCGGCTACCTCGCACACGCTAACCGCCACCTCGGAATGATGGAGGCCATCAGCGGCGTGCTCGGCAAAGACGGCTCGGTGACCGTTTAGCGATCTTTATTGGTGGTGAAATGTCATTCTGGGTTCGATTGACTCTGTTGCCTTGACATGGAACTCGCGCGAGTGGCCCTTGGGCAGCATTGTCATTCTCAACTTGATTCATAATCTCCCTGATGATCGGCCACCGTTCGCTCAAACAACGACCCAGTCTTCGAAATTCACCGCCGTTCACTCCGCATCCGAGAGAGGTCTCAGATCGAGTCCGGGATGACAACGGCAGCAGGTTCGTGCTCGGCGACACTATCCGACTTCTGTTTGAGCCAGGCAGCCGTGAGCCAACGCCTGCCATGTATGGGGCCACTCTTGTAGAGTTGAGGCGAGCCCATCCACCTCTCTTCTTACGCCATCGCCCTTCGCCGACTCATGCGCGCCAACGCGCTGCTGCTTGAGATTGTGACGGGCCTCTACGACGAACAGGCCTCGCGCTGGCCGGCCCCAACTGCGCCCTCAGCCAAGTGGCACCTGTGGCACGTGTCGAGGTGGTCCGACATCGTTCAGTCGACTCTATTTCCGGTCACCAACGGCGAATCCGACCTCTCAAATAAAGGACCCGAACTGTGGCAGGCCCTCGGGATTGCCGATGAATGGGGTTTCATGATTCCGATGCCCGGAAAACTGGGCGGCGGGACCGGACTCGGCAACGAGAGGCAGCAAACCTAGAGCTGCCCGACATGATCAGGATAGTCGGGTACGCCCGCTCGACTTTTGAGCTGTGTGAAATGCGATTTTCACAGATTGACGAAGGACTTTTCGAATCGGACTTTTACGATTGGGACGGCGTCAGGTTGCAGGTCGGCGAGGCCATGTTCGGCCATATTTCGCACATCAACCGCCATTTGGGGATGATCGAGGCGATCAAGGGCATGCTGGGACTTGAAGGCTCGGCTACCGATTAGGCGCCGATTACGGCAGGCTCGGGCGGCTGAAAACTACATGTCGGGTCGGCCGCGTACTTGTCGCCCGTCATGGAATATGTCCACGACCTTGAACCACCGCAGATCACGTTAAACGGGCAGTAGCCGCACTTGCCGCCGAGCGACGACCTTTCTCGAAGCGTCCGTAACGCACGCGAATTACGGTAGATATCGACGAGTGAATCTTTCCTGGTGTTTCCGGTCGAGACCGGCATGAAATCGCTGGGATAGATCTCGCCCAGATGCGAAATAAAGAAAATACCCCGCCCGTCGTTTGTCGGCGGTCCCGGCCATGCCGCCGCTATCTCTTTCGAGGTAAGGGTAAAATATCTGGGCCGGCATCTGCGAGGCGCTTCATCAGGGTTGCCCGGCGAAAAGGCTGACCGAGTGTGGTCTTCGCACGGAAATTCCAATCGCGCTGGTTTGCGAGAATCCAGCTGTATACCTTTTCGTGTTCATCGGCCGACATCAACTCCGAGCTCGTGCCACATCCGGACGCTGCCCCGCTGGCGGCCCGCGTTTATCATTTAGTGTCACGGTTGATTTTCGGGAAGTGTGCGGGTCAAAACCCGAACCCTGAATAAGCGACGAAAATTCTCAGGAATACCAGGAGCAAAAGATGGCCTCGCAGGAAATGCGACTCGAACGTGATTCGATGGGAGAGTTGGAAGTTCCGGCGAACGCCTATTACGGTGCCAACTCCCGGCGCGCCGAACTCAACTTTCCGATCAGCAAGCTGCGTTTCGGAAGGTCTTTTGTGAAGGCCATTGCCCAGATCAAGCAGTCGGCAGCGGTCGTAAACCTGGAACTGGGAGCGCTTGACGAGGAGATCGCCAGCGCCATCATCGTCTCTGCCCAGCGGGTTATAGATGGCGAGTTCGATGAAGAGTTCATCGTCGATATTTTCCAGACCGGCTCTGGCACATCGACCAACATGAACGCCAACGAGGTAATCTCCAACGTTGCAATCGAAGCCCTCGGTGGCGAACTTGGCTCCCGAACCCCCGTTCACCCCAACGACCACGTGAACAAAGGCCAGTCGTCCAACGACGTGATCCCGACCTCGATTCACCTTGCCGCGGCGGGAGCGATTCAGGACAATCTGCTCCCTGCCCTGAAAGAACTCGAAGATTCGCTGCGCGCAAAGTCGGAAGAATTCTGGGGTGTCGTAAAGACCGGGCGGACGCACCTGCAGGACGCTACTCCTATTCGGCTCGGCCAGGAATTTCTCGGTTACACAGGGCAACTTGAATTAGCCGGTGCCCGTGCGCGGACCGCGCTTGCCGAACTTTCCGTGCTTGCGCTCGGTGGCACGGCGGTTGGAACGGGGATCGGCATGCACCCTGAGTTCAGCAGCCGGGTCATCGTGCGGCTAAGGGAGCTGACCGGGCTCGATCTCTCGGAAACCACCAACCACTTCCAGGCCCAGAGCACGCTCGACGCCGTCGTGGCCGCCTCTGGCCAGCTCAAGTCGATCGCGGTCGGTCTGCTGAAAATCGCCAACGATCTCCGCTGGCTCGGATCGGGTCCACGTGCCGGAATAGGTGAAATCACACTTCCAGAAGTCCAGCCCGGCTCGTCGATCATGCCGGGCAAGGTCAACCCGGTCATCGCGGAATCGGTGGCGATGGTCTCCGCCCAGGTGATCGGGAACGACACCACGATTGCAATCGCGGGCCAATCCGGCAACTTCGAACTGAACGTGATGATGCCAGTTGCAGCACACAACCTGCTCGAGTCGATCGACCTGCTGTCGACCTCGGCGGTGAATTTTGCACATCAGTGCGTGAATGGGCTGGAGGCGACCGGCAAGGGGCCAGAAATGGTCATGCAGGGGCTGGCGATCGGCACGGTACTTGCCCCGATTATCGGTTATGACGCCGCGGCCGGGATTGCCCACGAAGCTTCAGTGAGCGGCGAAAACATCAGGGAAGTCGCCCTGCGCATGACCGATCTCACCGAGGAACAACTCGACGAAATCCTTGAACCTCTCTCGATGACCGAGCCGAAGGCGTAGTCCGCCATAAATCCGCCGCTCCCCCGGGAATTAAGATGAACCGTCCGGTCAATAGATAAAAACGCGCCACCGGTGCATACTGTCGCCGGTCTCGTCTAATTTATCTCGAATAACCGGTTCGAATTTCCCGCGGAGAATCCACGCATGGGCGCAGAAGACAACGTAAAAAAACTCGGACTCGACCTTTCGCACGCAGCCGCCCCCGTCGCCAATTACGTCCCGGCGGTCACGACTGGAAAGCTGGTCTTTCTATCGGGCAACGGCCCGACACAGGCCGACGGCTCGATGATGCGTGGAAAGGTGGGGTCAAACCTCGACATCGAACAGGCCTACGAAGCGGCACGGCTTGTCGGAATCCAACTGCTTGCCGCACTGCGTGAACACGTCGGCAGTCTCGATAACGTAAGCCGGGTGGTCAAGCTCCTGGGCATGGTGAACGCCGTGCCCGATTTTGAAGACCACCCGAAGGTCATCAACGGCTGTTCCGACTTACTGATCGAGGTATTCGGCGAAAACGGCAAGCACGCCCGCTCGGCAGTCGGAATGGGCAGTCTGCCGGGCCAGATCCCCGTCGAAATCGAAATGATCGTCGAAATCAAGTAGCGAAACACGCGAAACGACCAGAATCCAGGCAGAAGCCGAGGAACCGCCCAACAATGCCCGGCAGCATTCGAATCAAGACCATCAACCACGTAGGCATCCCGATATGGGACCGGCGTGTCGCCCTGCCCTTCTACCGCGACATCCTGGGCCTGCAGGTGATCCCGTCGATGGTCGATTCGCCCAACATAGTCTGGGCAAGGACCCTCGATGGGACGATGGTGCACTTGATTGAACCCGCCGATGGCGAGAATCTCGGCAGGCCTCATGTGGCGTTCGAAGTCGAGGACTTTGACTCCACTGTAGAGAGCGTCCAAAACTCGGGTTACCCGGACATCACCGAGGCTGGCGAGAGGCACGATGGTCAGCGCCACATATTCGCAACTGACAACGACGGCAATCGGCTGGAATTCGCAACGGCCGGCGGACACCGCCCTTCATCCCGCGTTGCAGATGCGCTTGGCTACACGAGTGAAACGGGCGAGAACGTCGTGGTCGATTCGCCCTCGACCATCAAGATCATCACTATCAACCACGTCGGCCTGCCGGTCAACGACCGCGCCGAGTGCATGCTGATGTACCGGGATCTGCTGAACCTCGGGGTCATCCCCCACCAGGTCGATGGCAACAGCCTTGCCTGGACCGAGATGGCCGACGGCTCGATGATCCACGTAATCGATCCGCCAAAATCAATCGGCCCGCGCGGCGATTCCCGCCAGCATGTGGCGTTTGAGGTAGCAAACATCGAGGCCACGGCCGAAGCGCTGGACGAGGCCGGAGTTGAAATCGTCGGGGAGCCTGGCACACGCCACGATGGCCAGCAGTTCCTCTTTATCTACGACCCGGACGGCAATCGAATTGAGATTGCCACGCGCGGGGATCACTCGGAAACAACGCGAACGGCCGATGAAAACGGCTACACGAGCGAAAACGGCGTGTTGCTCTAGCGGCGGACCGGATCACCGAGGTATCTGGCTCAATCCTGGCGGGACGACCGCTCAACGCTGGCAAAATAATCGTCAAGGAAACCCGCTGAGGCGGCCTCTATCTTCGAATCGGAAATCTTTTTTAGCAGCCCTGAGGTTTGCACCGTGCCTGTCAATCTAACCCGCGTTGACCCGGTCAGGGCGGCATCAGGAACTACCGTCATCGCCGCGGTTCCTGTAATTCCCGCGCCCATCGCCTTTCCTTCAAAATCGAACTCAAACGAGTCGTTAAAGCTCACATTCGACAGCCGGATATCGACGTTCACTGTCGGCCGGAGGAAACCCATTGGAATCTTCATCGAAACTCGAAGTTTTTCAGAGCCAGCGGCCGTTACGCGGGTGCCGCCGGGCAGGTGCTGCTCCATAGCCGCAGGTTCGGTCAGCGCCGCCCACAGTGCTTCCACCGGTGCATCGACCAGACGGTCGTACTCAAATTTCAATCAGGCCGCCTTTCATTCGCGCTGACTTCACCGCAGTTTGACGATATCTGCGGAACTCCCATATTTCAATTCTTTTCGCCTCTTCGAATCTCCCATACCGGGGATAGCATTGCTGGCATATGCCGACGCCAGCGACCTCAGGGGCCCCAGAGCCCCCAGCACTTAGCGAGGGCCGCCATTCAGTGCGATCGACCATACGTTCGCTCGTATGGACCGTTTACATACCCTCTTTCTTGATCGCGGCAGGCCAGGGCTTGCTGATCCCGGTCTTGCCCGGTTTTGCAAAAGAGGAACTCGCAGCAACCTTCGCAATCGTCGGCCTCGTGCTTGCAGCACGCTATCTCGGGACGATGGTATTCGATGTGCCGGCAGGCATTCTCGTTACCCGCTTCGGACTGAGGGCTACCATGCTGACCGGCGTGACCCTGTTCGGTATCGCGGCCGTCTGGTCGGGGCTGTCCACAAATCTCACGTCCTTGCTGGCATCGCGCATCCTGGCGGGTGTCAGTTTTGCGCTATGGAGCATCTCCCGCCACTCGTATATCGCAATGGTGGTACCCAGCGACGTCAGGGGCCGTGCACTGTCCCTCTTCGGCGGTTTGTCAAGGCTTGCGACTGTCCTCGGCCCGCTCGCCGGCGGATACCTGGCCGAATTCGTTGGAATCAGGGTCCCCTTTTATGTGCAGGCAGGAATTGCGGTGTTGACGCTGGCCCTGGTCCTCATGACAACCCGGAACATTATCGAGACCCGGCGCGAAGGCGCCCACCCCAATGTCTTCAGGGAACTGGGCGGCGTGGTGACCAGTCACCGCAGGGACTTTGCCACAGCTGGAGTGGCTGCGATCATGCTCCAGTTTGTGCGGGCGGGGCGAGAATTCCTCATCCCGGTGTGGGGAGGCGAAATCGGGCTTGGCAAGGACCAAATCGGCACAATAGCGTCGGCGTCCTTTGCCATCGACTCGATGCTCTTCCCGTTCGTTGGCATCGCAATGGACCGCTGGGGCCGCAGGTCGACAGGTATTCCTGCGTTCTTCATCCTTGCGCTTGCGATGGTGATGATACCGATGACCGGCAGCTTCAGTTCGTTGCTCGCCGTTGGACTTGTGGCCGGGTTCGGCAACGGTCTATCAAGCGGATTCGTTCTCATAATGGGCGTCGATAAGGCCCCGAAAAACAATCCCGGCCCGTTCCTCGGCGTCTGGCGGCTCATCTCCGATACCGGTGGATCCATCGGACCGGTTGCGATCGGCGGAATCGCTCAGGCGGTGAGTCTCGGAATCGCTGCAACTGCAACCGCAGGGGTCGGTCTGGTCGGCGCCCTGCTGCTCATATTTGTGGTCAGAGAAACCCTGGTCCGCACGCCGGGCCGTCAGATCGGGGGCGCCAGGCAAAAAGCGGACTAGCACGATGGAACTTGCGGCAGAAAAACCCCCGCTATAAGCCCTCTTTGGTTAGCAGAGTATGCAGGTCACGAAGGCACATGGCGTCGTCTTCGGGCGGACGTCCATCGACCCAGTCCTTCGACTCGCCAGACATCCCCTCAACCGCGCCGACCGCGACGATGTCCCTGACCCACTTATCGCCCTGCTCGACTGACGGCAGCAGGTTTTTATCTGACTTGACCGATAGCGCCGCCACAAGGCCGTAGCCACCCCAGTTCGACACGCTGGCGATTATCAGCTCGGTCGTCGTGGTCGTGCAGGGATCGTCAGGCAGATTTTCGATATCGGGAATGACATGGCGCATGTTGCCCATTCCGATCTCGTTGCCGCCATCACCGATGCCGACCGAATACGGGTGCTGTTCGAACATGTGGTCGATCTTGGCGTTGTGCTCCGAAAAGTCGAGGCCCTTCCAGTTGCGGTACGTGCCGTCGCCGACCAACCCTGCCCGCTCGATAGAGATAAGGGCCGAGGGTGCGTGCTCTGCGAGTAGGTCGTGTGCGAACTTCAGTGATTCGTTGTGGGTTGTGATCGGAAACTCGATCACCTCGTCGTCGCCAGCGATCGCCCGCATCGAGGTCATACACGGCGCGTCCGTAACGTATGCAACGGTGTTGCCGAGGGCTTTCAGGGCCTCGCCAATCGCCACTGCCCCGGGTGGGCCGTCTGTTTCGGGCTCGCTGGCCCGCAGGATGTAAAAGCCGGTAACGATGAGGATCTTGCCGGGGTGATCAAGCAGTAGTTGCGCAGAGGAATCGAGCCAGCCGTCCTTCATGTGCGCCCGCAGCGCCTTCATGCCCCGGATGTCGTCCTGCAGGATGATGTCTTCGATTGCAGTAAAAGAGGTTGTCACAGGAGTATGGATCCGCCGGGGCGCATGCCTAAAGCACCGCCAGGTCTTCGTCGTTCAGGTCAGTGATGAACATGTGGCCGGGTGAGTGGGTAATCATAAGTTCGGGTTTCGACTCCATCGCGACCGTCTGCGGAGTCACCCCGCACGCCCAGAAGACCGGCACATCGTCGGGACTGGCCGGTTCCCAAATCTCGCCGAGGTCAGGCGTTGAAATATCGGCAATCCCGATGGCCTCGGGATTGCCGATGTGGATCGGGGCTCCGTGGGTGTCGGGAAAACGCGAGGTGGCCTGGACAGCCCTGACGACCTTGTCTTGCGGAATCCACCTGTGCGACACGACCATCGGACCTGAGAACGGGCCGGCTGGCGTGGTTTCGATATTCGTAATGAACATCGACACGTTGCGATCGGTGCCGTAATGCGGAAGGTCGATTCCGTTTGCAATCAGCGCATATTCGAACGAGTAGCTGCACCCGAGCAGGAAACTCACGAGGTCGTCGCGCCAGTGCGCCTCCAGGTTGTCTGGCTCATCGGCCAGTTCGCCATTTTTAAAGACTCTGTAAAGCGACAGGTCGGTTCGAATGTCCGACCCGGGAGCCGTGAGCGCTGCCTCCACCTGCCCCGCGTCGATCACCTCGATTACAGGACACGGCTTCGGGTTGCGCTGGCAGAACAACAGGAACTCGAACGCCACGTCTCTGGGGAGGATGGCCAGGTTGGCCTGGACGAAATGGGGCGCAATACCCGATGTGGGTCTGTGAAGCCGCCCCTCGCGAATCAACTGTCGCGCCTCGGCACCGGTCTGTGGAACTGTCGTTTGTATAGCCATAGTTGAATCTTAGGATTCCCGGCAGGTCGGGTCAAACCCTCGACGGTATGTTCGTGCTGTCATTCTGAACTGGATTCAGGAACCTCCCTTCAACGGGAACCAACCGTCCAAACCGGCGATCGCCGTGCCCCGTTCAGCCCAATTCTGTCTCGGACACCCCACGAGCTCGCCCGCAGGCGTACGATTCCCCCGATTCAGCATGCGCGCCGGATCGAGGCCCAGACCGGGTTCCAGAAAACAACGAAGCAAAACAGGCAAATATGAAAATCACCCGAGTCGATCAGTTCGCACCCCGCAACCGCACACGTCTGATCCGAATTACCACCGACACCGGCATCGAGGGCTGGGCCGAGAGCACGCTCGAAGGCAAACCGCAATCGGTCCCTGCGGCCATCGACGAATTCGCCGGTTACCTGATCGGCAAAGACCCGCTCCGGATCGAGCACCATTGGCAGGGCATGTACCGTTCCTCGTTCTTCCGTGGCGGTGCGCACAACATGTCGGCCATCGCCGCCATCGATGCCGCGCTCTGGGACATCGCGGGCAAGCACTACGGCGTCCCCAGTTACATGCTCATGGGCGGCAACGTCAGAGACCGGATCCGCGTTTACGCCCACTGGGGCATCAGCGACCTTTCAGACGAAGGACTGGAGAGAGCCCGCGAGCGACTCACGATGCTCCAGAAGATGGGCTACACCGCGTACAAGGCGGGTCCGGCCGGAACCTGGCGGGCGCACGAGCCGCCATCGCGCATCGACGAGTTCGTGAAGGCCGCCTACATGATGCGCGAGTGGGTCGGCGACGATGTTGAACTTTGCTTCGATTTCCACGGCAAGATGACCCCCGGTCTGGCCGTCGAGGTATGCAACGAGATCAAGGGCATGCGGCCGATGTTCGTTGAAGAACCGGTCCCGCAGGAAAACGCCGATGCCCTGAAGCGCGTCCAGGAGCAGGTGCCCTTCCCGCTGGCAACCGGCGAGCGGCTTCTTTCTCGCTGGGAGTTCCGCCAGGTAATCGAAAAGCAGGCCGTTTCACTACTCCAGCCCGATGTCGCACACTGCGGCGGGCCTTCAGAACTGAAGCGAATCGCCAATTACGCCGAGGTCTACTACCAGCACATCATGCCCCACTGCGCCATCGGACCGCTGGCCCTCGCGGCCTGCATGCTGGTCGACGCCGTGGTTCCCAACTTCCTGGTGCAGGAACAGGTCGACGCCGGTCTGGGCGTGGGACTGCTCAAGAAGCCCTGGGAGGTCGTCGACGGTCACATTGCGCTCTGGGACACCCCCGGACTCGGTGTCGAGGTGGACGAGGTGGAAGCGACTAAGACTTACGACGGCGATGCCTACGGCTACCACCGGGAACTGGGGGGCGAGTACTACTACGAAAACGACGGCAGCGTAGCCGACTGGTAGGGGGCAGCAGGCTAAGGATCGGCTCAGTTGGGTTAACATGCAGCAATCTTCGCAGTTCGCCTGAAAAACGGAGGCCGTTCATGTTCAATATCTCGGTATCTACGGATATCAATTGTTCAGTAGATCAAATGTGGGCATTGCTTGACGACACAGAGAACTACCCTACTTGGATCGAAGTTACAGACAGGATGCTGGAGGTAGCTGAGGGGGGGTTGAAACAGGACGCCGAATACCGTGAGTACGGAGGTATTGCGCCGTTCAAAGGGGAGAGCACCTGGAAGGTCACCGAGTACGAGCCTCAATCCCGACAGTCCACATTGGTGACGATGGAGCGATGACTGTTGCCCTCGAAGTAATCATCGCTCCGAACGAAAACGGGATAAAACTTATCCAGAACCTGAACTTCAAAACCCCGCTGGTGGATATTCCCGATGACGCTGATCATGTGGCCCGCGCTCATGGGACGACGGGGGCGGGCGGCCATCGCCAAAACCCAGGCGAACGCCAGGGCGATTCTGGAATCGCCAGCGCCTGAGTAGGCCCGGAGAGTTCGAGACAGCGCCCCGCGAAACTACTCGACCAACGTCGCGGTTAGCCGAGATTAAAAGTATCAGCCGGGCGCGAGCGCACACCGTCGTCTCAGTCGGATCTGGCTATCAACGCCTTACAGGTGGCCAGTTCGGTTTCACACAGCATCACGAGGTTTTTGAACACCACATACACGCCGTACTTGTTCGTGAACCTTTCGGTCGGTAACCACGAGATTCCCGAGGTCGGGGCTTTCTTGTGTCGGTTTGCAGCGATATCTGCATGCCATACTGCCCCGATGCAGACTGGTGCCATATCGGATCTGGAAGAGCAGAGCATGGGAGAAGTTCATGTCCGTTTACCTGGTTGTTGATATCGATGTAAAAGATTAAGTCGCCTACGAGGAGTATCGAACACTGGTACCGCCCATTATTGAAAAATACGGCGGTCGTCACATCGTACGGGGCCGGAAGATAACCCCCGTGAAGGTGAGTGGGACCTGCACAGGGTCGTAATCCTCGAGTTTCCTTCGACCGAACGGGCGACCGCAATGCTCATATCAGAGGAGTACGCGCCAATTGCGGCGATGCGACATCGCGCCGCGGTTTCCGGGACCTTCATAGTCGAAGGTGTTTAGCGAACCGGCCTAACCGTGTCGCTTCCGTAATTCTTCTACGGCATCCGAGATGGCACTCAGCTTCAGGTACGCCTCGTCGATGTCCATCGGATTCTGCGCCCCGGGCGAGAAGCCGCAATCGGGATTGAGCGTGATGCGATCGGCCGGGACGAACTTGAGCGCTTCTTCGACGCGGTCGATCACGATTTCCGGGGTCTCGACGTTCCGGTCGATCTGGTCGATCACACCCAGTCCAAGAACCTTGCTCTCCGGAAACCTGGCAAGCACATCGACGCCGCGTGACTCTGGCGCCGCGAATTCCATTGCGAACCGGTCGACGTTAATGTCGGCCAGCGCGTCGATGATCGGCTCGTAGCCGCCATCGGCGTAGCGTTTCCGGGCGAAATGGGCATGGCACATATGCACCGAGGTCGGCGTATCGCCGGCAGCCTTCACCACCCGGTTGATCATGCCGACGCACGTCTCGATCTCGTGTTCGATATCGGTAATACCCATCCGCTCACGGTGTTCTTTATCGACCAGCAACAACAGCCACGGCTCGTCGATCTGGATGTGGTCGACGCCTAGGTCCGCGAGTTTTCCAACTTCGTTCCGGAGAATCTCGGCACAGGCGACCATGAACTCTTCCCGGGTCGAGTACGCACCTCCCGAAACGTCCTCTTTCCACATTCGCCAGCCCAGGATGTACGGCGAAGGCAGCGTCACGATGGCGTTTCGGTCCGTGTGCGACAGCAGGAACCGGGCCGCACCCGTTGTGAGGTCGTCACGCTGCTCGATCGGCGCAACAACAGCTGGATCGTTGACCGTGTTGGAAAGGTTGGGCATGGCGCCAACCTCGAACCCATCGACATGTTCAGCGATTACCTTGATGTAGCTTTCGCGCCGCCATTCTCCATCGGAAATAAAGTCGATCCCCGCCCGTTCCTGCATCGCGATCGCCGAGGGAATCGCGGCATCGAAGTATTTTTCTGCAATTTCGGGGCCCAGCGCGCCATCACGGCGATCGAGGATCACCTTGCGCAGCCACTCCGGGCGCGGAAGACTGCCCACTACGTAGGTCGGGAACAGTTTTGAAGGTGTTGTGTTCACGTCGGCTCCTGTGGTCGATCAGAATACAGCCAGGTAACGCCCGCATGTAACATGCCACTCATCGGCGATTAACGCGCACCGATACCGCATCATATGCCACCTCCGGAAACCAACCCACAGCGTTCGCTGAGCGACGACTCGGTCGGCAGGGTCATCGCCGACACGCAGTCGCCGCGAACTCGTGAATCGCTCGGGCGCGATCTGGCGTCGCTCGGGGTCTCATATGGCGACCGGCTGATCGTGCACACGTCGGTGCGCAGCCTCGGATGGGTCAACGGGGGTGCGATTGCCTACATTCAGGCGTTGATGGACGCCGTAAGCACTACCGGGACAATCGTCATGCCGACCCAGAGCGGTGATTACAGCGATCCCGGAAGCTGGCGACACCCACCGGTCCCGCCGGAGTGGGTCGATGCGGTCAAGCGCACGATGCCAGCCTTCGACCCCGCCGTCACCCCCACCTGGCGTATGGGAGTTACGCCCGAACTTTTCAGGACGATGCCCGGTGTGGTGCGCAGCAATCACCCCTCCGGTTCGTTCGCAGCCTGGGGTGCCAATGCAGCAGAAATAGTCGCCGATCACGGCGTTCAGCGAATCGGTGAGGAGTCTCCGGCGGCAAGGCTCTACGACCTCGACGGCAAGGTGCTGCTGGTCGGGGTCGGGCACGACCGCAACACCAGTTTCCACCTCGCCGAGTACCGGGCTGCTTCGACCGTGTACGTTGAGGAGCTAATGCCACTCGTGGTCGATGGCGAGGTCGAGTGGACCGAGATCACCGAAATCGAGTTCATGGACGATGATTCGTTGCTGAGTCTCGGAAAGGCGTTCGAGGCCAAAAACGCGGTTGCGACCGGCCGGATGGGTTCAGCAGAATGCCGACTTTTCGGCATGCGCAGCTGCGTTGATTTTGCTGTCGACTGGCTGGAACGCAAGTAATACCCTCTCCCTCCGAGGGAGAGGGTTAGGGTGTGGGTGAAAGTTCGTGACTTCGAAGCAATTGGCGACCGTGAGTGCCGGTTGGTAAGCGCGCGTCGTGAGGTGACCTGAAGGAAACCGACCCACCCTCTAACTCCCTCCCTGCGCAAGGAGAGAGGACGGGGCTTTCCCCGCGCCCTCCGACGGACTGGATACGTCCTAAGAAACGGCCGGCCTTGCACCAACCCATGGCCTTGCTTTTTCGAACGCCCTGCTGGCCCTCAATACCGTGGCGTCTTCGTCGTAATCTCCGATTAACTGCAACCCCACGGGCATTCCGCCCTCACCGAATCCACAGGGAATCGAAGCGGCCGGGTTGAACGATGAGTTGAAGATCATCGTGAACGGAATCGCCCCGTAGTTGATGCCCGCCATCGCGTCGTCGTTCGGGCTCGACCCGATCTCTTCCGGGGGTTGCAGGTGCGGCCAGGCGACCGCGGCGTTGGTCGGGGCCAGCACCAGGTCGAACTCCTCGAACAGCAGGTGCAGCTTCAACTGCAGATTCTGGACGTTCCGAAGGGCCACCACCACGTCGGCGCCGGTGAGTGTCCTGCCATGCTCGATCATCTCCAGCGTGTAAGGCATGAGGTCCTCGGGTCGCTCATCGGCCAGGTAGCCGTACATGGCGACCTGCCCGGCAGTCCACAGCGTCCACCACGCATCCTTCGGAATCGGGTCGAACTCGATGTCGAGTGGCTTGACCCTCGCGCCGAGTTCGCTGAATGCCGACCACGACGCCTCGACCATCTCTGCCACGTCATCGTTTACGTCCGATATGCCGAGTGTCATGGTCGTGCCAATGCGCATTCCTGCAACACCCTCTTCGAGACTGGCGAGATAGTCAGGAACCGGGGCCTTTACCGAGCCGGGGTCGCGCGCATCAAATCCAGACAACGCCTGATTCAGAATTGCTGAATCTCGTACATCGTTCGACATCGGGCCGCTGGTACCGGCCGAGTTGTAGGCAGGCTGCGCCTGTCCCCCGAAGCGAGGAATCCGTCCGTGTGTGGGTTTGTGGCCGAAAATACCGCAGAACGAGGCCGGGAGCCTTACCGATCCGCCGCCGTCGGAGCCGGTGCCGATCGAACACATGCCCGAAGCGATGGCCGCGGCCGTCCCCCCGCTCGAACCGCCGGGCATCCTGCCGACGTCCCACGGGTTGTTGCAGGTGGGCGCAACGTTCGAGAACGTCTCTTCCCGGTTGCCGAACTCAGGTGTATTGGTCTTACCGAGGATTACTGCTCCCGTCGCCCTCAGCCGCTCGACAGCCACAGAGTCGTAATCGGGTATCCAGTCTTTGAAGAACGAGCTGCCCAGTGTTGTGCGCAAACCCTTCGTGACCTCGAGGTCTTTTACGACGATCGGAACGCCGTGGAGAACGCCGGGCTCAGAGCGGGAAGCAAGCCGGGCATCGGCTTCTTTTGCCGACTTCAGCGCGCCCTCTTCGTCGAGGGTAATGAAGGCATGGAGTTGCGGCTCGAGCTGTGCGATGCGGCGCAAGGAGGCCTCTGTCATTTCGACCGAAGATATCTCGCCATTGACGATCATCTGCCGCTGCCTGTGTGCTGGCAGGAACATCAGGTCTCGGTCGTTCATTGCTCCTCAAATCTTGTTCTTGCGCTAATCTGATTATCTACCGGGATTCTATTGCCTGCTTCAGGGTCGATAGTTTGCCCCGCAGCCGCTTTCTCATGAAATATTTCGCAAACCAGCCGGTGAGTAT
>CAJWWK010000013.1 GCA_913048295.1 uncultured Dehalococcoidia bacterium
CGGAGTTCACTGCGAAGGCGATTCGGGACTGGTTGCCGCGTGTCGGTGTACGGACCCTGTTTATTCAGCCAGGGAGTCCGTGGGAAAACGGCTACAACGAGAGCTTCAACGGGAAACTCAGGGATGAACTGCTGAACGGCGAGATCTTTTATTCGCTGAAGGAGGTGCAGATACTGACAGAACGGTGGAGACGGGAGTACAACACGATCCGACCGCTTAGCTCACTCGGATACCGGTCGCCAGCACCGGAGACAATAAGGCTGGAACAGGCCGTCGGACCAACATAACGAGTGGTACAGGTTTATGGGGCAGGTCATATCGGTGAGCTTCAGGACACCGGTAATCGCACCGATGTCGACGGCACTCGCCCCGTACACAATCCATTTCGTGATGGGTCTTTCGCGGTTCACTTCCACCTGTAAGAAGAAGTTACCTATCGCCAGGACCAGAATAATCAGGACCTAAACCAGGGCTTCGACAAAGTTTGCCGAGTTCCAAAGGGTCAGTCCCGACCGGCAATGACCAGCACCCACCGGGCGTAAATAATTACCGGCAACCCTACCCTGATGTCGTCGTCGAGAACGTCGTCCAGATTGATACCGAACGATCCCGCACCGCTATCGTCAGGCGGTTTTCGTCTCGTAGCTGTCGATTGAGTCATGTCTTGTTCCCTCTCGGTTGAACTGTGCCGGCCAGGCGATAGGCCCAATCAGCCAGCTCAACATGTGAATGGCTAATTGGTGTTCAGGCCCGCTTGATCTCTTTAGCCGTGAGAATGGCGTCTTTTGCCCTCCGGTAACCGGTGCCCCTCCTTGCCCTCACGTCAAGCTCGTCAACGTGGAGTAACTCGGCGATCTTGTTGACGTCGAACTGGGCTTCCTTGCGCTCGGCAGCAAAGACTTCCAACTGCTCCTGCAGCCGTTCTTCGTCCATGCCCGCAATCACCTTCCAGACGCCCTTCTTTTCCAGATCTTTGCGCTGTTCAAAGATGTCGACTGTTGAGTCGATGACCTGGATTCGCGTTATCACCTGCTGCAGGTGGTTTTCTGCCGCGGCCTTGCGCTTCATTACGCGGTCCATCTTGTACGCCGAAACCTCGATCTCCGCGTCTCCTGCATAAGGCTCGGAAGCGGCATCAAGATAGCCGTCATACTCGTCCTGCGCCCGCCGGATTCGAGAGATCATCTTGTCTTGCTCGACTTCCTGGCGAATTCGCTCCTTGCCGAGGTCCTTGACGTTCAGATCTTCGAGCGTCCGTGCCCGGCCAAACCAAAGAATTCCCATCGTTTACCTCCCTTGATCCCAGTTCTGACGGCGATACAACCGCGCTTGCAGTCGTACTCGTTCATCAATCTGGTGGGCTCTGGGAACAAAGATGGAATAGAGCGGACCTGCAGAACAGCAACGACTGTACTGTTAGCGCTAGTACAGGTGTGCCGGTTCGGTTGCATCGGCCAACTCGGTGCGCCCTCGAGCGCATTGGGCTATGGTTACCGCGCCTTGGACTTCAGAGAGGAAACTACGATGACATCGAGGGCGTTGCCGCTGATATTGGTCTCGACGCTTGCCGTGCTGCTCATCGCAGCCTGCGGTACCGATGACGCGGCAGACACAGCGCACGCCTCGGGCGGGGATGAATCGCCCTTAATCACTCGCACCGATCAGCTCTTCACTCCGGAGTCCTTCACGCAGGCTGGATGGAAAAAGTCGAAACAGTACGACACCGCCACTGTCCCTGGATCGACCGAGATCTGGTACGGCTTTTTCAACCAGAAAAATGTCGAGATCAGGTTTTACAAAGACCACCAGGACGCCCTGGGATTCGGGGTTTCGGCGGCAGTAGGTTCAATCGAGGGCGCGGTGAAAAGATCTAAAGGCGGCCGACTGCTTGATTTCAGTGGCGGGTCATTTTCCGCATACGCCGACTACGTTGTGACAGGAAACACGGTGTTGCTCTGCGAACTCGACCGAACGCCCTGCGAACTGCTGGTCGAGCGACTCGAGTAAGGCCTACCCCATCGTTCAGGACAGAACGTCCTTCAGCGCGGCGAACACTATTTTGTTCTCCGGCTCCGTACGTATAGCGACTCGAATGAACTCACCGTCGAGCCCGATCTTGTCGCCGCAGGCCCGCACATAAACCCCGTGCCTGATAAGCAGCAAAGTGGTCACAACGTCTGCCGAAATACCGTTGGGCAACTGCATCAGCTGGAAGTTTGCGCTCGTCGGGTATGCCCGTACAAAGCTGGCCCCTGCAGTCATCGATGTAAACCGGTCGATATAGCCCCGGTATGTGTCCAGCACCGTTCGGTATTCATTCAGGAAGATAGGTCGTGCGAACAATGAGAAGAAATACTCGGCCATCCCACTGGTATTCCACAGGTAACCATGGTCTAGCAGACGGTTTACCCGCGACTTCTTCATGATCGCGTAGCCGGCGCGTATACCCGCGATGCCAAAATCCTTCGACATGCTCTTGATTACCGTCACGTTGTCGAATCGGTCAGTTAGACCGACTAGCGTAGGCAAGCCATTAACTTCGCCCCCTGCACCTGATCCAGCACGGTCCGCAAAGTGAACAAAGCTCTCATCGACTATCACCGTTCTGAGCCCCGACAAACGGGAGAGTATCCAGCTCAGGTCATCGTCGGGAATCAGATAGCCATCGGGGTTGTTAGGTGAAATCAATACCGCGGTATCGGCGCCACTACGCAAGACCGACTGCACGTACTGCTCGGGGTCGAGCACGAACTCCTTTTCAACATCCACCTGGAACTTGGTGACACGGTGATCAGTGCCTGCGAACTCGTAGTAGGGCGAAAAGGTCGGGATGTTGATGTGGATGTGCGATGAGAAGTTGTGGATTATCGCCTGTATCGCTTCCGTTGCTCCATTGGCGATAAACAAACGACCCGGATCGACCCCGATGGCCGAAGACAGTTCTTCGGCGATGACCCTGTTTTGTGATGGGTACGCCTCGAGCATGCGTTTGAACAACTGTTGATCGGCCAGCACATCGGCGTTGAAATAACTCCAGAACAGTTCGGTTGCAAGCGGGTTGGAAAGGAAGCAGGCGTCGATATCGATTTGGATTTCGGGCAGCGACTGTTGCATTGTCGCAAGGCTTGGCGAGTGTGAACCCGAGTTCGAGCTCAACCGCTCAAGATTTTCCATAAGAGCTCGTTCTTGTGTCGATATTCGTACAACACCCAGTTCGTTTAACATCAAGGCTCCTTGCCCTAGTAAAAGTGCCAAACGCATGAACCTGACAATTCGACAGGTACGTGCAATTCTTGATTGCACGGAACACACGCCATTGCGGAACAACCCGCGTGGCAACCGCGCCCGTAGGGTCGAATTACCCGCCCTGAAACACAAAAGTGCCGGGTTGTTAAACACCGATACCCGCGTCGCGTCAGGGCAAAAGCCTCGACCGCTATATCATTGGTGCCTGCTCGTCTCCTTAAGCAGACCAATGAAGCGCTACCGTACTCTGTACGTTAACGCTCAGCCCAATCCCTCTGATGCTGGTGGCCCGTTTCGGGCTCCACGTTGAAGCCTCTGATAAAACGACCACACAGGAGCCAGTCCACACAATGCAATCAACAGTGTTCGAACCAATGGACATGTCCACTGCCGAATCGGTGCTGAAGGAAGCGAAACTGATCCTGGATCAACTCGGATTGGTCTTCTTCTTGCGTCATGGTACATGTTTGGGCGCAGTCAGGGACAATTCATTCATTCCGTGGGACGACGACCTGGATATCGGATCGGTAATCGGACTGCACGGACTGACCGAAGAACTCGTGCACAGCACCGCGGCGGTTTTCGAGGAGCGGGGTTTCAGCGTTAGTGTCAAGATAAACGAACTTAACCTGAGCGTTGATATGCAGAAATCCGGTATTCAACTGGACTGGACCTGCTACCGAATTATCGATGACAGCATCTACCAGTGGCCGGTCGTCAAAATTCCGGCAAACCTGCATGACGACCTGAAAGAAATCGAATTTCTCGGTGAAAAGTTCATGGTGCCCAACCCACCGGAGGAATACTTCAGGCTCAAGTACGGTCCCGATTGGATGACACCGAAAGAGGCAGGTGGATTTGAGCAGGAAGTTCTCGACCTCATGGCCGAAACCACCGAAGAATCGGACTCCGAGGGGGTTATGCAACTGTCGAGCGAACATGACCCCCAGCAGCACACCGGCAGCCTGAAAGTCCTGGACGTTGAAGGTTTAGCTGTCGGAGGGGCCGAGGTCATGTTGGCGGCGACTTCGGTGTTGACAGGACTGCACCGGGCGAAAACCAACGGCAGTGGATTTGTATACTTCAAACTGCCGGTTACCGCCGGATATGTCCTCTCGGTCAAAGTTGGAGACCAGAGTGAGATTCTCTATCTTGAGAATCTCAAGCCTGGTGTCGATTACGTCTACAGACCCGATCCTGAAATTCACTCGGGCCGGGCCTATGCCCTGGTTCCGGTACCTTCCGAATAAACGTGGACGACGCCGAGCGTGCGTGAACAGACTCAGTCGAGCTTCATTCGGCTCGAAAAAAATATCAGCCAGGAGAACCTAAAATCACACGCGTCTATGTCGATATGGTGGCCGATCTCTTTCACTATGGCCATGTTAACTTCCTGAAACAGGCCCGTCAGCAGGGCGATTTTCTACTGGTAGGAGTTCATGCCGACGAAGCAGTGATGGTCTACAAGCGTCGCCCCATTTTTTCCATGGAAGAACGTGTCGCCTCCGTTGAGGGCTGCCGTTACGTAGACGAAGTAGTGCCAAATGCACCGCTAACCATCGACCGTGAATGGATCGAAAAACACGGCATCGACCTGATTCTTCACGGAGACGATTTCTCAAGCGATCTCGAAAGACTCTGTTATCAGATCCCTATGGAAATGGGTATTTACCGGACGATTGGCTACACCGAAGGTATCTCCACAAGTGAAATTATCGCCCGGATCAAAGCCGTCAAAAACGAGTAACGGGAGCTGTCCGGATGACCACCAGTCGTGTCCGTCAGACTAGCCAGAACAAGTCCCGTCGGAGGAAACGTGCTTATAGCACGCTGAAATGCAATTCGCTGACTTGCTGATGCAGGATGCCGCCCGTCGCGGGCTAAAACACGTATTTGGGATTCCCGGGTCAGGGTTTCCTATGGACGCCATGGAGGCCGGACGAAAAGCCGGTGTGGATTTCGTCCACATGGCGCACGAATCGTCCGTCGCGATTGCCGCGGCCTATTACGGCGCTGCTCTCGACACCGCGGGACTGGCGATCGGAGTCAAGGGCGTCGGCGCGGGAAATATGGTCGGAGGTATCGCCAACGCCCACTTCGAACGAATGCCACTGGTTTGCGTCTTCGAGGCCGGGCCGACCGACTCGGACACCGACATGGTGCAGGTTACCGATCACAGTGCGATGTTCGATTCGGTCGCAAAATCATTCGGTTCTCTTGATCGGAGTACGGCTAACGACATGCTGCGCGACGCCGTGGCGAATGCCCTCGACGGCAGGCGAGGGCCGGTCGTGCTCGACTATCCCGCCAACTTCGACGATGGCGATTGTGGCGATCTGCAGGAACCAACACCCGGTTACAGGGAATCTTCACCCGGTCGGCCCGCACTGGAGCAGGTAAGTCGGCTGCTCGCAGGCGCTAAACGGCCGATGGTGGTTGTCGGGGCCGATGTCGCGGCCACCGGCGCCCAGGCCGACCTGCTGCGATTTGTCGAGGCCACAGGTGGGGCGGTACTCGTCAACATGGACGCCCGCGGCGTCTTTCCCGAATCCCATCCACGCTGGGCCGGAGTCATGACCGGCAACTACATCCCCAACACGGTCGAAGGTGATCTGGCTGAACTCTGCGATCTCGTCATCCTTGTTGGCGCAGATTCATTGATGACCCACGCCCCGTGGGCGTTTGAAATGCCCGCAATCGAACTGGTATCTCGACCCGAGCACCGGACGACGGTACCGAACCCCGAAGTGCGAATCGACGGCTCGCTCGCCGAATCGCTGCGCGCACTTGCGAGCGTCTCAAAGCCTGGCGTGCCCGTCGAAAGCATCGATGCCGTAAAGCAAAACGTCCTCAAGTATTTCGTGCGGCCACCAAAGGCCGATTTTGCGATCCAGGATATCGTTGCCAGTTGCCGGGATTCCCTTCCCCAGGAAGGCATAGTGATCTCCGAGACCGGGGCGTTTGTGCGCATGCTGGAACACCTGTGGCCCATCGATCGCTATGGCGGATACCTGGGTACGTCGGGCGGTCGGACTATGGGTCTGATGATCCCGGCGGCGTTTGGTACTAAGATGGCACTGCCCGACGTACCGATGATCGGCATCGGTGCCGACGGCTCGGCTCTTATGCGGCTGGGCGAGCTCGAAGTTTTTGCACGGATGAACGTGGCGATGCCGCTTGTGATCGTCAACGACCGCGCTCTCGGGACGATGAAATCTCGACAGGCGTCAAGGGGTTTGCCGGAGTTCGGACTCGACCTCACACCGGTCGATTACGCTGCCGTCGCCCGGGCTTCCGGAATTAATGGTGTTGTGGCGAACTCGCCCGAGGAATTCGATTCGGCCCTGGCCAATGCAATGACCGCCGACGTCGCTACAGTCATTGATGCCCGCATTGACCAGCAGCCCTACTGGGACGGCTTCGCACTCTCCATCGGAGCCATTCCTGAGGATTACTGAGGGTCGATGCCACGCTCGACCCGACCGCGCTTGTGACCGCGACCCTGACCCGGTCTAAACCGCGTACCCTTGATCACTATTGGTCGAGTTGTGGAACCGGTTCAGAGTAGACTCAGGCGTTGAAAAACTCACCCAGATTTTGCTGGCTTATCTCTTCGGAAATAGACATGGAATCAGCAGTTGAAGCGGTGCCGTACTTGAATCGTGAGGTATACGTTCTCAGGATTTCAAAGAAATCGTCGTCGCCCAGTTCGAGTCGTAGCGCGTGAAGCGTCAGAACACCCCGAAGGTATGCGGACTGATCGATTACCTCGGCTGGTGAATTGACTACTGCAGGGGGGCGAGTGTTCTCCCCTATTCTCCTCCTGATTGAGCGGATACTCTCGGCAACTGAGTCAACACCCCCGATATGGCCAGCCCACAGGATCTCAGCGTAGGTGACGAACCCCTCAGCGAGCCAATTATCGGCTGGCGAGGCGGGCGAGACGCTACCCCCGAACCACTGGTGCGAAATCTCATGGGCGATGAGGCGTTCGTCGCTCAACATCAGAAATACTCGCTGGGGTGGACCAAAACCCCGGAAAGGCAGATTCCCCCGGAGGAACGTTATGCCGAACGAGTCAAACGGGAACGGACCAAACAGCCCGGTGAATAGTGCGATCACGTCCGGGACGATATCGAACCTGTCGATGGAGATTTGAGTGAAATCGGAAGGGAAGTAGTTGTTGATCGTCAAACCGTCCGGACCGACGATCGAATCGAGTACCGGATCTGGGGCAGCGAACGAAACTCCGCTGACGGGAATCGAGACCTCCCAGACGTAGGTTGACGTATCGCCATTATTGATCGTAGCGGTAAGCTCGCCGGTCGCAGTTGCAGTCATGGGTTCAGGCACGGTCAGGCTGATGGTGTAAGTGGCTTTGTCGAGGGGGGTCTGATTGATCGGATACCACGCCAACCCGAATCCGTGCACGATGACCGATTCCACGAAGAGAGTCCAACCATTGGGAAAGGAAATTCCGGCACAACGAGAGGCTCGGACGTGCCACCGTACGTGATACGAACTATGAACTCCGAACCGCCCGGGATCACTGCCGCGGGTTCGATGATCAGTTAGTTTTCTGTGCGCGTGAAGATCGCCGGTTCGCCGTTCACCCGCACCTCGCTCACCTTTGGCCCTACGAAGTCGAAATTGAACGCCGCGAGATTTGCAGTCACTTTCACCCGGATAGTCGCCACCCCGGTGAGAGTGTTTGCACCGGGGTCAATGATCAGGTCGAGATCGTAGTGAGAGACGTCGTATCCGCCGTTGCCGAACGATGGGAACACCGGGTTGCCCAATTGGGCTGCACCGCGGATGCCGACAATTGGCTCCGGCGTCGCTGTCGGCGTTGGTGCAGCGGCCGGAGTGTCATTGACCGTTATGTGGAATGGGCAGAATCCGCCGCACACGCCACAATCGCGATGAGCGCGATTGACAGGAAGACCACTCGTGATGCAGGGATCAGCATATCCGCTTACTTTCCTTTATCTTTCTTTGCGGACGGCCAGAGGTGATTGCCGCATGCTGAACCGTTACGCCGTAATGCTCCCGGCGAAGTTTGCAAAATGATAACTGCGTGCCGGACAACGCATCGGATATTTGCCCTCTCCCGAAACGGCGATCTCCGACACGTGCAGAATGCGGTGTCGACAATGGTGCAGGCCTGTGCGCTCCGATTTGCGGGCATAAGCGCGTTGGAAAAAGGAATGTGATGGCAACCACAAAAAATATCTTCGAGCAGGCGATAATTATCGACGGCCTCGACACCAGCAAGTGGGGCCGGAAAAGCGTGTACCGCTCGTTGCGCGACGGCGGCGTTACCGCGATCAACGCGACAATCGCAGTCTGGGACGATTACCAAACGGTCCTTCACAAGATCACCCACTACCTGGAATGGTTCGACCAGTTCTCGGACTTGATTCGGCCCGTGCACACGGTCGACGACATACGGGCAGCAAAGGCCGAGAACCGCACAGGCATCATCCTCGGCTGGCAGAACGCGGCGCCAATCGGGAACGACCTGCGGCGGCTCAGGCTGTTTCACGAACTGGGTGTGCGGATCATTCAACTTACGTACAACGAGCGGAACCTGCTCGGGAACGGCTGCTACGAACGGTTGGACGACGGATTGAGCAGGTTCGGGCTCGCTGCCGTGGCAGAGATGAACCGGCTCGGAATCCTGATCGACCTCTCGCATGTGGGTGACCGTACGACACTGGACGCCATCGAGAACTCGAACACACCAGTCGCGATCACGCACGCCAACGCGCGGTCGCATATCGATCACCCCCGTAACAAGACTGACGAAGCAATAAAGCTGCTCGTCGAGAGAGGCGGTGTGATCGGCGCGAACGCGTTCCCCATGTTCTTCGAGCGTGGCTTCGAGACCGGACTGGGCGAATACATCGACGCCATCGATTACCTGGTCCAGATGACAGGCATCGACCACGTCGCCATTGGCACCGACTTCTGTATGGAACAGCCAAGATCGTGGTTCGAGTGGCTGTTTGCATCGCAGGGCAAGGTCCCGGCCAAAACAGTCGACTTCACGCCCGAGCCGTACCGACATTTGAAACACTTTGAAAGCCCGGCCGATTGGGTGAACGTCGCTGAGGAACTATCGGTCCGTAACTATTCAGAGTCCGACATACGAAAGATTCTCGGCGAGAACTGGTTGCGGCTTTTTGAGCGGGTGTGGACACCCTGAACGCCCCTGGCGCATCGTACCGAATTTCCTGCGGCCACCTGGTCTAGTCCTCGAGGTTAAGCCAGCGTATGTCGGCAGGCGATAGTGCAACATCCAGCGCCGCCAGAGAGGTACGCGTCTCTTCGGGCAAAAGCGGGCCGATTATCGGGAACGTCGGAAACGGCAGATTCAGCACGTAAGCAAGCGCAATGCCGATCGCCGTTACACCTCGCTCGTCGGCCATCTGCCGTGCTCGTTCCAACCGCTTGAAGTTAGCTTCGCTGTACCAGCACCTGACAAGTTCGGGCTCGGAGCGATTTGCAGGGTCGGCACGACCGTCGGCGAAAAAACCACGCGCCTGGCTCGACCACGGGAAAAGCGGCATGTTTTGTTCGGCCAGCCAACCTCGAGATGCCGCGTCCGATGCCGCAAGGCAGCCCGCCCACGGAGGTTCCACCATTCGAGCGAGACTCAGGTGGTTGCTGAGTACGGTAAACCCGGTTAGCCCGTTCTTCTCAGCATATTCGTTGGCCGCAGCTACTCGCGCAAGACTCCAGTTTGAGCCACCGAATACGCTTACCTGCCCCGATTCTTGGTGCCGGTTCAACACGTCCACGAAATCACCGACCGGCACATCGAGATTGTCCCGGTGCAGAAAGTAAATGTCGACAGAGTCGGTCTGGAGTCTTTCCAGACTTTCTCCGAGTTCTTTGGTCACGGTTTCGGGATTGCAGTTCGGGGTGTGGGCACCTTTGGTAATTACTATCGTTTCGTCACGGACGCCCCGGTTTTTCATCCATTGCCCGAGGACGAGTTCGGCCGCGCCGTAATGCCGCGCGGTGTCGAAACAGTTCCCACCGGCTGCGACAAACTCGTCAAACATCACCGACGCAGAACCCAGTTCCTGTGATCCCAGCGTCCCCATGACGATTCGAGAGACCCCCGCTTCGACTCCCGAAACGCGACCGTAGGGCATTAGAGGGGCGGCCGAATGGACGCCCTGGACGTTGTTACTCATTGTTGAAACCTGATGGCATCGAACGCGTACCGGGCGACAGTCCTTAAAACATCTTCTCCAGCGCCTCGCCCAACAGCTGGTTAAACGTTTCGGGGTCCTCATTCATCACGAAATGGCCCTCCGTTGTCACAAATCTTAGACTTATTCCAAGCTCGCCCGCACCATCCATATCCACCGACGAACCATGCGAAATGATCAAAACTATTGGAATCTCGAGACCCTCAATCAGCCCCGGCAAATCATCGTCGTTCATCATTCCGGTCATGGCGCCAATTCCGACTGCGGCAGGAACGCCGATCATTCCCTCGGCAATGGTCGACCGGACGGATTCGGGCGTATCGCCAGTAAACATTGATTCGACGAAATTTCGGACTGCCCTGTCGTAATCGCTTTCCAGGGCTCGAATTATCTTTGCATATCCGTCCTTGGAGTGGCTTCGCGGGAACTTCAGAGTATCGGCACCAACAAGGCCGACAACCCGCCGCCCCAGTTGGTGTGCTACGTGTCCGATCACCCGTCCGCCCATGGAGTGCCCCACCACGACGGCCCGGTCGACGTTTTCCCGATCCAGCACCGCGGCGACGTCTTCGGCGAACGAAGGCATAGTCCAGTCGGTCCGCTCCAATCCCGATTCACCGTGCCCGCCCAGGTCAACGGCAATCGTCCGGTAAATGTTGGAAAAAGCCTGCACCTGGGCGTCCCAGTGCGACCGGTTACATGTCCAACCGTGGACGAACACCACAGTGTCCGGACCGTCACCCTGAACGTCGTAAACGATCGGCACCCCGTCCGATGATATGGCGGTGCGGGCCATCGTCATCGATACATCCTCTTTGCGCGCCCATGCATGGTGCTCAAACGTACTTGCCGGTCAATTGCGGCGTTGAATCTTCCAGCCCCCGCTCCTGCCGATCAAGCCGCGTCTCCCGGCTCCAGGACCGCTTCAAGTCGTCCCTCACGTTGATGCGAAGTCGCCCCAGACCTTCGCATTCCAATTCGACCACATCGCCGTCCTGGAACGAATTCAGTCCCCGGTGATTTGTCCCAGTGGCCACGATGTCGCCAGCTTCGAGCGTGTGAATAGCGGTGATGTACTCGATGCAGCGGCCGATCTTGTGCGCCATATCGTCGGAGTTGAAGTTCTGTTTCAGATCGCCGTTGTTCCAGAGTTTAATCTGTAGGTTCTGCGGATTTGGGACTTCATCGGCCGTTACGATGTACGGCCCGATAGGGGCGAAGGTGTCGCGCGATTTCATGGCGTGAAAAACACTGGAACCACCCAGACCCCGGGCCGAGCCGTCGATGAAGTTGGTGTAGCCGAAAATATAGTCGGCTGCATCGGCCTCAGCTACGTTGGTCGCCGTCTTGCCAATCACGATTGCAAGCTCGGCCTCTCCCTCGAATATGGTCGCCGGCACGTCGGGCAGCACCATCGTGTCATCGGGCCCGATAATCGCATGAGGTGTCTTTTGAAAGACGTTGATGGGTGCGGGCTCGTCACGCGTGCCATCTTCCATATAGTTCACGGCCATGCAATCGATGTTGGCCGGTTTTGGTAGCGGCGGGCGAACTCTCACACCGGTGATCGGGTACCCGTCAGAACCTTTCACGCCGTGTTCGATTTTATCCCGGTAGTCTTCGAAATTTTCGATCAGACCGGCAATCAGCTGCTGTGGGTGCGTGTGCGGAATGTTCTCCACAAGGTGAGTTATGCCGACCACGTTGTCGTCCTTGAGCACACCCAACTTGAAATCGTCAAAGAAAAGCAGCTTCATCGTTCACTCCATGCTTGTTAATCTACGCTCCCGCTTGAACCGGGAGCATACTCCATGATTTACCTCCACGCGGAGTCGTCTCCACGGCGTAGGGCGCGGTTCGATTGATATAGCTATCAGGACACGGCGGGTGGGTCGATCTACGACAATCCGTCGTTCGCATTAACCTGTAACCGAGGCTTCAGTCGTTTCCAATATCTTCACCAGGAATCCCATCCGTAACTGCTAATCAAATGCGTGAAATTGACCGCGTGATGATTAGCGATTTGGGCATAACGTTACTCCAGATGATGGAGAACGCAGGTCGAAATCTTGCGGATGTAATCATCCACACGGCGACAGTCGGTAACACAATTGGCGATCGGGTTGTGGTGACGGCGGGACCGGGTGGAAACGGGGGTGGTGGAAAGTTACGAACGGCCGACTATCCGGGCCACTGGATCAGCTCGACCCGAACGTTGTCAGGTGCGCTCACCCAGCAAAAACGCGTGCCATCCGGCAGTTCGTTCGGGCCGTCCACGAGCGGTGCGCCGACCGCGCCGAGCCTCTCGATTTCAGCGTCGATGTCGTCCACGTCGAACCCGAAGTGCTCAAGGCCGAGATTCGAGCCAGAATCGCTCTCCGGTAGTGTCTGGCCATCGAGCGGCCCCGAAATGTTCACCGGGATACCGTTTGCCGAACGACATTTCACAAAACGGTCGCCGGTGTGCCTTGTCGAATCGTCGACGATCTCGAATCCGAAGTTTTCGACCCACCATTCGGCCGTTTTTCTCGGGTCGTTGGATTTCAGATGAATATGGTTCAGGTTGTACATGGCGTAGTCTCCGATGGCGGTGTGAAGTCGGTTGAAGCGGGAGTTGGCGTGATACTAATGCCCTCGGGGGCGATCGACAAATCGAGTTCACTTTTCGGCCAGTGCCGCCTGCAGCATGGCCCGTGCGTAGCCGACTGTATAAGCGAAGCCGGTATACCCTGCGCCGATCCCATCGAGGGGATGTTCCCTGTCGTGGTCCAACGCCGGCGGGTGCTCGGGATACACGAGGCGAGGGTATCCCTGCCGCACCAGCTCCTTCATAACCGCCAGCATGTCGACTTCGCCCTCGTCCAGGAACACCTCGGTGTACTTTTCGCCGGGGATTTCGGTGATCACGTTGCGCCAGTGAACATGGTTTATCCTGTCGAGACCTCCGAAGTAGCGTGCGGTTTCCACCGGATCGCCGCCCATCTCGCGTGTAACTCCACAGTCGAACGTTATGCCGTTCGCGGTGCTGTCGAACAGGCCGACCAGCTTCTTCCACCCATCAATGCTCCCCATGATCTGCTCCGACCCCCGGCTGATCGGCGCAGGCGGGTCGTTGGGGTGCAGCGCCATCCTCACCCCGGCCTCTTCTGCGGCGGGGATAACAGCATTCAGGAAATAAGTGATGTTGTCCCACATTTCGTCCAACGTGTGCGCACCTTCGTCGGGTAATGGTGGCAGGTCTTTCACCCTCTCGTAGTCGAACGCGCGATACCCGGCACCGCCCCGGCCTTCCACGTTGTAATAACCCTCGATAATCCGGTGGGCGTACCAGTTGTATTCGACCACCGGGATCTCAAGCCGACCGGCGACCCTCACCGATTCAATAACCCTGTCGATTTCTTCATCACGACCGGGTCGGCCGTAGATGGCGTTCGGGAACCCCGTAATCATCTTGATCGCCAGCTTTATGCCGTGTGCTGCGAGCGCATTTACATCGGCACCGAGCGATTCCTCGGTCCACGGCAACTGGTCTTCACGGCCGAAGTTGGAATCGGAGCTTCCGGCCCCGCCACTCGAATGGATGTTGGTGATGCCAAGCTGGCGAACACGCCGCAGCGTTGAATCGCTGAAATCACTTATCGAAATGGCCAGTTTTGGCCCGTCAGCTGTGTCGGTCATATTGTGTCTTTTCAGTTTCCAGTTTCGCTTGAACGCGCTCTAACTCCAGAGCTTTTGAATGGCTTCCAGGCAATCCTCGATCATCTGCTCGGCCGCCCCGGCCTCGAACGGAGCAGTCGGGCCGACCTCGTAGCCGCCCTCCGGGTACGCATACGCCATCGGCAGGTAGCCGTAGTAACCGTTTGAGTAACCCGAAAACAACGTCCAGTCGGCGGGCGATCTCTCTTTCACCGCGGTCCCTATCTCGGCGAACGGCTCCACCGGAATCGCAACCAGCGCCGTATTGCCGAGCCTGATCACCTGAATCGGGATGTCTCGCTTTTCACCGCCCCGGCCAAACGTCTGCGTATGACGCAACAGCAGGGTTTCGCGTTTTGCCGGGAACGCTGCCTGCTTAATCTCCTCGACCGAGCCACCGCTTTTCCTGACGTGTTCCAAATTTGCCTGGATCCGGTCGAAGTTATCCTGCACTTCCGACTCAGGCGGCATCTCCTTGATCGGCAGCGAGGCAGCAGACTCGATCACCGCAAGAGTGCTGTCCGACTCGCCCGCCTGGTTGAACGAGTACATACCCAGGTCGGCCCCCGAAGACACAATCTCATCGAGTACTTCCTCGCGCGGCACCGGGTCGATGCCCAGGCGTATTCTCGCGGCCTCGATTCCAAGTTGCTTGCCGAGTCGCCGGTAAACGGACGTATCGCCGGTAAACCCCTCTACAGGCCCCTGGTTGCCCGCTGCTCCCTGCAGGAACAGGCAGGTGCCACCGATGATGCTCTCCACCGTCTCTCGCACCGGCCCCGGGAAGTCGGGAGTGATAAGTCGGTTGTCTGGCCCCATGATCGTTGGATGGCACGCGTAGTTGACCAGGGTCGCAACGGGATTTCCATCGAGGTCGTCGATAGCCGTTATCAGCACCTCGTGATCGACGAAACCGCCCGCATTTCGACCCGTAAACACAGTTCCATCATGACTCACAGGCCGCCGGTTGATGTTGATCTCGCAGTGCCCCGAGCCCGAATCAACCCGCACCGGAGTGAGCCCGGTGATCGCATCGGAAACCGCCTGCGCCGAAGCCGGTCCCATCGAAGCGAACCACGGACCGATCATCTCGGCACCCTTGACGATCCACGAAAGCCCCTCGATCGGTCCCGAGTGAGTATGGGTGTACGAAACCCGCTGATTCGAAGGCGGAATCCCGTTCGCTTCGGTTACGGCCTCCCGTATGGCACGGTCGTAACCCTGGGCCAGCATGCAGGTGTCAATATCGAGAATGGCGATGCGTGCAGCCGGGTCAGTGTTACCGTCTGGTTCGATCACCAGAGCGGTGATCGTTAGAGGCATATCGACGCCCTCCGCGCCCTCATGCGACTGTGCGCCCCAGCCAGCATGGGCGATACCCAGTGGCGGTGTTATATCGGCCCTTCCGGTGCCAGCAGCGAGCATATTTATCCCCATAGTTGGCCCCGAACATCTGGACCATTGTCTGGCCCGTTCGAAAGCGTGTAAAAAGCTAAAAGTCACACGGCTAGTTACTGGGTCAGATCAGCAAAACGGCCTTGGTCAACGATCTTGGGCTCAACCGTCCCATGCCGCTGGAGCGATGCTGTCGATGTTGGTTTTTACGTCGATCACCGCGGGCTTACCGGCGTTCAGTGCCTGGTCGAGAGCGCCTTCGAAATCGCGAGGTTTTTTAACCGTGATTCCGAACCCGCCCATCTGCTCGGCCATTGCTGCAAAATCCGTTTCAGTCAATTTCCACAGCTCGTCTGATCCGGGCAGGGGACCGCCGTAGTTGCGTTCGTTGAGGCCCCGCTCCTGGTTGAGTGAAGCGTTGTTGTTCACCACGGTTACGGTGTTCAACCCGTAGCGTACACCAGTGTCCAGTTCCATGAAGTGGTACCAGAGCGCTCCGTCACCAGCGAAGGTAATAACCGGTCGGTCAGGCGCTGCTGCCTTCGCACCAAACGCCGCCGGGAACGCCCAGCCCAGCGAGCCAGCGCACCTGATGAAAGATTGGTCGGGACTTGTGAAGTCGATCATCGTGCCGGTCCAGATACCCGAGTGGCCCGTGTCAGAAAGAAGAATCGCGTCGCTCGGCATGTGATCGCTGAGTTCTTTGCTGAGTCGTTCGGTTCTCATCGGCATGTCGTTAGAGTTCCACAGGTGATCGACGCTTGCCTTCCAATCGGCAACAAGCTGCTGGGTACGGGCGACCCACGTCGCACGCTGCTTCTCATCGCCCGGTGAGCCAACCTCGCTGCTCGCATCGAGCATTTTCTGGAGCCCGGCGCGGACGTCGGACTGTAGGCCAACAGAAATCGGGAAGGAACGACCTAGTTCGGCGGCGTTGATATCCATTTGAACGACTCGCGTTCCGGGTCGTGGGAGCTTCCAGTCGTTGGTCACCTGGCCGCCCGTGTGGCTTCCAATGAAGAACACAAGATCGGATTCGGCCAGCACCTGGTTGGCGCAAGCCCGTGAGTAGGCACCCGGTACGCCAACCGCGAGCGGGTGGTCGGGCGGGAACATGTGTTTCGCGTTCAGCGCGGTGGCGACAGGGACGTTGAGTCGTTCAGCGAGGGCGATCAGTTCCTTGCTTGCGTCTGAGGCGGTAACACCACCACCGGCAACTATCACCGGTCGTTCCGCTCGAGAAATTTCGCCCAGCGCGGCGTTTACCGAACTTGAGTCGGGTTCGGGTCGGAACGGTGGCAGGCTGCTGAACTGGCTTTCGATCACGATCTCAAGGTCGGCTTCCCCTGTTGAAATATTGCCGCCTGCGATTCCTGCAAGATCGAGATGCGCGGGTCCGGGAGTCCCGGTTGTCGCCTCCCGAATCGCCTGCCTCAAATACATTGGAAATTGTTCGGTGGTATTCACCTGACTGCTGAACTTGGTAACTGCGTTGAATGGATTCGAGTGGTCGACTTCCTGGTACGCCCACCGGTCCTGCAGTTCCTGCGGCAATCGTCCTGTAAGGGCGATCACCGGCGAGCTGGCGAGATAGGCGTCCTGCAAGCCAGCGGCCAGGTTGTTTGCACCAACCGACTGCGCCCCGCAGAACGCAACTGAACGACTCGCCCGGGCATAGCCGTCGGCCATGTAGGCCGCGGGTTTTTCGCTGTGAGCCATCACCCGTGTAATGCCCAGTCGTTCCATTTCCGGCATGGCATCAGCGACGATCACCGGCATAAAGAAAAAGTGTGAAACGCCATATCCGTGGAGGGTTTCAGCAAGAAATCGAGCGCCGGACATCTTCGGCATAGGTTCAGCCAATCTTCAGAAAATTGGAATACGTGATTTGCGGAGCACTCTACATCAGGAATCACCATCATCGCGGCAGCATCGCCCCAACGGACGCCGCGATGGTAATGATTCGCGGTGCAGACGACCTGGCTCTGCTTGAAGATCTCAACGGCAAGGGTCATTCCACGAAGTTTCCCGAAAGTACCTAAGAAAACTTGATTCTGGTCACGAAGCTACCGGATAACGACTGATCTGGACTTTCCTGTACGTTGCGTGCCGACACAACCCTGCAAACACGGACATTTTCGTCAACTGTGGCCTGGCTGTGAGCAAATTCGCACCAAAAATACCCCTTGGTGGGGATTCAAATGCAGACGCAACCGACTAGATTGCCTGTTGAGTCGACCAATCGCATAGTATGGTTTGGCTCATTTTGCTGATTACATACCAGAAAGCGTGATTTTCGTCACGCATGGGCGTACTACCTGCACTGTGATAGCAAAAAAACATCTCGGGCGATTTCAGAAAATCGCCGTCGGAACCGTGTAGATAGAGATGAAACTTTCTGTAGAGGGAATTGCCAGCTTCAGCGGACGTCGTCCCTGGTGGACGCTGCTCGGATGGGTACTGGTGCTGGTCGCAGCAGGCGCGTTGTCGAGTACGTTGCTGGAAAGTGCGCTGGATGGGGAGCAGGGACCGACGCAGGAACTTGAATTTAAACGTGCCGAGAACCTGATAAATTATCGCTTCGGGCCGCTGGATGGCAACGATCAACAGGGCGCAAGCGAAGGGCCCGAAACATCATCTGAACTCATTCTGATTGTCGCCGAAGACCTCGGAATCGGCCCGGGCGATCCGGTCTTCGATCAGCATGTAACGGAGTACGGCGATGCACTCGCCGCAGTCCAGGCTGCAGAGGTGCTCGAAGAAGGCGACCTTCCGATCATGCGAGGCCATTTCCGCGATTATGAGGGGCAGGTTTCGGAAGACGGCACAACTCTGCTTACCTCTATTGACGTCTATGAAGATTCAGCGGGTCGGATAGACGCGTTCCTCCAGATTCGCGAGGAATTTAGCAGGGACGGTTTCGAGGTCTACATGCTGGGCAACGCCAGCGTAAACCAGGTGTTCAGCGAACTTGCAGAAAGCGATCTGGTGACCGGTGAAACTATCGGTGTCGGCATCGCGATAATCATTCTGGCATTGGTGTTCGGAGCAGTCGTTTCGGCCTTCATTCCGATCATCCTCGCCATTGTCGCTATTTTCCTTGCCATAGGACTGACCTCGATCGTGGGGCAGTTTATGGAACTCAACGAGTTCGTTCCAAACATCATCTCCATGATGGGTCTGGCGGTCGGAATCGACTACTCGCTGTTCATCCTCTCACGCTACAAAGAAGAGCGGGAAAACATGCTTGAAAAACAGCAGGCAATCGAGGCTGCAGGGGGCTCGGCGGGTACGGCCGTGGTATTCAGTGGATTGACCGTGGTGCTGGCCCTGCTCGGCATGTTGATCATCCCGGAACGTACATTCCAGGCTTTTGGAATAGGCGCAATTCTCGTTGTGTTTGCAGCAGTCATAACCGCTAGCACGCTGCTCCCGGCGATTATCGGAATCCTTGGCGATAAAGTGTCGGCCGTGCGGGCGCCGCTTCCGCTCACGCTGGGCCTCTTCATCCTGGGAGGGGCCGTCCTGACCCTCACCATAGGTTTTGGAACCGAAATCATCATGGTCTCAGCAGGGGTGATGTTGATACTCACGGTGTTGACACTTGCACGCCGATTCAGCAAATCGAACCGTTCGTTTGGCCTCGGGAACCCAACGATTTCAGACCCCGATTCTCCGACGGGTTTCTGGAACGCAATCACCGTTTCGGTGATGAAACGCCCGGTCATCAGCATGATCCTGGCTGCGGGCATCCTGCTGGTGCTTTCTTACTTCTACCTCGATCTGAAAAAGGGCACTAGCGGCATTTCAGTACTGCCCGACGAAGAACCGGTAAAGATCGGATTCGAACTGCTTGATGCCAAGTTCGGATTCGGTTCAGACGCCCCGGCAATTATCGTGATCGAAGGCGACGTTGGTTCTTCAAATATCGCAGCGGCAATCACGAAACTTGAAGGGTTGATCGACGCAGACTCGGGGTTGCAACCACCTGAAGTGCGCATTGAACCAAGTGTGAACCTGGCGAGATTGCAGGCGAAGATCCCCGGCGATCCCCAGAAACAGGCCGCGCTGAACACCATCAGACGCCTGAGGGGAGAGCTCATCCCGGAAGCATTCGAAGATGTGCCAGCGGGTTCCTACGAAGCGCTGGTGGGAGGCGATACGGCTGAAGTCGTCGATTCGGTAAAAATCACCGATGAGTACCTCCCGATCATATTTGCGGCCGTGCTCAGCCTCAGTTTCGTGCTGCTACTGTTTGCCTTCCGCTCGATCACGATCTCGATCGCTTCGATCATGATGAACCTGTTGTCGGTGGGCGCATCCTATGGACTGCTGGTGCTGGTATTCCAGAAAGGGTTCCTGATCGATCTGTTTGGTTTCAAGCAGGTCGACCAGATCGAATTCTGGTTACCCCTGTTCATGTTCAGCATCCTCTTCGGACTGTCCATGGACTATCACGTGTTCATGCTCAGCAGGATAAAGGAACGCTATGACGAAACCGGTCTCGCAGCCGAATCCGTAGCCTTCGGCCTCCGAAAAACTGCCAGTATCATCACCGGCGCTGCGCTCATCATGGTCGCGGTGTTCGGCGGGTTCGCACTCGGCGACATCGCCTTCTTCCAATCGATGGGATTCGGTCTTGGGGCAGCAGTGCTGATCGATGCAACGATCGTTCGGTCTGTGCTGGTGCCAAGCGTTCTGCGGATTCTTGGCACAAAGGCCTGGTACTTCCCGAGCTGGCTCGAATGGCTGCCGAACATCTCAATCGAGGGTCGGAAGCCGACGGCGTCACCGCTTGAGACTGCAAGCCCGGCAACAGGACCTGTGCCGACCGGGGCCGACGACTAGGTCGAACAACTCGAATCCATGTGACCGCCCGCATCCGTTCAGTCGGAGCGGGCGGTTTGCTTTGGCCGACCGCGAGGGCCGACCATCGCAGCTACCCGAACCGTTCGGCGATGTGTCCCGCCACGTATTCGGCGTCTTCGCCAACACCGATGAACTGCGCCGATTTCGCCCCGAACATCCATTGCAAACCCATGAAATACAGACCCGCAAAATCCGTCACGCCACGATGTTGGACAGGAAAATTACGCTCGCCTGTCACAGGTAGCCTGATCCAGTCGAAGTCATACTGAAACCCCGTCGCCCAGATAATCGTCGAAATACCTGCCTCCACCAGGTTCAGCGAAGCGGGGCTTTCTTCTTTCGGCCAGTTGCCGATCCCCGGGGGCTCGAACCCATCATCAGGAGGTACCTGTATCCCATTCTGTTCGACGTACGCGTCGACTATTTGTTTCCACCTGACCGGATACTCATCCACCTTTCGCAGAATCTCGAGCAGGTCAGTCCGAAACGCCAGTACTTCACCGCCCCCGCCGATCACAGGCCCCAGTAAAATCGCGCCGTCCATTGCCATCTTGCGCAGGTAAATGTCGTGGCCTCCGGCAGCGCCGCTGGTGTGGGCTGAGGAGCCGAAGCGGGCGGCCTCGACCGACTCAACGTTCTCAATTGTTCTATCGAAGTTACCCATCGTGTAGTTCCACCACGACGAGTCCCGACCCCGATACCGTCGAGGACGTCGGCCGGCACTGCCCACAGATAAAAACACCCGGCGACCGGAATCGAGAAGTTCTTCTGCTATCTGTGCCCCGGATTGTCCGGAGCCAACGACAAGCACCGCGCCTTCGGCAAGTGCCGCTTCGTTGCTGTGCTCCGCCGAATGCATCTGGTCAATGGAACCCGGAATCCCCGGACTGAACGAAGGAATCTTCGGTATGCCGAACGCACCGGTCGCAACCACAACGCATCGAGCCGCCACCTCTTCACCGTTCGTCGTAGAAAGCACATATTGGTCTCCGTCACAGGCGAGCGACGTAATTTCCGCGCCGGTCCGCACGGGGGCGCTGAAACTCCGGGCGTAGTTGCGCAGATATTCGATCGTCTCGTTTTTCGACAGGTATCCGCCGGGGTCGGTTCCGGTGTAGTGGAACCCCGGCAACCGGACCGCCCAGTTCGGGTTCACGAGGTGGAATTCGTCCCACCGTTCGGTGATCCAGGTATTGGCGATCTCGCCCCGCTCCAGAATGACGTGCTCGATGCCAAGCTTGCCGAGAAAATAACTTGTAGCCAGCCCGGCGGATCCGGCACCAATGACCACAACGTTAAGCGACTCACGAGCTCCGGTCCTCGACACTGGATTGAGCTTCCCTTTTTCTGATTTTCGTACGCCCGCCAGACGCCCGATTTCGTTGAGCCTACCGGTGAGACGCCCCATGGGGCTACCGCTCCGGGACGAAATTGCAACATCAATTTCTCCCGCGTTCATTCCCGAATCGCCCTTGTGGCCCTTCTGAAATGCGCTGAAAATACACCCGCATTCGGCATCTTTCCATTCAGCTGCAGGTCAGGTTCAACTCCCCCTCATGAAGATCACAAAAGTCACTCCCTGGTTGTTGCACGCAAGGGCCGCCTACTACTTCGGTCGCCCGGGCGAGTACATATTTGTTGAAGTGAAGACCGACGAGGGCATTACCGGTTGGGGAGAAGTGACCACTACGCACCCGGTGGCCAACCGGGCAGTCTGCGCCATTCTCCGGGAACTGGGACCCATGATCGAAGGCGACGACCCGATCCAGATCGAGAAAATCTGGAACAAGATCTTCCGAAGATTCACCTACATGGGATCGCGGGGTGCATCGACCAACGCCATCAGTGGTATCGACATTGCGCTGTGGGACATCCGTGGCAAAGCTCTTAACCAACCGATCTACAACCTGCTCGGCGGCGCGGTCAGGGACAGCATCGAACTGTACACACACCCCGACCCTAACATCGGGCCCGATGAAGCCCGCAAACAGGGCAAAGAGATAGCCGATTCGGGCCACAAGGCGTTGAAATTCGATCCCTACCCATCAATGGCTGAGGAGCAAAACGGCTATCTCAGCGGGAAGATGGACGCCCGCGGCGAAGCTGAAGGAAACGAAATCACCGCCGCTTTTCGCGAGGGCGCAGGACCCGACATGGAACTGCTGATCGACGCGCATGGCAGGTTTGACGTACCGACCGCGGTCCGCCTATCACGGAGCGTCAGCAGCTCGAACATCCACTGGTGGGAAGAGCCGGTGCCGGTCGAAAGCACCCATGCCCTTAAAAATGTCAGGGCCCAGATAGAACTCCCGATCAGCGTGGGCGAACGCCTGCACACCCGCTGGGAATTCGTCGCCGTCCTCGAACAGGACCTCACCGATTTCCTGATGCCCGATGTCACCTGGACAGGCGGTATCTCTGAACTGAAGAAAATCTCGACGATGGCCGAGGCATACTACGTGCCGATCTCGCCACACGATGCCAGCGGGCCGATCAACGTGCTCGCCGGCGCACATGTCATGATGAGTGTCCCCAACTTCTACAAGCTCGAGACCGCGCGCCACCGGCTCGATGCCTACGACGTCTTTATCGAAACCCCCATCGATGTGCGAGAGGGCAGCCTGCACGTCCCCGACGCCCCCGGACTGGGGATCGAGATCAACATGGACTTCCTCAGGGCCAACGCCGACGAGAATTACCGAGGAGACTAGCCGGAGTGCGCCCCGTACGCCCGGAGCCTTGCGCGTCTCCCCCTCCTTCGGGAGGGGTTAGGGGAGGGTGGATTGCAGCCGCGACCAAGCAGGAATGTGCGCCCGGAGCAAAACGACGACGCCCGGAACGAACGCCTGGGTTATCCTGCTCGCCTACAGGCTCTGGCGTGCCCCGCGGAGCTTCCTGCGCGACCTAGTCGTCCGATGACGCCCGGAGCAAATCACATGAACATCAGGTCAGTTAAAGCCATAGAAGTCGACGTATCGCCCCAGATTAACACCCGGCCGCGGGTTCCGAAAATCGAAACCGATGGCTTCGTCAGCCCGATGCAGCGTTACCCCGAACTCAAACGTTCCGACTGGGGCAATCCGTGGAAACGGACGGCATGTGTGGTCACCGCGGACGATGGCACTTGGGGCTTCGGCCTGACACTCCACAGCGGGGTGACCGTGCCGCTCATCAACGATCATCTCGGACCGCTGATCGAGGGTGCGAACTGCATGGCCACTGAGCGGCTTTGGGACCTGATGCAGAAGGCCGTTTCGCCATACGGGGCCGGCGGGGTGACCAGCTTCGCCATAAGCGCGGTCGACAACGCCCTGTGGGATCTGAAAGGGAAACTACTCGGCGTACCAGTTTACGAACTGATCGGTGGTCCGCAGAAAGAGAAAATCTTCTGCTACGCCAGCAATACAGATATCTCGTACCGCACGGAAAACTCCATTGAGTGGTTCCTCGAGCTTGGCTTCAAAGCGGTCAAACTTTTTCTGCGAGAAGGACCCGACGCCGGGCTCGCTGGAATCAACCGCAGCGAAGAGTTGGTCGCCGGAACCCGGGAGCAGGTGGGTGATGACATCGAGATTGCAGTCGATGGCTGGATGTCGCTGAACACCGACTATACGGTGCGTCTTTCCGAGGCACTCCGCCCGTACCGGATCAAGTGGCTTGAGGACTACATGCTGCCCGATGACATGGACAGCTACTTTAATCTACGCCAGCGTATTCCCTATCAGACGCTCGCCACCGGAGAGCACTGGTACGGAATTCACCCGTTCGCGCTCGCAGCGAGCCACGGCCTCGTAGATATCTTCCAGCCAGATCTCCAGTGGGTGGGTGGAATGACCGCAGGTATCAAGATCTGCCATCTGGCGGAGGCATACGGACTCACCGTGATCCCGCATGCCAGCACGAACTACCCGTACGGCCAGCACCTCGCCTACGCGATGCCGGCCGTAATGTGGGCCGAACGGTCTGAGGGGGTATCGCCACCCGGAGTCCCGCTGGAAGAAATGGTCGTGCTTCCGGGGACGCCGGTCATCAAGGACGGCTACCTGAAACCCTCTGATGCGCCCGGCTTCGGATTCGAGTTCGACCTTGACTGGGTAGAGAGCAAAGCTATTTAGACCGAAGCGATCTCTTTGAGCTCCGGGCATCGTCTCACGACTTGCCAGAAGACTGGCGTAAGCAAGTTGCCGCGACTTCTCCCGAAGTCAATACTCATTCACCTCGGGGCGGGAGTAGTATGGCGCCGATGTCCAACCTGAACGCTTCCGTAGCACGCCTTTCTGCCGCTCTGTGTCACACCGACGACCCCGCTTGACCGACTCGTCCAGAGTTTCCGGCACGGAGCCCCCGGCCCCACGGTCGACCAGGCCGACAAGCCCAGACGATTCCTACAAATGGAAAGCCTTCGCGGCGATCGCAATCTCGTTCGTCACCATGGTCGCCAGCATGTCGATGGTCTTCGTCGGACTATCGCAAATTGCCGACCACTTCGATGTCACTCTCCGCTCAGTTTCCTGGGTAGTCATCGCTCAGGGTCTGACCATCAGCGCCCTGATGATGCCGATGGGCAGGCTGGCAGACATCATCGGACGCCGCAAAGTTCACCTGATCGGGTTGGTCCTCTTCGGCGGCGGTGCGGTCTTTACAGCACTGGCGCCGACCTTCGGTCTACTGATCACGGCTCGAGTTGTAACGGCCATCGGGAACTCGATGGGTCAATCAGTCGGAACCGCCATGGTGATTTCCGTATTCCCTGCCCGTGAGCGGGGTAAGGCCATTGGAAGCCAGACCACTGCCGTGGCGCTCGGTGGTGCATCGGGTCCAATCATCGCCGGGTTGATGTTGCAATGGCTACCCTGGCAGGCGATGTTCTGGGCCCTGACGATTCCCATTGGAATCGCGTTCGTGGCCGGCTACTTCATTCTCGATGAGAATCGGGTTAGCCCGAACCGACCGCAGCAGCGGCCCTCGTTCGACTGGCTGGGTGCAATCCTGTCGGGTGCAACCGTCATCATCGCCGTAATTCTCATCAACAACCCGTTCGGTGTCCCCGTCCTTTCCCCGCTGATCCTCGGTGGCACGGTGACGGCCGTGATGCTGTTCACCGTGTTCGTCTGGTGGGAGATCAAGACAGATTCGCCGATGCTGGAACTGCGTTTGTTCCGGAACCTCATTTTCACCATGGCGGTGGCGACCCGGTTCCTGGGATTTCTTGGCACGACGGCAGTCCGGTTCCTGATGCCGATCTACCTGATCAGCCTGCGAAGTCTCGAAGAGGCGGCCGCAGGCGGAGTGTTGTTCCTTACATCGCTTGGAATGGGGATTGCCGCCCAGAGTTCAGGACGCCTCGGCGATAAATTCGGCGAGCGCCCGTTCGCGATATTCGGTTTCGTGATGCTGGTTGTCACCGCGGTTGCGTTCATGACCTTCACATCCGATACCGAAATGTGGAAAGTGATGGTCGTAATGCTGGTCAACGGCCTTGCCATGGGACTGTGGAATGTGCCGAACAACAGCATCATCATGGGCGCGGTGCCGCGGGGTTCGCTCGGGGTGGTCGGCGCATTGACCAACCTGACCCGAAACGTCGGGAACGTAACCGGGCAGGCGATCGGGTCGGCTACCATCGTGGGAGTTATGGTCTCGGAGGGATTTGACATTCCGCTAAGCGAAATCGGGGGCGACCAGGCGGCTGGCCGGTCGTTCATGAACGGCTGGCGATTGGCCTACGTATTCGTTACGGCCTTTTCGTTGCTCGGGTTGCTGCTGTCGATACTGACGAAGCCTGTTCGCGCCGAGCAAACAGAGCCAGATTAGTCGCTACCCTGCCGGTTCGACCAGATCGTGCAGCCGGTTCAGGTCCACATCATTCAGGTTCGTTTCAACGCCGCTCGGCCATTCGATGGCCACGTCCACTCTGCTGGCATCCCCGAGCCCGAAATTAAGTTCGGTCGAACTCATTGAGAGGAAGCTCGACGAAGCCAGGACTTCCCTGACCTGGGTAATCGGTGTGCCGTTCGGCCCGATGTGGGTAACCATGATTCTGGTACCTATCGCATCGGCATTCGACCCGCTCCCGTCAATCGCCATGCGCCCGGTCAGGCGGAACGAAATCCAGTTGTTGTCGTTACTCGAGTTCATCCACACGAATAACGGACCGCCAACGACTATCGGGTCGCCACCCGCATCAAAGGTCTCGCCGTTGCTGTTCGTCGCGATAACGTCCACCGCTCCGTCGCCGTTAAGGTCTCCGACCGCCACACCTTTACCGTTTTCGTGGAATTCGATGCCCAGCCGCTGTTTTGCCGCGCTGAAATCGGGGTCGTCTGTATCGAGAATCGAATAGTCCACGCCAAGCGAATCGACCAGCTGTGCCTCAACGGTGACATCTCTGAAGCCACCACTGCCGGTGTTCTGCAGCATGCGCCCGATTCCCGGGGCTAAATTGCCGTTCGGTCCTTCCCCGCGTGATGCCAGGGAGCCCAGCCAGTAGAGGTCCTGGTCGGCGTCGTTGTCCATGTCGAAGAAGACCGTGCCGAAGCCGAACTCGTAAGCTTCAAGTCCTGAAATGGGGCCATCGTCGGCTGCCTTGAATTCACCCGTCAGCGAAGTGGGAGGCAGGACCGCACTCGGCTCGACCTCGGTGCTTCCTGTCACGATTTGCCACGCACCGCGGCGATCGGGGTCGGCTCCTTCATTTACCCGGTTCTCGATCAGCGCATGGAAGCAAGTACCCGATTCCGAGGCATGGTAGTAGACACAATCGGCCGAAGGGACGCCGTTCCAGGGTCGGGCAAGGGGTTGGAACCCCATGTTGGTGACGAACACATCAAGATCGCCATCGCCGTCATAGTCGCCCAGTGCAAACCCCATCCACTGGCCCATCTGGTCGATATCCAGCTGCTCTTCGATGCTCGTAAACGCCAGACCTGCGGCCGTCGAGTCGTTGCGGTAAACCTTCAACCTGTCGCCATCGTCGGCAATCCACAAGTCGAGGTCGCCGTCAGAGTCATGGTCGAAAAACATCGTCGCCCATGTCTGCCCCGCAGGATCGCCCACAACATTGCCGTTTGCATCGACAAAGCTAATGTCGAATCCTTCGATCGGTTCTCCACCCGGACCGGAGAAGGTAATCGGATTGCCGTCGGTGTCCCGCATCCGGATCGGTGGCGAGACGAGGCCCGCCTCTTCCGTCATATCCGAGAAGGTCAGATCTCCGTTGTCGTCTACACCGTTGTTGCTGAACAGCGTGTTGTAGTTGCCATGATGACGGGAGGTGTCGAAACGTACGAAGTCCTGATCGGCCCTGTTTCCAACGTAGATATCAGTCCAGCCGTCGTTGTCAACGTCCCCGCATGCAACGCTGGCCGTCGAACGAATGTTGACGTGTTCTGCGAAGGCGGTAGCGGTGATATCGGTAAATGTTCCATCGCCGTTGTTATGGAAGAGCCGGTCCTGCACCACAACGGCCAGCTCGAGGTCCTGTGCGGCAGACCGATAGTCGAGGTTGTCGCCAATGCGCCCCTGCGCCCCGACATACAAGTCCTGGTAGCCGTCATTGTCGAAATCGCAGGCTGCGACAGCAGTCGAGTTTTGCGTGTCTGCAGTAACACCGGCGATTGCTGCGACATCAATAAAACGCCCATCGCCTTCGTTTCTGAACAACCTGTTCGGCCCACCGCGAGTTATCTGGAACACTGCGTTTGTCTCAGCCGAAGTTACATAGAAGTCGAGGTCGCCATCTCTGTCGAAGTCGAAGATCGCCACTCCCGGGTACCGGTTTTCGATCAGCGCATCCGTCCCGATCAAGGGTGCGACGTTGCGGAACGGGGCGAATTCGTCGCTGGTGGGAATGCCGTCGAAAACCCCTGGGTAATCGGCGGGGTCGACCGGGTCTCCGGTCGACGCGACGAAAAGTTCTTCGACCGTTGGCGTCCCAGCCGCCTTCGCCACCCTGTCGCTGAGGCCCGCGTCTTCCCAGAAATACGCCCCGCCAAGCAACACCAGCAACCCGCCGGCCGCTCCAACCGCCCAGGTCGCAGTGGCGAATGTGGCGATGGCCTTGCGCGGCATTAGCCGGGCCAGCCCCCAGAAGGTCACCGGCCCCCCGGCCGCCGCCGCAAACAACAGCGTCGCTGCTGGTGCTGTGCCCATGCCCAGCAAAAGCAAAAGTGCAACCAGCGGTATTTCAAACAGCAACGGTACGTTGATCAACACGCCGAACGTTGCCGCGATCAAAACCCCCTGTACGTCGTTGCCAAGATATGTCGCAACGACTTCCGGACTCAGCCACTGGATCACCAGGCCACTGGCGAATCCGGCAAGAATCATGATTGGCGAGAGGCGGATGGCATATCCGATACTCGATTTCGCCCATTGCCTGAAGGCCGGCAGCAAGACCTGTCTCCAGCCCAGAAGATCGGCTGGGTCCTTGAACGTATCGGGAATCTCAACGGGCTGCACCCTGTCCCGTCGTACGCTCATCACGACGATCGGCCCGATTATCAGCGCACCGACAATCGCGAAGATCAGGCGGCTGAACCCGAGAACGGGGCTGAACACGAAAAACACCATCGCCAGCGCCGGAATATTCAGCGTGGTCGAGCCCTGGACCATCGCGACCGCGCCTTCGATGCTCGCCCGCCGGTGGAAAGCCGACGAAACGGGGACGATGCAGGCCGAACACAGATTCATCATCCCGCCGGCTGCTGCACCCTGGACCGTCCGCCGGAACATTCCGGCTGTAGGCAGGCCCCTGCCGACAGATTTCGAAAACAGAAACGCCTCAGCAAGCCCGGCAGTGATGAAAGCGAACGTCATGCCGACGGTGACAAGCCTCAAATACGAAATTGAAAACTTGACCCACCGGGTGATAAAACTCGTTCCGGGGTCACGGTCGATACAGAAACCCTGGAAACACTGGCGTCCGGGCGAGCTGACCGCATCGAGGTCTTCGCCCACGATGCCGATCTTCGGCAGGCGATTGAACGCAAGAAACATCCCCATGATGATGATCAGCAGCACAAGGCCGACGAGAAGTCGTTTGCGATCGGCGGTTGCAAACATTATTTACGGAACCTGTCGCGCAGCCGACTGGCGAAGTCCGACTCACCCTCTGGGGCCGGAATCGTGATCCACATGATGAGCAGCCCGCCGAACACCACGGAAGGGAGCATCACTTCAAGTAACCACTCAGGCATTTACCACTCGATTCTCACTGCTCGTTAGCGGCCACCCGGTCAACCAGTCTGCGATTCGGCCATTTTGCAACCGGGCAATCCGTCATACGGACCACTTGAAAAAAGCGACTGCATAACGATACCTCGAACCAGCTTCACTACCGGTCTGCTTTCAGAGCGCGTTGTCAACTTATTTCGATTCCCGGTTCAGGCAACCGCCACCTGAAGGGGCTCGACGGGCTGAAGTTGCCGGTCGTACTCAAAATGTGGGGATATTGAGCGAGGGTCATACTATCGGCTTGCGAACGTTACGGCCCGTGGTTGGTCGAACAACATCTGTATTCAGGGTCGAAATCTTGATCAAGTTGGTTGACGTTTTTCTGATCGCCCTGCGGTTGGGGCTGACTTCTTTCGGTGGACCGATAGCGCACATCGGTTATTTCCGGGAAGAGTACGTGGCCCGCCGCGGCTGGCTCGACGACAGGTCGTTCAGTGACCTTGTGGCACTCTGTCAGCTATTGCCCGGACCCGCCAGCAGCCAGCTCGGTATTGCGATAGGCACACTGCGCGCCGGGCATGCCGGTGGATTTGCAGCATGGCTCGGTTTCACCATGCCGTCGGCAATCGTCCTGATAGCTTTCGCTTATGGCGTATCCGAAGTCGAAAATGTTGCCGAATCCCCCTGGTTATCCGGGCTGAAACTGGCAGTGGTTGCAGTCGTTGCGCTCGCGGTCTGGAGCATGGCGGGAACGCTCTGGTCGGACCGCCGCCGTATCACGATTGGAATCGCTGCGACTGTATTCATGCTGCTTGTGCCAGGAGCTCTATGGCAGGTCGCGGTGATAGTTTTTGGCGGGATTCTCGGACTACTACTCTTCCGGGGAGCCGGGCGCGATTCCAACCCAGAACAGGACGGCGCTGACAGTTCGCCATCGGTCAGTTCAGGACCCAGAAAACTGGCGCTCGCGGTTCTCGTCGGGTTTTTCGTGCTCCTCGTCGGACTCCCTGCACTTGCCGAAACGACAGGTCGGGACGAAATTGATGTCACCGAAAATTTCTACCGTTCAGGCTCGCTTGTATTTGGCGGAGGCCACGTTGTGCTGCCACTGCTGCACTCGGAAACGGTCGAAGCCGGATACATAGACAACGATCAGTTTGTCGCTGGGTACGGCGCAGCGCAGGCCGTTCCGGGGCCGCTGTTCGCATTCGCTGCCTTCCTCGGCACTTCGATCAGCAACCCAGACGATGGCGACGGCTTATTTTCACAGCCGTGGATAGGCGGTCTTGTCGCCCTGGCAGCGATTTATGTGCCTTCGTTCTTGCTCGTATGGGGTGTTTTGCCGTTCTGGAAACATCTCGGCCAAAGCAACCGGGTGCGGGGCGCCATCGCGGGGGTGAATGCGGTCGTCGTAGGTTTGCTGTTATCGGCTCTCTACAGTCCGATATGGACCGGCAGCGTGCGCAATGCAGAAGATTTCGGACTCGTAATCGTGTTGTTCGGGTTGCTGGCAATCTGGAAACTGCCGCCCTGGTCAGTTGTCGTTGTTGCCGCAGCAGGCGGGTTTGTGCTGGAATTGCTTTAGCCGCGTTTGGGAGGGAGAAGGAAATCGACGATTGATTCTGCTCGAACGTTGCTGGGGGCGATATCCTCCATGCCTGCCTGCGTGATAAACCCATTCGCAACCAATGTCTCTAAGCCACTTTCCTGACCTCGACCTGCCCGAATTACGCGATGCCCGGCTGCGGGAAGATGTGCTGGTCGTCCCCGCTGTCGTGGTCGATGCTTACGGACTTGGCGGCGCAGCAATATCACCTCTCGACACCGGTTCGTACAACATTCATTTCAGGGTAGAGCGGGCAGGGGAAGCGTTCGATCTCAGGAGGACCAACCGGCCCAACGCTCCCGGTAATCTTGCCTGCGAATCGGCGATTCTTGTGCACATGCGGCAAAACGGCTTCAATCTCGCGCCGGAGATTGCCCCGGCCAGATCCGGTGAATCGAACGTATGGCGGGACGGCGCAGGATGGACGATGTTTCGGTTGGCGCAGATCACGTGATCGATTACACCCGGGAAGACTTCACCCGAAACGGCGAGCAGTACGACCTGATAATCGACGTCGCGACGCACCGTTCAGTCTTCGATTACAAGCGGGCGCTAAGTCCCGGCGGAGCCTACTGTGTGATCGGTGGCTCCCAGGTCAGGTTTTTCCAGACGATGTTCCTGGGCATCTGGATTTCGATATTCAGCGGCAAGAAAATGGGCACGGGTGGGGCAAAACCGAACGAGGGCCTGGATTTCATACTGGAACTCTTTGAAGTCGGCAAGGTAGTACCGGTTATCGACAGAACTTACCCGCTAAGCGAAGTTGCCGAGGCATTTCGGTACTTCGGGGACGGACACGTCAAGGGCAAGATCGTCATCACCATGTGAGGGGACCCCGGTCAACGGTCCGAGAATTCCCACCGGGCCCCTCACCCACCCGGTATAACCGGCAGGATGAGCTGCGACGGATACTCAGCAGAGTGAAAAACGGCCTGGCGGGCCACCCTCATATCGGTTTCGCTGTACAGATCGCCACCAGTGTTGAGGTTGCGGTCGTACCTCGGGAAGTTTGACGATGAAACTTCGAGACGAATCCGGTGTCCCTTTTTGAACACGTTGCTCGTTACGCCAACCTTGATTTCGTACTCGTAGACCGCACCGGCTTCCAGCAGCACGGCCTTGTCGAAGCCCTGGCGATAGCGCGCCCTGATGATCCCGTCGCACAGGTTCTTCGCATATCCCGTTGGCGAAACGTCGACCAACTTGGCGGTCCAGTCGGTGTCGAGGCCGTCGGTGGCGGCGAAGAGTTGCAGGCGTATCGGCCCTGTCACCTCCAGATCGTCGGTCAGCACATCGGTCGTGTAGCAGAGCACGTCGCGGCGCGCCTCGGCCGGACGCTGGTCGTACGGCCCCCACGGGACGATGTCGGGAGAACAGCAGTTGTTGCCCCCGAGGGTTTGTACTGGGAACTCGGGATCGTAGGTGAAGCGATCGACTTGATCGTCTGCGCCCGACCCTTCGCTGAACGATTCTGTCGATAGCCTGCCGTCTCCCCTCGCCGAGTTCGCTCCGTCGGCCGATTGCAGGTTCCATGATTGCCAGTCGGTCCGCGCCAGCGGCCATTCCTGTTCGTCACGCCACCTGTTGACGCCCATAACGAACAGCCTGATCGGTGCATCTTCGGTACCGGAATCGTTGTTCTTCAGCCATCTGTCGAACCACGCCAGTTCGATGGAATCGAGGTCAAGTCTGGACCCTGCGCCGAAGTCGATATCACCCGTCTTGGTCGATACGCTCAGCGCGTGTGGCCATGGCCCCACGATCAGTTTCGAGCCGCGTGCCGCCTCGCTGCCTCCCCGTTCCCTGAGCCCGGTGAAGTTGTCGAAAGTATCGATGGCGTAGAGGTCGTACCAGCCGCCCATGATCAGCGATGGAACCTCGATCTCGTCGAACCGACGGTCGGTGTTGACCTCGTTCCAGTACTCGTCGTCGTCCGGGTGAACGAGCCAGTCCTGCCAGAACGGCAGGTCTCTTCCCGCGTTTCCGGCGAGGTTGGTGAGTGGCAGCGACCGAAACGCCTCGGTCCAGTTGTGAAAATCGATACTCTGGCCGGTGCGGCCGTTGGTCCGCATCCCCCAGGTCATCATCACGTTGAGTTGAAAGGCCCCGCCGGGGTGCATCAGGCCCTGGTAGTAGTCGGTGCACATCACCCGGGGCACCATCGTCTTGAGGTACTGGCTCTTCAGGGGAGCGCTGAGCCACTGGACACAGCCACCGTAAGAACCGCCCGCCGTGCCGATGTTTCCATCGCACCAGTCCTGCTGGCCGACCCACTCCTGGGTGTCGAACCCATCATCGATCTCTTGGTGAAAGGCGTAGTACTCGCCCTGTGAGTCCCACCTGCCCCTGACATCCTGCATAACGCACACGTAACCGCGGTTTGCCAGGCCCCTCGCCTTCATGATGACCGGGTCCATGTTGTTGCTGTAGGGCGTACGCATCAGGACTACCGGGAACGGCCCGGCCGCCTCAGGAAGATAGATATCTGCCGAAAGTTCAATGCCGTCACGCATCGGAACTTTTACGTCCAGCCGCATCTCGACTTCAAAGTTGTCACTCATACCTGTCGTTGCTCCAATCGAATTTCCGCGCAGCAGTCAGATGCCGGATCAGATCTTGGCCGCCACGCCCCCATCGATGTTGATGATCTCGCTTGTGATGAACCGTGACTCGTCCGAGACGAGGAACAGCACCAGGTTCGCCACGTCGACCGGGTAACCCGGTCCTTCAACGATCTGCATCAGGTCGAACAGTTTCTCGAACGCGTGGTGTCCGCCGTCGGGATCCGTGATGGTCCCGCGTGTCGCTCCGGGCGTCATGATCTGGCCGGGACGAATGCCGTTGACCCTGATGTTGTGCGCCCCACCGACCCCGGCCATGTAGCGGGTGAGGGCATCGACCCCGGCCTTGGCTGCCCAGTACGAAGCTGAAGTTGAGCCGAACATTTCGTGCATTTTCGGGCTGGCACCCCGCTGGGCCGCGAGCGACGACATGTTTACCACCGCCCCACCACCGGCGGCAACGATGTGCGGCCATGCGGCCCGGCTGACGTAAAACGTGCCGTTCAGGTTCACGTTGATTACGCGGCTGAACTCTTCGGTCGGTTCATCCGGAAAATGGCCCCTGCCACCGCCACCGGCGTTGTTGAACAGAATGTGGATCGCACCGTACGTTCCGGCAGCTTCTGCGATGGCCGACTCGACCGAGTCTTCATCTCCAACGTCGCACGAGATGAACGTAACTTCACCGCCTTCATCCCTGATAGCTGACGCTACGGCCTGCCCCTGTTCTTCGCGGCGGGCCAACAGGATCACTCTGGCCCCTTCTTTCGCCAACAGGTGCGCCGTGCCCTCACCGATACCGCTGTTCCCGCCGGTGATGATCGCAACTTTGCTGTCGAGTCGTTTTGCCAAAATTTTTCTCCCTGGATACTGAACCGGCCATTCTAGGCGACATAATTACCGGCCGGTCCGTCCGGCGGGTCTACGGGGATCAACTGGCAGACCCGGCACTGACAGGCTGAATACCGGACGGGACTGCCCCGGTCAGGGTTTCGACGCCGTTTTCATTGACCAGCACCGTGTCGCTGCACCCGATCGCCCCGACACCCCTGAGTCGCATCGTCGTGATCAGGTGGAACGACATTCCGGCCTGAAGAGGGCGCTGCTCGTCTTTGTTGATCGAGAAAATTTCACCTTCGTCCCACCCGGGCGGGAAGGCTATTCCGATGCCGTAGGCGATGCGTCGGCCCTGCCGGTAGCCTATGTCCGCGCCATCGATTACCGCTCGCCCCGCTTCGAACACTTCGTTTGCTGCAACACCCGGCCGCATCATGCTTTTGGCCGTTTCGAGCGCCGTCTTCGCAATCTCGCCGGCGCGCTGGACGAGATCGGGTGGATCCCCGACGAAAACACTTCTCGAGTGGGCGGTGTGGTACCGGTTCGAGGAGCCGGGAATTTCGAGAAAGACCAGTTCGCCGTGGGCGATTTCTCTGGGCGACCATGTCGCGTGCACAAGCTCGGTGCGGGGACCGGAAGTGATGAAGGCAGGGAGCCCCGTGTACTCGGAGCCTGCCAGGTCGAGGGCCGTGTGAACCGCGGCCGCTATCTCGAGTTCGGTAGCACTGGCACTGATCGCGGCCATCCCGGCCTGCATTCCCAGTTCAGAAAATCCGGCTGCCTTTCGCAGATAGTCCTGTTCCAGTGGTGACTTGATCAGGCGGCACGACTCGATTAAGCCCGCACCCCCGGGCAAGGTCGCACCGGGCAGTCTAGCGGCAAGACCGTCCCGCAGCTCGACGGTGAGGAACCACGACCGGGTTTCCAGACCCACGCGTGCCGAGGCGAGTCCCATTTCTTCGAGCAATCCGGCCGTGACCTCTGCCCAGTCGGAGGTGTCGGGGTAGAGCCGCACATCGTTCACCCAGCAGAATTCAGGGACCAGCGACGCTTCGTGGGGCGGCGCAATGAAGACGGGTTCGGAATCCAGCGGCAGGACCAGCGCCTGGTGCCAGTAGTAGCCGGGCGTCTGGTAGCCGGTCAGGTAAAAGATGTTCTCCGGTGTGTGTACGAGGAGGGCGTCCAGCCCGGTCCGTTCCATGAGGACCCTGACATTGCGAAGTCTCTGTTCGTACTCTTCAATCGGAAATAACCGGGTGCGTGGCGGTTTCATCTTTATGGTTGGCCCTCGCATCACAGAATTCAGGCGCGCAACGGGCGAAATTCGCTCCCGGTGGGTGATGCGGCAAGTTTATCGGAACGAGTGCCCACCACGGGCGATTCAGGCTGGTGTACGTTCAATCAGTATTGCCGGTTCAGCCAGAGACCGGCATTATCGGGTAAAACGTGGCGTGCCCCGTTAAATACCGGACGCCGCCCGATGGTGCAGCAAGGAGAACCAGGAATGTCCCACCCGCTGTTCGATTTATCAGGGCGAGTCGCGATGGTCTCGGGTGCTGCGAGTGGAATGGGCAGGCAGATGGCGCTCGGGTTTGCCGAGGTGGGGGCAGATGTCGTACTCGCCGATATTAACCTGCCAGGCGCAGAGCAGACCGCAGACGATATCGATTCGATTGGTCGGCGCGCGCTGGCAGTACGGTGCAACGTTTCGGAAATCGAGCAGGTCCGCTCTCTCTATCAGACGATCGACTCTGAATTCGGTCGAATAGATATTGTTGGGAATGTGGCCGGTGAGGGCCTGATGGGACGGCCCGAAGAGCTGCCTGTCGAGACGCTGCAGGAGGTGATGCAGAACCTCGTCGTTGGGCGGTTCACTTCGTGCCAGGAGGCGGGTCGGCGAATGCTGGCGCAGGGCAAGGGCTCGATCATCAATTTTGGCTCGATCGGCGGCTGGAACTCGCTTGGCAGGGGTCACACCCCGTACGGCATGGCGATGGGCGCGGGGATTCAGATGACTCGTGAGCTATCGACCGAGTGGGCCTCGCGGGGCGTACGCGTGAACGCCATTCTGCCGGCGCAGGTGTGGAACGACGGACTCCGGAAGCGGATCGCCAGCACACCCGAGTTGGAGGACACGTTCAAGGGCGGCATCCCGATGGGACGGCTCGGAAATCCAGAGGAGATCAAGGGTCCGGCGATCTTCCTGGCATCCGATGCTTCGAGCTTCGTGACGGGCGCAATTCTGCCGATGGACGGCGGAAACCTGGCCATGAACGCCGGAGGTACGTACCCGGGGAGTCCGAGGGCTTACGCGTAGGCCGATGTCTTGTGCCAGACCGGCACTCTACCCCTCGGATGACAACGATTGGTGATCACGATCGTCTGTTACCCGTTCAGCACCCGGTGCAGCCGGTGGTACCGCCTGCACATCGTAAACACCATGCTCATGCTGGTTACGTCATACCGGTATTTGTCCAGAGCGGCCTGTGGATCGGCCTGTAGTGTTCGTCCAAAGGATCCAGTTGACCGTTATTCCGGACAGGCTCTGTGCTGCCAGGGAGGCACACAATGTCGTCGATTGAAGAACGGAACGTGACGGCTCTCGAAAGATGGATGCACGAGGTATTCGAAGAGGGGAACCTCGACCTTGCCGTAGAACTCATTGCTCCTTCTTACGTGGGCCATGGTCCTGCGGGGACAGTTACCCACACGCCAGAGTCGTACCTGGCGGTTATCGAGAAGATGCGATCGAACGCGCCGGGGGAACGGTACGAGGCCCATGATTTGATCGCCAGGGGGACAGGGTCGCCCTTCGATAATCGACCAGCGCGACGAATCCGCAGACGGGGAAGCGAGAGCATCGTTTAACCACGATCGGAATATGGCGTTTCGAGGACGGCAGGCTCACAGAGTACTGGGTGGCTAACCGCAAACCCGATGCTGAGCCGTGGCCGAGCAGCCCGCGGCCGCGCGAGCAGTGGTCGATCGCTTCCGTTGCAACACTTTCGGTGGACGAGGAGGCGAACCTGAAGACTTTGACCCGATGGGCCGATCTTTATCAGAATCGGAGCGACGACTTTGAAGCGGTCGCGGAGTTAACGACCGATCCCTACGTCACCCACGGAGGAGGGGGGACGAGTTCCGAGCGGCCCGAGGAGGTGGCGCCTTTTCTGATCGGGTTCCGCAAACTCTCTCCCGGCTACGAGGGCCAGTTCGACGATGTGTTCGTTGTCGGCGATCTCGCAGCTCGGCGCCTCAGCTACCGCTATCCGGAGCCGTTGCCAAACCGTGGAAGCCTGCAGAGCGGTGTCGCCATCTACCGCTTCGAGGACCACCGTATTGCCGAGTACTGGAACATCTACCTGCCGATCGATCAGGGCTGGGACTGAGGTGGGGCGGAAACAAAGGCTAAGACTGAAATTCGTCGTTTTCGGAGTTTTCGAATTGCCTTCGCATCTGCATCCGCACCAGCCTGATTTCCCCGAAGGAAAAATCGTCGCCGAGTTCCTCTTTGACCGGGGTCAAAAATCCGTTCTCATGGGAACGGAGCGCCGCACTGATCGTCTCGACACGATCGGGTGCCGGCATGAGGCTGCTGAGGTCGATCGTTGGGTCGGTCTGGCCGATTTTCTCAAGGTGGCTGAATATCGTGTTTACGGCGAGACCCCGCTCGCGGGCGATCTCGCCGACGGTGTAGTTTTCCGAGAACAGTCGCTTAGTTTCGCTAAGACTTGCGCTGAGAGGCTTGCGGGCCGGTGAAGAGTTCCCCGGCTGCGTTGCAGTGGGATTGCGCCTCGACGCCCCACGGCGCGTCGTAGGTTGGTCACGCGGTGAAAGTCCCTTCTCTGCCGAGTAATCGACGATGACGGGCAGGAACTCGTCGGCCAGCTGGTCCAGCTTGGTTGCCCCAACGCCGGAGATCGCACCGAACGCATCGCGATCATGGGGCAGGTAATAGGCCATCTGCCGAAGTGACGTGTCGCCGAAAATAACAAAAGCAGGCACATTCTTTTCATCGGCAATTCGCTTCCGGAGACTGCGGAGCTTCTTGAACAGATCGTAGTCATATTCGAGATCGCTTTCTCTACCGTTTCTGGAACCGTTGCGTGAACGCGAACGCGTGGATTTGGACCGCGGTTGAGACTGCGGCACCCGGGCCAGCGTGAGGGCAGTGCCGTCGCGGAGAAACGTACGGCCTTCGGGAGTGACCGAGATAGTGCGGTACTCACCCGGCGAGGTGGCCAGCAGACCTTCATCCTGGAGTAGGCCTAGCAGTTCGCGCAGTTCATCGGCCGGGGTATCCGAGGCTATCCCGTGGACCGAAAGCTGATCGTGCCCCGTTTCGAGTACTTTTCTTGCCCGCGACCCGCGCAGGACATCGATCACATGTTTGGCACCGAATCGCTGGCCGGTGCGAATTACTGCCGAGAGAATTTTCTGGGCGATTTCGGTCGCATCGAACTCCTCTCTTACCGATACACACACGTCACAGGCACCGCATCCGTCGTCGGCATCGTCGGTCCCGGCTGTCCACTCCTCGCCGAAGTAGGCCAGAATGAACGGCCGCCGACAGGTGCGGAGCTCGCTGTACTCCACCATCTTCGCCAGCTTGTCGGCCGCGTGCTTGCGTTCCCTGGAATCCTCGATCCGCCTGATGAAAATATCCTGCTTGACACTGTCGCCATACGAGTAGAACAGCACGCAGTCGCTGGGGAGGCCATCCCGCCCGGCGCGCCCTGTTTCCTGGTAGTAGCCCTCGAGCGTTCTCGGAAGGCTGTAGTGCACGACCAACCGCACGTCGGGCTTGTCGATTCCCATCCCGAAGGCGATCGTCGCCACGATGACCGATGTTTCGTCTTTGATGAACCGGTCCTGCGTTGCCCGACGGAGCGTCGGCTCGAGACCGGCGTGGTAGGGCAGGGCATCGATGCCGCGGGACGACAGATCGGCAGCCAGGTTCTCGGTTTCTTTCCTTGAAAAACAGTAGACGATTGCGGACTCGTTCTCGTGGCGGCGCAGGAGGTCGAGTAGCTCATCGAACGCCTGTTGTTTCGGCCTGACGGTGTAGGTGAGGTTGGGCCGGTTGAAGCTCGATATGTACGACCCGCCGCCTTCTCCGTTGCTCCTGATGTGGAGCTGGTCGACGATATCGTTCCGTACTTCCTCGGTGGCGGTTGCCGTGAGCGCGATTACCGGCACACCGGGAAGCCGGTCGCGGAGCATCTTCAGGTTGCGGTAATCGGGACGAAAGTCGTGTCCCCACTCGGAAATGCAGTGAGCCTCGTCGATCGCAATGAGGCTGGGAGCGGCCAGGTTCAGGAAGTCCTGGAAGCGCCGTGTTGCCAGTCGTTCGGGAGCGACGTAGAGGATTTTGAGTTCGCCGCGGCCCGCACGGGACAGGACGTTTTCGTTTTCGCCGGGGGAGAGCGTGCTGTTGACGAATGCTGCGGGTATGCCGTTGACGCGGAGGGCGTCGACCTGATCTTTCATTAAGGCGATAAGGGGCGAAACGACCATCGTGTAGCCGTCCATGCACAGTGCGGGGAGCTGGTAGCAGAGCGATTTTCCGCCGCCAGTTGGCATGAGCACCAACGAGTCGTTTCCGGCAAGGACGTTGATTACGATTTCTTCTTGCAGCAGAAGAAAGTTATCGAAACCGAACCGGGATTTGAGGATAGACAGGATTTCAGGGGCAGCAGTCATACGTTCAGTCAGAAGGTCCTTTTGCCACAGGAGAAGTGAAGCCGCGCGAGGCAACTTGAGCAGGGATTACGACTGGCCAGACTAATTGTGAACTAACTCAACCTCATAGCCAAAACCCGAATGGCGGGACGGTGTGCGCGAGTGGGCAGGCGGGCAGGCGTCAGATCCGCGAATCGATGCTGTCGGGCGCAATCTTCAGGATCACCCTCGGTTTGTCGGGGTTGTGCGCCCGGTACGGTCGGACGCCGTTATATTTCTCCGACAGATCGTCAATATTTTGCGCGGCCCCCTCGGCGGTTATCTCGACTACCCGCCCGCGAACGTTGAGGACGCGTGAGTATGTGTTCTCGGGGTCGTAGATGCCGACCGCCACCCTGGGATCGCGCCTGACATTGCGGACCTTCACCCGGCCCTCTTCGCTGTTAACGATGATGTGCTCTCCGTCGGTGTCGACCCAGACCGGTGTGATCTGCGGTGAGCCGTCCTTCATGAGGGTCACGAATTCGGCGATATAGGGCTCTTTGAGGAATTCGATCTGCCTGTCGGTGAGTTTGGCCATTGGAGTGGGTTTCCCTGCGTGGTGGGGTATAAAGCCGACGGTCGATCTCGCAATGTTACCCCGTGCACGCCAACCGCCTCTTCGGCATGTTTGAGCGAACTCTAACTATCGACGATTAAGGGTTAAGTCCGATTTACCGTTGCCTTGTGCACCGGGGATCCTTTTTCACGATCGGTCGGTGGTGGTAGACAAAACGTTAATACAAGGTTATGAGCAGACTTGTATTCGCGAATACGTGAAAACACAGGTATTGGTGCAAGCAATCCACACTCTGGATTGTGTGTCTGCCATCCCTGCCTTAAATCCTGCGAGTGCCAGCGCTTGTGTGCAGGCCGTTGTACGAGGGATTGCTCTCACCATTTCGCCGGGGTCTCGGGATTACGGCCCGAAGCGTTCGGTGCGGATGTCGTCGTAGTCCATCCCCGTTTCGAGAAGGTAGCTGGCTATCGATTCAACAAATCCCGTACCGCCGCATATGTATGCCCGCCCGAAGGGTTGCCCCGCTGGATTTGGCGCGGCCTTAGCCGCCTCGGGCGTGCCTGTGCCTGCTTCGCGAAGTCGGGTTTTTCCGGTAGCGGCATCGAATGCGGTATCGATCATCTGAGCATCTATGCGGCGGGTCTCTCCCGTCCAGCCTTCTGGCACCGCCCGTGTCAGCGTGATTGTCAGGTCGAAATCGGCGTCTTCGTGTGCCATCCGTTCCAGTTCTTGCCGGAACAGGATGTCGTGTTCTGTCCGCACACTGAACATGAGCAGCATTCTGGGAGAGCTATCCAGCGTCGCCCGGCGTCTAATGATTGACATCAGGGGAGCAATGCCCGAGCCGCCCGCCACCAGCAGAAGGGGTTTAATGTAATTTGGGGTCCAGGTGAAGTGGCCGCCAATCGGTCCCCTGAGTTCGATTCGTTCACCCGGAACTACTGCCTCATGGAAATATGACGAGACTTCACCGCCGGGAATGAGTTCGATGACAAGCTCGATCACGCCAGGTTTTTCCGGGGACGACGATATCGAGTAGCTCCTCTGCGCCTGGTAACCGTCGGGGGCGGTGAGGCGGATGTCGTAATACTGGCCCGCGCTGAATTTCTGCCCTGCCGGTAGTTTTAGTCGGAACAGTTTTACGCGTGGCGATTCAGCGTGTACCGATTCGACAGTTGCGATCTGCCAGTCCATCGTTCTTCCGGGTCCGGCACCTGGCCCCGTTGCTGCAGCCACGATCAGTCGTTCGTGTAGCGCTGTTCTCGCCACGGGTCGCCGTACATGTGGTAGCCGTATCCCTCCCAGAAACCGGGCGAGTCTTGCTCCATCAGCTTCAGTCCGCGTACCCATTTGGCCGACTTCCAGAGATAGAGGTGGGGCACAAGTAGTCGAACCGGCCCACCGTGCTCGGGTGCGAGTGGTTCACCATCGTACGTATGCACCAGCAGTCCCTTGCCATCGACGATGTCTTCGACCGGCAGGTTGGTGGTGTAGCCGCCGTCGCAAAAAGCCATTACAAATCCGCCGGGTCGTGCGATACCTGCATCTTCAAAGAGTGTATCTATCGTGACGCCGCGCCAGTCGGTATCGAGCTTCGACCACTTGGTAACACAGTGGAGATCGGTGTGCAGCTCGGTCTGCGGGAGTGCATTTAGCGCGCTCCAGTCCCAACTGCCCAGGGTTTCGGTGCCGCTATCGTTCCCATTTCCGCCTGGGCCATGAATAGTGAACTCCCAGGTGGCAGTGTCGACCGGTGGGGTGGGACCTGCCGACAGGACCGGGAAACCGTCTTCGAGGTACTGTCCCGGAGGTATCGGCCTGGGTGGTGCGGGTCTGCGTCGTCCGAAAAATCGGTTATTGATCATGTTCCAACTGGAATCGAGCGTTTTGGGTGGTATCGATACGAGCGTTTTTCGCGCGTCTGCGATCTTTGCAGTTCGCAGTATATTGACTGTACCGGGGGACAGCCCGCGATAAAACTCCATATTCACACGGTCATAGCTCACAAGAAAGAAACGCTCACATGAGATTGGAAAACAGAAACGCAATAGTCACTGGCAGTGGGAACGGAATCGGGCGGGCGATTGCCCGGAGGTTTGCATCCGAAGGCGCAAAGGTAACCGTGGCCGAGCTGGAGGAGGATTCGGGCCGGGAGACCGTCGAATTAATCAGGCAGACCGGAGGAGAAGCCGTGTTTGTCGAAACCGACACTTCCGATTCGATGTCTGTGAAATCGGCTGTTGCCGCCGCGATCTCCGCCCACGGCGATATCGACCTGCTCGTGAACAATGCCGCCGCGTTCGTGTTTGGCAAAGTAGAGGATGTGACACAGGACGACTGGATGAGAGTGTTCGGTGTGAACGTGATCGGCTATGCAAACTGCGTACGGGAGATCCTGCCCTCGATGCGCCGAGCAAGTGGTGGGGCGATCGTAAACATCGCGTCGGTCTCGTCGTTCGTCGCACAGCCGGAGTTCATACCGTACAACGCCTCCAAAGGTGCCGTTGCGCAGCTCACGCGGTGCCTTGCGATGGACCTTGCTGTAGACAACATCCGTGTCAACGCAGTGTGCCCGGGTGCGATCAGGACCAGGGCGACAGATAATCACATAGCCTCGCTGGGCCTCGACCCGGAAGAGGCGGTGAAGGAGTTCGGCCAGGATTCGATACTGAAGCGGATGGGCGAGCCTGAAGAGATCGCCTCGGGGGTTCTGTTTCTGGCATCTGACGAAGCGTCTTTCATGACCGGTGCGCACATAGTCATCGATGGCGGTGCAAGCATCGACTGAGTGTTGTTACATCGCGCGCCCGAAGCCTGCCCTGCTTCCCTCCTTTGGGAGGGACTGAGGGAGCGTAGATTGCGATGCGCGACCAAGGAGGCCGCCGACGCCCGGAGCTAACGAGATTGCGCCCGGCCCATAACGCCACGCAGCGCTATGTAGGAACTACACGCAGCCGGGGATACGCGCAACTCGACACAGGTGGCTTTACCGGCGTCAGAATCTGAGGGGATGCAGCAGATATATCGCCCCGGTCACCCGGACCGCCAGCGTGGCGCGGTCGCCATCGAGCTTGCGATCGTGGCAATTGCGGGTTTTATTGTCGCCGTCATGGGTACCAGGGCCATGCTCGGGTCGTCGTTTTTTGTAACGGCAAATGGCGAGATCGACGTCGATGGCAACGACACGATTCTGCTTAGTGGAATCGACGAACTCGCGGTTGCGAAGCTTAAGTTCATGGTCGAAGTGACCACCGATGCGCTGGTCGACCTCACGCCGCCAAACACCGTTGACGACAAGCAGACCGACCCCGATTCGAGCGGGCTGAGTCCCCGGACTTTTATCAGTATCAGTTGGGACGAGTTCACGACCAATTCCGCACAGTGGACAGTCGTGTTCATGGGTGATTCGAACGGCGATTATCTGCTGGAAAAAGGCGAGCGGGCGGAGATCACGATCTGGCTGCACCAGTATGACGGGACAAACGTGCTGTATGACCTCGGTGCCGGCACATCGGACGGCTTCGTTCACACCGCGACTGAACTGCTTCAGCAACGCGGCTTTTTCGTGATCGAGATCATCGTCGGCGGCTCAACTTCGCTCGTGCTCGGACGCACACTGCCACTTGAGCTCGGAACCTCCGATCTGCTGGACTGATCGACTGATAGGACGTGGCAGGTTACACCAGCGTTGTATTTGGTGCACCACGGTCTTTAGTGGGGGCAGGCCGGTAGTCATTAACTCCTACTGACAATCAATATGGATGAAGAACCGGATGCAGGCACTCGCAACGATGTCGACGCGGCAGGATTGAATATATGGCACGCAGAATAATTCGACGATGACGACCGGTGATGTAGCGTCGCGTGGTTTCTCGTAAGCCTGCTGCGGGCGGTCCCTCGAAAGCCGCTCCGCTGCCGAAGCCGTCAATACCGCAGGGTTCTCCGATACTGGTTGCTACCACGAACCAGATGCGGAACCTTGTACTGCCCAAGCTGGCAACATTCGACGATATATCACTTGTCGGGCTTGCCAACTCTCCCGAAAACGCGCTGAAAATGCTTGTCCATGGGCATCCTGACGCAGTGATCATCGACAGTGATTTCGGAGGCCCGCTATAGGCCTTGATACAGCCAAGTTGATGTAGAAAACTCTTTCTCAGTCGGCGATCATAATGCTGGTTCCCGAACTTGATACCCAGAATCACTTCGCTGAAGCCCGCCGGTTTGGAAGCTCGTGGAACTACATAAAGAGAACGACGGCCATCCGAGAGAATTTACTGGATGTCGCCATTAAATCGTCAGTGCGCGGTGTTCAATGGATTGAGCCCGCGCTCAGAAGGCCCCTTGCCGACCTCTGGAAGATTGGCGCCGAGGCACGCGACCTCGAGGCGAGACGCTCGGAAATCGAGATCACCCCGGTTCCAACCGCACTCGGCCGCAAGGCCATGACAAACTCTGTCGAATCTTCGTCTATCGCTAACTCTGCGCCCGCACCGGTCGATGCCGAACAGGTTGAGAAGGCGTTCGGTCTCAGGCCCGATGACGATTACAAGGAGGAGATAGCTCCTGGCATCGACTTGAAATCGACCAACGACCCCGAAGCAGACGGGTTTGAGGTTACCTCGATCTCAGTTGGGCAGGGCGGCATCGGCAAAGACGTGAAAAAGGTGCGTCGGACCGGGTAGCAGGGCCGATTAGCCGATCTCAGGCAGATGTTCTATCAGGAACAGGACCATGCCGACCGCGAGCAGTGCGAGTGCCAGCAGGTTCAGCATCCTGAGCACCAGGAATTTTGGCAGGTGTTTCAGCAGGAACGCCGCCCCGAACAACGCCCACATCGCGGTGTTGAGCCAGTCGATCGGCTCGGCGTTAAGGGATATCAGGGCGAGAATCAGGAAGATCAGCGCGCCTGCGAACCCGTACAGCGATGGCGTATAAATAAAGGGCATGATCGCAACTTTCGCTTTCTGTTGGCTTTCTAACTTGTTTACAGTATTGCCTGATCCGGGCCCCGGTTTCTATGTACCGGCCTACCAGTTTGTCAACGCACCGTCGTTTCTACGCAGTCGTGGCATGGATCCCCCTGGATCGATAGCTGCGTGCTCGGCTGCTTCAATGTCGAACTCGACGCCCAGCCCCGGTGCATCGGGACACCACGAATAGCCGTCGGCCCACTCGAGTTGCTGTGGAAACAGCTCGGTGGCGTACGAGCCGGGGCGTCTGGGCATCTCCTGCACACCGACGTTGGTCGAGGCCATACACAGTGCGACGCACGCGGCTGCCGAAACCGGCCCGAGCGGGTTGTGGGGGACGATATCGATGTAGTGGGTTTCGGCCCAGTGGGTGATTTTCAGTGCCTCGGTGATGCCGCCGACGATGCAGAGGTCGATGCGGGCGTAGTCGATCAGGTCTTCTTCGATAACCTCTCTGAACGGCCACTTGGTCGCCCACTGTTCCCCGGCAGCTATTGGCAGGTTTATCTGCCTTCGTAAATTTCGGTAGCTGCCCTGGTTTTCAGAACGAATAGGGTCTTCGATGAAGAACGGCTTGAACTGTTCAAGTTCCTTGCACATCTGGACCACGTGGGCGGTGTCGAGTCGTGTGTGGACATCGAATGTCATCTGTATCTCGGGCCCGACGGCCTCCCGCACACGGCCCATCTGCTCGATCGCGATGCGCATCGATTCGACTGGCTCAAGGGTCGAGATGCCACCGGCTTCGAACTGCCCACCGGTTTCAGGCTGGCCCCACCTGACGAACTTCCACCCGGCCTCAACGGCCGCAACCGAATTGGCAACCAGCTCGTCGATGGTTCTGCCCTGGGTGTGGGGGTAGCAGACGACCTTGTTGCGGACGGGCCCGCCCAGCAGCTTGTAAACCGGCATATCGACTGACTTGCCCTTGATGTCCCACAGTGCGATATCGATAGCTGAAATCGCGCACGTGTACACCTTGTCGGCGGGGAAGAACCCCGACCTGAACATCTCCTGCCACAGCTTTTCGGTCGACCACGGGTCGGCACCGATTACGAACTCGGAAAGATGTTCGATCGCTTCGTTGATGGCACGGCCCCAGTTGCGAATGCCGACTTCACCAAGACCGTGATGCCCGGCATCTGTGTCGACGCGCACGATCATGTAGCCGCGACCATCCTCGTCTTGAACCGAAAAACTTCTGATCTGTGTGATTTTCATCGAATTGGAATCTCTGGATTTATCTGTTGACTTGCAGGGGTGGAATTACCAGTTCGTGATTGCGCCATCGGGCCTGCGGAACCTTCTGCCGACAGCCGACGGCTTGATGTAGGCACGTTCGGCGACGTCGATATCGAATTCGACTCCCAGTCCGGGGACATCCGCACACCACGAATAGCCTTCATCCCACTCGATCTGGCGGGGGAACAGTTCTGAATCGGTTGTGCCCGGCTGACGTGGCATTTCCTGGACGCCGACGTTTGTTGAGGCCATGCAGAGTGAAACGCACGCCGCCGCCGAGACGGGCCCAAGCGGGTTGTGGGGGACGATATCGATATAGTGGGTTTCGGCCCAGTGGGTGATTTTCAATGCCTCGGTGATTCCGCCGACAATGCAGAGGTCGATCCGGGCGTAGTCGATCAGGTCCTCTTCTATCACCTGCCGGAAAGGCCATTTCGAGCCCCACTGTTCACCTGCGGCTATCGGAAGGTTTATCTGGCGTCGCAGGTTCCGGTAGGTCCCCGGGTTTTCCGACCTTGCAGGGTCCTCGATGAAATACGGCTTGAACTCCTCGAGTTCCCTGCACATCTGCACCGTCAGGGCCGGGTCGAGCCGGGTGTGGACATCCAAAAGAAGCTGAACCTCCCAGCCCACGGCATCGCGTACGGCGGCGAACGATTCGATCGTTTTGCGAGCGGATGCAAGCGGATCGAACACCGTGTTCATGTCGGGCGAATACGGCGAGGTCTCAAGGTTGTGCCAGCGGAGGAACTTCCAGCCCTGGCCAACGAGTCCCTTTGCACTATCGACGACGTCGGGAATTTCCGAGCCCTGCACATGCGGGTAACAGACGACCTTGTTCCGCACCGGGCCGCCCAGCAGCCTGTAGACAGGCTTGTCGATTGACTTGCCCTTGATGTCCCACAGTGCGATATCGATGGCCGAGATGGCACATGAATAAACTGTGTCGGCGGGGAAGAACCCCGATCTGAACATCTCCTGCCACAGCCGTTCGGTCTCCCAGGGAT
>CAJWWK010000014.1 GCA_913048295.1 uncultured Dehalococcoidia bacterium
GACTTCTGGCAACAAATCCCGGGAAGATTTCGCGGCCCGTGTTCTGACCGATCGGATTGTACCGGAGGTCGAAGCTCCACCGAATCTGGTTGCTCACGTTGGATAGCGAGCCATGAACGAGTTGCTTGTGCAAAAAAATGACATCTCCTCGTTTCGTAGGGAGCGGGATCTCCTCCTGTTTTTCGAACAGGCGCTGTGGGATCTGCCGGCCGCCCTTGAATTCCGGTCCGTTGCCACCGTAGTCGAGACAGTGAGTGAGCAGGCCGGCAGCGTGGCTTCCGGGAACTACGCGCAGAGGGCCAGATTCAACCGGCGTGTCGGTAAGAGAAAACCAGGTTGTGATCATATCTGTGTCGTCAGCCTCTTCAGTGACGACGCCGTGATCCTGGTGCCAGGCTGTGGGTCCGATCACAGCCATGCCGAGATCGTTCTTTGGCAGGAATTTTTCGGGCGGTTTGATCCGAACATGCTGCACCGGGTTCGAATAAATCTCGGGACCGATCAACTGCTCAACAATATCCAGCAGGTTCTCATTTACGAAAGCATTGAACACCGCAGGTCCCGTCCAGAACGGTGTGTCGTCGCGGACACCCTGAAATGGAAGCGAGAAGTCGAAGTACTGCGAATGGGCCCGACCAGTCTCCTGATAGATCTTGATGAGACGCTTATCAAACGGAAGCTCCTCAAACCTTGAACTGATCTCCCCCGCCCCAAAGAGATCAGCAGCAAGGCTGTCCAGCACACCGTGATACTCCTCGATGACAGGGTCGAGCACGGTTGCAGGATCTAGAACGCCTTCAACCTTTACAAATCCCTTTTCCAAGAACTGCTCGGCGATCGTTTTACTCGCGGTGACCATCTGAATGTCTCCAGGTTTCTAGTCGGAATTCCCGAGGTCTCGGAATAGTACAGCCGAAGCACGACGTTTTACATAATAAATAATCAAATACATCACAGATTACGTTCACGTTGTGCACCGTTGCCCTGAAACGTAGAATAGCCGCTCCCAGAATGTTTGGCTCGTCAGACCGGTGCAAAGGAAGCAGATCGTGCGAACTGGAAATTCTCCTTTCGAGTACGAGTGGATATCGGATTGGGCAGAAATTCCGCACCCGGAAAGCGCTCAAGTGGGCTGGGCTCACCATGGGATGGCCGTAACCGACTCTGGTGAAGTGTTGGGGATTCACCCGGCCGAATCACTCGCACTGGTATTCGACCAAGACGGCACTCTCGTCAACTCGTTCGAAATCCCTGTGCGAGAGGCCCATCAACTTGCTCTCGCTACGCTCGACGGCAAGCAGTCACTCTGGATCGCAGATCCCGGACGTAAAAATCTCAAGTCGAATGGATCGTACGAACCTACCGGGGGCGAATGGGGTGGTCAGGTGGTCCGCGTTTCCCTGAACGGCGATGTAGAGATGCGCATTGGAGTACCGACCCATTCCGCATACGGCAGCCAGGAATTTGCTCCAACATCGGTGAGCGTGTTCGAGAGTGTGCGGGGTGGAAACGACGACATATGGGTGACCGACGGCTACGGGGCAAGCCTTATTCATCGGTTCGATTCTTCCGGTAAATTCCTGCAGTCCATAAGCGGCGAAGAAGGCGAGGCCGGTCGGTTCGACTGCCCGCACGGTATCTGGATCGACTACCGCAAGGAGGATCCCGAACTGTATGTTGCCGACCGTACGAACAGACGTGTTCAGGTTTACGACCTGCAGGGGAGATTCAAGAGAACCTTCGGTACCGGCCAGTTAACGAGTCCGAGCGCGTTTGCAATAGACGGTGATCACATGATCGTTGCAGAACTGCGGGCGCGTCTGGCGGTATTCGACATTGACGATCAGTTCGTCACCTTCATTGGTGAAAACGAGGCGATAGCGAGAGTCGAGCGCAACAGCCCGGAAGATGTACCGGGTTGGCCGAATGGGCTGGACAGCTCGGGTAACGTGGTTCGATCAACGGTTCTCGAGGAAGGCAAATTCAATAGTCCACACGGAATCGCCGCTGATGCCGACGGGAATATTTACTCTGGCGAATGGTTGGTGGGCGGGCGCTACACGAAGCTGGCAAAAGTGCGGGTCTAATTAGTCGATTCATCTCGTCCGATTCGGTCGTCGAGGTACCAGGAGACCCCCGGTCGCTCCGCGATATTTAGGGCGGGCGTTCTCACTGACCATCGGTGCAAATCGGAACTCCTGAGCACGTGTGACCTCGTCGCCGATCTCGAATCCGCGTTCCAGAAGCAGCTCCTCTTTTGTAATGAGGAACCATGCTATCCAGCTCCGGCACCGAGTCGTGACAGAACCATCGGGGGCAGGTCACGCGGGATTCTAAAGTTTTGCCTTTTTCCAGAATTGGTCGAGCTGATCCTTCGGTTCCCATCCCAGTAACCGCCTTGCCTTTTCGCTGGAGAACTTCTGGTGTGGCAGATCGGGGAACACGAAAAACACTTCAGACCGGGAGGGCAACTTGTCCATCTCGACATACAGAGCGCACCGAATGGCTTCAGCGGCGTCACGCCAGGAAATCGTGTACGGGACAAGATCATGCCCAACGTTCGCGATCGGAGATCCGGATTCGACATTGTGAGTTTCCGGATCCAGAAGCATGTAGAAAAGCAGGTCCATCACGTGGATATCGTGACTCTCGGTAAAAACCCTGCAGATCTCCTGCCCGAGTGATTTTGTGAGAGCGTAAAGGTACGTTCCGGGCTGATGAGGAACGTCAGGGCCGATCATATGGTCGAAGCGTTCGTAGGTCGGACCCGCAACGACGTAGAAAGGTCCTGTGTTGACAACTCTGCGAATTCCGTGTTCCACCGCGGCAGTCATCATGTTGTAACAACCGCGAGCATTGACATCGAATGCCAGCCTGCGGTCCTTGCGGAGCACCGAGAGATTGATGATGACGTCCATACCTTCGGCAGCAGCAACTACCTGATCAAGGTCAGCCGCGTCTGCTCTGAAGTACTCGTGTTGAGTCTCCAGATCATTAATATCGGTCAGGCGCAGCTGATGGCGGTGTTCGAGGGCCCTGACCACATGAGGCCCGAGCTCTCCGTTGGCCCCGAGTATCAAAACATTCATTTCTTCCTCTCCAATCATCAACTCCGGGCCCGCGGTTCGTACCCAAGATTGAATGATGGCGAAACATCGTCGGCGCTCCACCACGGCTGGCCGGTCAGGTACCTGGCATTAGGAACAACCGACTGGATGTGATAAATGTCCAGCCATCCCGAATGATCAGCACCGAGCGCCTTCTCAATCGCGAGCGCCGCATCGTCCATGTAGAGAGTTGATGTAGAAATCGCCGTTTTCGCCACTTTCTCCGAGGCAATGTCGCCCAGTCTCAGTATCACGACGCTAATCTTGTTTTCTCGGGCGAACTCTCTGCATATCATCTCACCAAGGTGATAGCAGAGAACTGAAACGTCGGTCGTAGGTAGAGGCTTCCACCGTTCGGTAACTGCAAGGTCTGGATCGTAGCCGTCCATCAGGCGCAGGGAACTAAGATAAATAAAGCGCTGGACACCCTCTTCCGCCGCTGACCACAGGAGGTTGTACGTACAGCGCATCTGGTAATCGAGCTGATCGGACACGCTGGCCGCGGGATCAATCTCCCCCGAATGGACGATCGCGTTCATGCCTCGAACAAGCTCGTTTGTCGGCGCACCGTGACCAAGGTCGGAGCAAACAATCTCAAGATCGGTCGAAACCTCGTTTTTATCGGTCAGACGAACCTCGTGACTACCGCTGAGTGAACTGGCGATCTCTAGCGAGAGATGAGACGACGCCAGCGTGACCAGAACTTTCATAGTGCTCCTTTGCTTGCGATCAGTGAATTCGTATGAATCTACCTGGAAAGCAGCCTGTCGATCAGGCCAGCCACGATTTGAGGTTGCTCATCGACCACCATGTGGGCAGCGTCGGGCACGATGTGGACGGTAGCGTTGGTTATTTGCGCTGCGAAATGTTCAGCGTAGACCGGTGGGACGATACCGTCACACTCGCCCCATATCACCAGGCCGGGCTGGCGCACGCGGTGCAGCCGCTTTGCCAGCCCCCGATTTGGGATCGGCCAAAGGTACTTCGCCGCGGTCGACATCGACTTAGCGCGGTCGACCAGGTATTTGATCGTCGCCTGCCCGGTCTCCGTCTCTGGATCGACCTCCGTCATTCGAGCCTGCGGTGCGGTCGCCACGGCCACGGCCGCCTCCGATTTCTCGTTGGCGTACATCGCCCTGGCCAGGTCGGGGAGTGCCATAGAAAACAGATCCGCAACCGGGTTGGCCTCGTCCCAAAGGCCGAAAGGCGAAACGAGCGTGACGTGGCTGAACCGGTCCGGCTGCGTCGCCGCCAATTCGGCAGCGAACATCCCACCGAGTGAATGTCCGACTAACGGTATTTCGTGCAGACCGAGTTGGTCGAGTAGGTCAAGGTAAAAAAACACAAGGTCATGTATGTCGTCCAGATTCTCGGTGCCTGTAGATTCGCCAAAGCCCGGCGTGCGCGGCGCAATCACAGTGTGACCAACCGACAGCCGTTCGAGCAACGGCGTCCACTCCAGGCCGGAGACTCCGTGCAGGAAAAGCAGCGGGTCGCCCGACCCACCTTCAAGTAAATCCACCTCGAACCTGCCGTTTCGGACCGGTATCGCTCGCTCGTTCATGTTTCTCCCCGGATGCGGGCGGCGTTGCGCATTTCGATACGTCCTGGAATATATATGGGCGTGCCGATCATTCTGGCATCGCCCCGATGTTGTCTCGCACTACTGCGTTTTGCGGCCACCAGTGGTCCTCGTATTCCGGCCACAGGTGACGCAGCTTAGGTACCACTTCCTGGGCGGTCCGCCGGATGTTTTCCTTGGCCAGATCATGAGGAATAGAACCGAACTGATTGAGGATCATGAGATGCCCGATACGCAGGTCGTTGATCACCTGTTCGAGTTGATCGGCTACCTGCCCCGGCGTCCCCGCGACCACGTTTCCGGCATCGCGAAGTTCGTCGAACGTCGACTCCTCTTGCCCGGCCCTGCCGAAGCTGGTCGTTTGCGCCATGAGCCCTGCCCTGATCGTATCGATCGTCCGGTAGCCGGGAGGGTCGGCAAACCCGGGGTAGATGTGAAGCATCTTGTTGAAGAAATACTCTGTATGCGCTGCATATTTGTCGTGCAGTTCCTGCTCGTTGTCCGCAACACAAACAAGTTGCAGAAACCCGGCGTGGTACGGGTTGTCGACGCCCGCGGCACGCGCGACTTTCCAGAAACCGTCCATCACCTGCTTGCCGCGTTTGAAACCGCTATAGGAAAGATAGGCGTAAAGGTGGCCCTTCTCTATGCATGTGTTCCATGTCTCGATCGACCCGGCACCTGGCACCCAGATCGGTGGACGGGGTTTCTGCAGCGGACGCGGCCACAAGTTGACATACCGCAACTGGGTGTACTTGCCGTCGAACGCGAAGACATCATCCTCTTCCCACGCTCGCAGAATCAGCTCTTCTGCCTCGGCGTACTTCTCTCTGAGAGTGGCCGGATTGACACCGTATCCGAACGCGGTGTCCATCGCCGAACCGACCGGGAACCCTGCGACAAGCCTGCCCCCGCTGATGCAGTCCAGCATGGCAAACTCTTCGGCCACACGAATTGGCGGGTCGTACAGGGCGATCGAGTTGCCCATCACGATAATTGCCACGTCCTCGGTCTCGCGTGACATAGCCGCGGCCATGATGTTTGGCGAAGGCATCAGGCCGTACGCGTTCTGGTGGTGCTCGTTCACGCAAATGCCGTCATACCCCACTTCGGCAGCATATTTGAGCTCGTCAAGCGTTTGGTTGTAGGTGCGGTTTGCGATCTCTCCGTCAAACAGGTGTCGGGGCACGTCCACCCACACGCTGTGGTGCTGCTCGCGGAAATCCTCCGGCAGGTCACGATACGGGCACAGATGAAACATCTCAATCTTCATGAATATCCATTCCTTAGCGAACCTCGGCAGCCGGTCGGTCCTTGACAGTCGTCACGTTGTAGGCCGCCGGCTTACAGGCGGGTGGAAGGATGAAGCCGGCAAGGTCTTTCGTTTTGAGTCGAATTTTCGTTATCCTGCTCTGGTGGGGCGCAACCAAACGAAGGTCATGTTACTACTGTGACCATCGTGACCTGCCCCCGCGATCGTTACCGCTCATTATCTCGGATTTGCAGCCAACTGAAGCCTTGGCATGATCGTCTCAGGTACCGGCCACCAGCATCCAAGTCAGCTGTGAGGCCGTATCGTGTTGTACTCCCGCCTCCACCGCTCTGTCAGTATCTGTACCTCCTTCAACGAATAAAAGATCTCGCCGTTCAGAAGTTCATCCCTCAACTTCCCGTTGAAGCTCTCGTTAGAGCCGTTCTCCCATGGACTGCCTGACCGACGCTCTTGCCGCATGCAACGGCAACCTCGACTTGACGGAGCTTTTGAGGATCTGTTCCGGTCTATGACCTTTCCTTGGCATCCCTGTCTCCCTTCAAAACGCCCAGTATCTGATCTTCCAACTGGATACGTTTGAGAGGGTCAGGTCAGTCATTTATCCTCAGAAACAATTTTCCGGCTGGTACTTCGGTCGAGGACTGACTTGGGCTTGTTGTCGGACTGGGGCTGAAGTGGAAGGTGATGACGCATTGCGTTACTGTTCCATCTACATCGATTGGCTGATGCAGTACACCTGAATTGTTATTCACTTTAGATCTCCATTGTCTTATTGGTAAACCAACGGCAGACTGATTTCTGAGGTTCAATTTCGGTAAGGTTCGGCCAGGCTCTAGACAAATCATCAAGGTGGAATGATCACTATGAAAGCTGCCGTGTATCGCAGTAAACAATTGTTCGAGGTGACCGACATCCCAAAACCAGAACCAGCTGCCGGGCAGGTTTTGATCAAGGTCAATCGATCAGCAGTATGCGGTACTGACGTACATGCTTTCATGTACGATCTCGCTCCCGGTGGAGCGGTCCTTGGGCATGAATTCGCAGGTGTGATCGCAGCCGTGGGCCACGGTGTGACGCGCTGGAAAGAGGGCGATCGCGTGGTTGGTGGTGGTGGCGAATGGCCCGTGGGCAAGGAACCACCTACAAAAAGTCATCCCAGATACAACTACCGCACGATGGGTTTTTCTACCGATACCCGTACCAGGGGGTACGCGGAGTACACCGTGCTAGATGATTGGGCGCCACTCCCGATACCCGACGGTGTTCCCGACGAAGCTGCTGCTCTGACTGAGCCGTGTGCGGTGGCCGTCCATGCTGTACGAAGATCATCGCTGAGACTGGGGGATACAGTAGGCGTATTCGGAGCTGGTCCAATAGGTCTGCTGGTTACACAGGCTGCACGTGCTGCCGGGGCACAGGTGATCGTTTCTGAGCCTGCACCCGGGCGTTCGGATGCAGCAAAGGCGGTTGGTGCAATGGCAGTGATCGACCCGTTTGAGCAAGATCCCGTGGAGCGGATGGTAGAACTTACGAACGGTCGCGGCCCCGATGTGGTGTTTGACTGCGCTGGTATGAAGAACACGCTACAACAGGCCTTTGATGCCGTTCGAAGGGCCGGTCAGGTCGTGTTGGTTGCGGTGCCCTGGGAGCCATTGCCGCTTCTCCCGGCAGAGTGGATGGCAAGAGAGATTGATTTCAGGTCAAGCTGGGGAGGGTTGCCTGAGGACTGGAAAATTTCCTTGGATCTACTCGCCGGCGGAAAGATCTCGGCATCATCCCTAATGTCGGATACAAGCATCATCACGCTCAATGAAATACAAGAAAATTTCGAAGCGCTGATGAGCCCAACTACTCAGTTACAGACAGTTATCAGAATGTGAAACCGCGATGAAGGGGTTTGCCAGTTCTCAAAGCTTGTTCCATCATTCGAATGACCTTGTGAATTCTCAGGGAAACATCTGTCGCACTTTTGCCGACGACCAACACTCCGCAACTGTCGGAAATTCAACCATGAAAATAGTCACTTGGGGCAATGGAATTGCTTAGGCGAACACATGAATGTCGCGGCAATTGCATGGAGGCTACTCGTGGTCGCAACCAGGCCTCATCCAAACGGATGAAGCCTGGTTTGTGTTCTTGGTGGAGATGGGGGAGAGTCGAACTCTCGGGTGAACACGAATGACCAATATATCTACTTGGTCGAGTCTCTGTTTGGGGATCTATGTATCGCCGCGGATCGGACTCCGACCCCTCGGAAAATGTCGAGCGCGACACACTTTGCGCCGGTCATTAACCAGTCGCCCGATCGTGTTCGTCGGGGTCGCCGGGTAATCAGGGTCGAAGAGGCATCTCGGTCCCCCGGACATTTCCGCCCATGCGACCTAGTAACAGAAGTCGGTCACTTCCGGAATCGCTTCGATCGTTCCTTCGGCATAGTGGTAGCGGTACTCGACTCGCGGCGGAAGGTACGATCCGGGTTTCGAAGGATTATCTTTCAAATACAAGACGCGAGCAAATGATGCGTTTGAGAGATCGAGCTGAACCACAGCGTCCTCTCGAATGCAATCAAAACCGTCTATGAACTCATCGATCCTGCTTTCGATCACGGCGGAAGGCACGATGCTATGTTCCTTCTCTGCGCCGAGACCGAAATTACCGAGGTACATCGCTATCCAAACACCCAGTAAAACGACCCCGACGAGCATCGCAAGCCGACCTCTGGAAATGATTGGCTTGTCCCGTTGCGAAGAAGGCTCGGTCCCCAACAGACCAAACGGAGATTCTCTCGGCGGCCCGTCCCCTGCTGCAACCCGTCCTTCGCGAGATTCGAGAGGCCGTCCATTTATGCGCGCGTCGGGCGCGGCAATACTGCCTGAGTCGATTCCCCGGGACACCACATGACAGGCAATCTGCCGTCCATCGTGGAACGTGCGTGGCAGAGGAATATCCACGAAACACTGGTCCTCGGCAATCGGACATCGGGTGTTGAACACACACCCCTTCGGCGGGTTCAGAGGACTCGGCATATCGCCCTTCAGGACCACCCTCGCCCGCTTGCCTTCAACCTCGGGGTCGGGAATTGGCACAGCCGACAGCAACGCCTGGGTATAAGGGTGCTGTGGGTCGCGGTAAATAGCGTCGGCATCACCCTGCTCGACGATCTTGCCCAGGTACATCACGGCAACGGTATCGCTCACATGCCGTACAACTGATAGATCGTGAGCGATGAACAGGTAGGTCAGCTTTTGCTCCACCTTAAGGCGATCGAAAAGGCTGATGATCTGCGCCTGGATCGAAACGTCCAGCGCAGATACAGGCTCATCGCAAATCAGCAAACTTGGACCCGACGCCAGCGCACGGGCAATGCCAATCCGCTGCCTCTGGCCCCCAGAGAACTCGTGCGGGTAACGGGTCGCCATCGAACGGTTTAGTCCCACCGTATCGAACAGCTCCATCACCCGGTCCCTGATCTTCGACCTATCATCGAATATCTTATGGACCAGCATCGGCTCAGCGACGATGTTGCCCACCGTCATGCGGGGATTCAACGATCCGTACGGATCCTGGAACACCATCGCAATCTTCTGTTTAAGGCGCCGCATTTCGCGGCCACGCAGGGCGAGAACATCCTCCCCCTCGTACCGGATGCTCCCTCCCGAAGCGTCGCTCAACCTCAAGATCGCCCGCCCGAGAGTCGTCTTTCCAGAGCCCGACTCACCGACGAGCCCGAGCGTCTCACCCGGCATGATCTGAATATCGACGCCATCAACGGCCTTCACCACGCCCACGATCCGCTGGATGATCAGGCCGCGCTTCACAGGGAAGTAAACCTTCAGATCGCGCGTCTCCAGGATCGGGGTTGCCCCTCCGGAACTGACTGGTGTAGCGCGGTCCTCTGGCGCCCCAGGAGACGTCTGGCCGCTCGCAGCAGGAGGTACGCTCACAGGTTGAACCTCTGGGACTTTTGCGACCTATCAATCATGCAACGCAACCGATGCATGCTCGAAACAGGCCACCTGTTTTCCTGTTGAAATTTCCTCGAGCTCCGGGTCATCTGTAAAGCAGCGTTCGACCGCCCACGGGCATCGCGGGTTGAACGCACAACCGTCCGGCAAGTCCGTCAGGTCGGGTATCTCACCGGCAATCGGAGTCAACGGCGCCCCTTTGTCAGAATCGAGCCTTGGCACCGACCGAAGCAGCCCAACCGTATAGGGGTGCTGAGGCTCGGCGTACATGTCAGACGCGTCACTCACCTCACGCAGTTTCCCCGCGTACATCACCGCCACCCTGTCGGCGTACCTGGCAACTATCCCCAGGTTGTGCGTAATTATCAACAGCGAGGTCCCAGATTGCTCGGTGACATCCTGCATCAGGTCCAGTATTTGCGCCTGGATAGTTACGTCCAGCGCCGTCGTCGCCTCATCCGCGATCAACAGCCGCGGTGCGCACGACATGGCCATCGCAATCATGATCCGTTGCCGCTGGCCGCCGCTGAGTTCGTGTGGATACTGTTGCAGGCGGGCCCTCGCATCGGGAATGCCCACCATGTTGACCAGCTCCTCAGCGCGGTCGTTTGCCGCGCCGCTGGAGAGCTTCATGTGAATCTTGAGCGGCTCGGCCAGCTGCGATTGGATGGTCAGCACCGGGTTGAGCGAACTCATCGGCTCCTGAAAAATCATCCCGATCTTGGAGCCCCGGATGGCCCGCATTTCTCTGTTCCTGAGCTTGAGCAGGTCGATGCCGTCAAACTCAACGGTTCCCGACGTGATTTCTCCCGGCGGGGTTGGGATCAATCTCATGATCGAGAGGGCGGTGACGCTCTTGCCGCACCCGCTCTCACCGACAAGCGCGAAAGTCTCGCCCGCCCGGACCTCGAACGAAATGTTGTCGACCGCCTTTACCACACCACCCTCGGTGCGGAACAGCGTGCTCAGGTTTTTTACTTTTAAAAGAACTTCTGCCATCGGATATCACTCATACGGACCGGCTTCTCACGAATGTGCCGTCGTCTTGAGCCGCCCCCTCAACTTCGGATCAAGGTGGTCGCGAATTGAATCGCCAATCAACACGACCGCCAGCACCGTAATTGTCAGGAACAGGCCGGGGAAGAACGATATATGGAACCCGACCTGCATGTACCCCTGACCGGTGGCGATAATGTTGCCCCAGCTGGGCACATACTCGGGCACGCCTGCACCCAGGAAACTCAAACTTGCCTCGGCGAGAATTGCCCCCGCCAGCGTGAACGTAGCCTGGACAATGATGATGCTCACGATGTTGGGCAAGACGTGAAGCATCAATATGCGGGGCACGGGCACCCCAACCGCCCTGGCCGCCTCGACATAGGTCGACTCCCGCAGGCTGAGGACCGCCCCCCGCACAAGGCGTATCTTCCCCGCGGTCGCAGTCACCGAAAGAGCAATGATTATATTGCCCACGCTGGGCCCAATTAACGAAATGAGCGCAAGCGCAAGGAGAATCGTCGGGAACGCCAGGAACCCGTCAACAACACGCATTATGATCGAGTCCAACAACCGGAAATAACTGATGACCAGCGCAACGCTCACGCCGATAACCGTCGATACCACCGTCACAGAAACCCCGACCAGAAACGATAGCCGGGTGCCCACAATCGTCCGGTCAAATACGTCCCGCCCCCAGTTGTCCGTGCCGAACCAGTGATCGGTGGAAGGCCCAAGAAGCCTGTTCACCGGGTCGGTCCGTTCGTAATCGGTCCTCGCCAGCGTTGGTGCAAAAAATGCCAGGAATAGACCGATCAGCAGAACAGTAATCGAGGCGGCGAGCACCTTGTCCCGCCTCGCCGCCCGGTAAGTCGCCCCCAACGACCCGCGCAACCTGGCAGACATGGGCGGAGCGAGCTCCCACTCTGTCGCGGGATCAGTGATTGCAGCCATCGTTAGTACCTGATCCTCGGGTCGATATATGCGTAAAGAATGTCGACAATCAGGTTTACCCCGATCAGCACCGTCGCGACCACCATCAGCAGGGCCTGGATTATTGGATAATCGCGCCTGACTATCGCGTCGACCAGCATCCGGCCCAGACCGGGGATGGCGAAAATCGTCTCGGTCAGCACGAAGCCGGTAGCCAGCCCCGCTATCGAAGCTCCGATAACGGTCGCAACTGGAATCGCAGACGGCCGGAAGGCATGCCGCAGGAACACTGAAAACTCCGATGCCCCCTTTGCCCTCGCCGTCCTGATGTAATCCTCACGGAGCACCTCGAGCATTGCCGAACGAGTAATTCGAGAGATAAATGCAGACGCGAGAATGCTGTTGACCATCACCGGCAAAAACATGCTGTGGAGGTGGGGTATCAACCCGGCCGAAAGCGGTTTATAACCAATTACAGGGAACCACCCGAGATTCACCGCAAATACCCAGATGGTCAGAAATGCGAGCCAGAACCCCGGGGTGGCAAATCCCAGAACGGCAAAGATCATCAGGTTCTTGTCCAGCCGCGTCCCGGCTTTCCAGGCCGCCAGCATCCCCGCGCTAATGCCGATAATCGTCGATAACACCACTACCTGGAACCCGAGAGAGAGGGTCGGCTGGAGCCGCGGCGTGATGAGCTCGGTTATCTCACGACCGGAAAAGTACGATGTCCCGAGGTCCCCGCGCAGCAAATTCAAGAACCATTCGCCCATTTGAACCGGGAACGGCCGGTCAAAGCCAAGGTCGTGGCGAATCCTCTCCAGGATTTCAGGAGTCGCCTCGTCACCGGCAATGATCGCCGCCGGATCGCCAGGCCCGATATAAACAAGAGTGAACGTTATGATCCCGACCATGATTATCACGGGGATCGACACTAAAACGCGCTGGGCAATGTAACGCCACAAAGTAGGCTGGTCCGTTCCACACATGCACGACGTCTGTCGCGCGGTAATCGTCGCCACGATTCCCGCGCTGCCGTCGCGCTGAAAATGAAGTTACGCACTACTACGGGGGAGCGGGCCAAATGAATGGCACCGCTCCCCCGTAGTAGTGCGAATTTACTGTCGGCTAACCGACAACATTTCTACTTGAACCACTTGTCGTAAGGGGTCTGTCCGCCGGCACCGCCGTGCAGACCTTCGACCTGGTTGCTGGCTGCCCAGTTGCTGAAGAACTCACCAACCTGGAGGAAGATAGCGTCGTCGTAGAAGTACTGCTGGAACGCCGTCATTGCCTCATCTATCTTCGCAGGGTCAGACTCGCGGGCGAACACGTCGAACAGTTCCCTCTGGGTCCCGTCAGTATCGGTGTAGTGGTTGAACCACGCATCGTACTGCAGTTCACCGAACCTCAAGTGTCCGATCGGACCCAGTCTCACGCTCTGACCACTCCATGTGTGGAAGAACTCCCAGCGGTCCTTGGTCGCCCTGTCCTGGACCATCGTGGCCCAGTCCATCACCCTGAAGTCCACTTTGAACCCGATGTCTTCCAGCACCTCACGAGTTACCTGTGCGGCACCGTGGGCAGGCTGACGGTCAGCCGGATCCATTAATCGGATCGTGTAGCCCTCGTAACCGGCGTCTTTCACGATCTTTTTGGCATCTTCAACGCGCCTTGCGTTGTACATGTTCTCGCTGCCGGCGTTGTTTTCCCAACTCGTCCCACACTGCGTCAGCGACGCGCACAGGTTAATCCGGTCCTGTGTCCCCGCGGCTGCCAACAACGCTTTCTCGTTGTCATAGGCCATCACAAGGGCTCGTCGCAGGTCTCGACCGTGTACTGGGTCGTTAAACGGAGGAATCTGGTAGTTGAAGTGACCAAGGAGCCTGTACGGCGGGCTGGCAATCAGCTGCACGTTCGGGTCATCCTTCAACCGAGGCAACAGGTCCTGTGAGAACTCCTGCACAAGGTCAACCGCGCCTGTCTGCAGGGCAGCAACACGAGTCGCCTGGTCGGGAATTTCAATGTACGAAACCCGGTCGAAGAACGCTGTGTGCGCACCCGACTGGCCGTCTGACGGATCAGAACTTGGCGAATAGTTTTCATACGGGATAGCCGACCAGCGGTCGCCCGGAGTCCATGACTCGAAACGATACGGACCCGTACCGATCGGTGTTCCCGGAGCCGATTCCGTGGCAGGTAGCAGGTACCAGGACGCAAGCACGATCTGCGGAGTGAAGTTCTGCGGACCCAGCGCGTCAATCACGAGGCCGGTCTGCTCGGTCAGGTTCATGGTGAACTCAAGGTCATTGTCCTTCGTGATGAAGTCATCGAACGACTCAGGACCAAATTTGTCCCACACCAGCTTGAACACCGGAGCGCGCTCGCTCTGGCGACGCAGCGTCCCGATAACCTGGTCTGTGGTCAACGCGGTTCCATTGTGGAACTCAACGCCTTCGCGGATTTTGAAAGTCCACTTCAGGCCGTCAGAACTCACATCCCAGCTTTCAACGAGCATCTTCCCCAGGGAGTTGTCCGCTTTGTAGGCAAACAGAGCTTCAAGGATCAGGGACGAAACGTTTCCGGTCGAAGACGCAGTGGTCCACAGCGGGTCAAACGATTGCACGCTGCCAACCGAAGAAATCCTCAGGTGTCCGCCCTTCTTGGCGTTCTGCGAAGCCGAGGCTATGTCTTCTGGAGACGACGTCGGGGTGGCTACGACTGTGATCGTGTCTCCCTTGATCTGCTCAGTGACAATAACAGTCTGAAAAACGGTCTTCGTTTCTCCTGCACAGGCCACAACGGCAAGCATAGCTGCCGCAACCAACCAAATTACTGGCCGTGCATATCGAATTCCTCGCATTGACGATCTCTCCCGTTCTCTGATGTTTATCGCGATGTACTAATACCAAAATACCAATAGAATCTGCGTGTGCCCGATTAGGCCAACGCACGATGCCGGGACATTATACCGTAGTAGAAGGCATTGCAAGGGAACGTAAAAGGCGTTGCAAGGGATCTGTCAGCACTCAGCGTAGGGGCAGACTAGCGCTACCAAAGCTGACCTGCCCCCGATAGCGTTACCACTTTCGAAGACCCCCGTGTCCCGCCCGCCGGCATCATCCATGTTGCGGTCAACGGTAAGCTGGTGGTGATGGAAGGCAATCCCACCGGAGCGCTGGCTGGCGAAGCGATACCCTGATGCGGTGGTTGGTGAAGTACGCGTGACGTTTCATCCAGGCTCCACTATTAACCCCCTGCCCCCGAGAAAAACGTTCAAATGACAGACAAGCCCCTGCTCGCAGTAACTATTGGCGATCCTTCGGGGATCGGTCCCGAAGTGGTCGTAAAGGCTTTCCAGCACCGCGATCTGTACGACCTGATGCGGCCCGTGCTGGTCGGTACGGTTCTCGACGTGCAGAAAGGCGTGGATGCGATCAATTCGTCCGACACGGTAGTTGCTGTGGATTCACCGGCCGATGCAAACGGATTGCCAGGCACGTTTGAAGTCGTATCACCCGGCGACTGGGAAGGTACGGAATTCCCGACCGGCAATCACGATGCGGGCTCGGGCTCGGCATCTCACCTGTGGGTCGAGAGCGCCGCAACCATGTGCATTGAAGGTCAGGTCGCTGGAATGGTAACCGCCCCGGTTAACAAGGAGTCCTGGTACATGGGTGGCAGCAAGGACACCGGGCACATGGAGGTCTTCAAGCGGCTGAGCGGGTCCGACTACGTGGCGACCATGCTGGTGAGCGGGCCAATGCGGTGCATGCACCTATCGACCCACAAGCCGCTTGCCCAGGCGGTTGAGTACGTGACGACCGAAAACATCATGACGGCGCTGAGACTTACGCAGAAGCACTTTAATGAATGGGGGTTCGACAGGCCCCGTATCGCCGTGGCAGCCCTGAACCCACATGCTTCTGACAACGGCCTGATCGGCAGCGAAGAAGCCGATGAAATTGCACCTGCCATAGCCCAGGCGAAAGATGAGGGGATTAATGCTACCGGGCCACACCCTGCCGATTCGGTCTTCAACCAGGTTGCCGCTGGCAAGTACGACGTTGTGCTGGTCATGTACCACGACCAGGGACACATCCCGATTAAGGTTTACGGCGTCGAAGAGTCGGTGACGGTAAACCTCGGTCTACCGTTCCTTCGGACTTCGGTCGATCACGGAACCGCCTTCGACATCGCTGGCAAGGGGATCGCGGGAGAAACGAGCATGATCGAAGCGCTGAAACTCGGGGCTTCGCTGGCTTCACGCAAAGGTCTTCAGATTTAGCGGGCTGGTCGCCAAATAAGCGTAAAACACCCCGTATACACCTCAACGAAGCACCGGTATAACGGGAATTCTGTCGCAGGTCGTCCGTATAATCGGAACACGCAGCTTGTTGATTCACGCTGGCTATTTTTCATGCGGACCCGGATGGGCCCGGCTGGACGAGACCGGACACAGTTTACGAATATGCGAATTGCATTTATTGGCGGAGGTGTGATGGCTCAGGCCATCATCTCCGGGGTTAAAGACGCAGGGCTTGATGCCAGCATCATTGTTGGCGAGCCGTTCGAGGCGCGTCGCGAATCATTGAAGAGCGATCTTGGTGTCGAGGTCACGGCGAGCAATCGTGAGGCGATTGCCGGTGCCGATATCGTTGTGTTATCGGTGAAACCTCAGCAATTGGAAGCGGTTGCCGAGGAGTTGGACGGTGCGCTGAACGCCGATCAGACCGTTCTGTCGATTATGGCCGGTGTGAAGATTCACTCGATCGGCCTCAAACTCAATCACACCAAACTTATTCGGGTGATGCCCAACACACCTGCCCAGATCCGCAAAGGTATATCGGCGTGGACGGCTTCTGATGATGTCGAGCAGGCCACACTCGACTTCGTGGCAAGCATGTTGAGTGCGATCGGCGACGAGCTAAAGTTCAGCGATGAAAAAAATATCGATATCGCGACTGCCCTGAGCGGCAGCGGCCCCGGCTATGTGTTTGTGTTTATCGAAGCCCTCACCGATGCTGGTGTCGAGTTGGGGCTGCCCGTTCATGTTGCCCGCCACCTGGCGTCGCAAACGGTGCTCGGCAGCGCGGCCCTGCAACGGGAATCGGGCAAGCACCCGGCCGAATTGCGCAACATGGTCACATCGCCCGGTGGAACTACCGCGGCTGGCCTGGCGGCGCTTGAAATGGGCGGCTTCAGGGCGAACGTCGCGGAGGCCGTGCGTGCGGCGTTTGAGCGGGGCGAAGAACTGGCTGGTGGCAAATGAACGGCTCGCCACTGGAGTTCATCGGATTTATCCTGCAGATTTTCGCGTATCTGGTGATTGCGAGGGCACTGACCACCTGGTTCCCGAACGCCCGGCAGTATGCGATCGTTCAGTTGCTCTATCAGATCACGGATCCAGTGATGACCCCGATTTCGAAGTTGATTCCACGTATCGGCATGATCGACCTCAGCCCGACGATACTGGTATTCACTTTGTTGATCATTTCGCGTGCGCTTGGTGCCCGTCCAATACTTTTCTGAGCACGGGTTCCGGTACGCCCTGCACTTCAACGATCTTGTTGCGCGCAGTCGTTCCCGAAACCAGGGTAACTTTGCTTTTTGCGACTCCCAGATGTTTTGCCAGCAGTTGCACTAGCGCGGCGTTTGCAGCTCCGTTAACCGGTGGCGCCTTGACTCTCACCCACAGCGCGCCGTCTTCCTTCCAACCGAGGATCTCGTCTTTTGATGCCCGCGGCTGAAGCCGAACGCGAATACGGGCTTTCCCAGTCTTCCGGGGAATGTGGATTCTCGGGGTCTTCTGGGGCATTTGAGGGCGCTAAATCTTCGTCACGACGTATCCTGCAGTGTGACCTCGCCCGCTGAAACGGGCCAGTTTCGCCCATCTGCATCTCGCACTATCAGTCGCCCAATCGAATCGACATCGTGCGCGAGTCCGTGCATTTTTGTCGAACCGCCCGGGCTGCCGCTCGTTATCGTAACCATCTTTCCCAGCGTTGTGAGCTTTGCGCGCCATGCGGGCACAATGGTGCCGCCCGCCGACAGTTCGGAATAGTGCCCATCGAGTGACCTCAGCAACCTTTTGAGCACCACTACACGATCGACTTGCCCTCCGAGTTCAGCGCTAATGCTCGTCGGGTCCGGCATGGTTCCTTCGTAGCCCGTGAGGTTGAAATTCACGTTCAACCCGATACCGATGACTGCTAGGACGTGCTCGGCGGCATTTTGGTCCTGGGATTCGCAGTCTGGACCGGGGTCATTGGATTGATCCCGTTCGTGGGCGACCGGGCCGTATACTGATTCTGCGATGACCCCGGCCAGTTTTTTCCCCGCCACCTGAACGTCGTTGGGCCACTTGATCCCAGCATCGATGCCGAACGACTTTGCGACATCGACCACTGCGAGCGCGGCAAGCATGAGGAGTTCGCCTGTCAGCGACACTCTCGGGCGTAGTACGACCGAGCACAGAATGTCCTTCCCAGGTTCGGACACCCACGAGCGATCGAACCGACCGCGCCCCTGAGACTGGTGGTCGGCCACGATAACCGTACCGTCAACTGCGCCCTTGTTGGCTTGCTCCCATGCAACATCCATGGTTGAGGTAACTGCCTCGAAATGGTGAATCACTGAACCGACCGTGTGATCTGAACCGGCAACGGGACCAGCAAGATTTTCGAACTCGCGCTGCATGGTCGGTCCCTGTCAGTTCTTAATTTGGGTTCGGTGGTGCATTTTGGCCAGGACCGGTAATTTTTGTGTGTGCACACGCAGTGCATAACGCAGTTAGCGACGTGGGGGAAGGCGCAACACCAAGGCTACGATACGTAGCGTCAGGTGTGAACAAGGCGTGAACAATGAATCGCGCGAGTACAGTTCACGAACGGGCGCCGAACGGCCGGGGGCAACAAACGCAAATGAGGAGAACCATGGCCCAGCGATCTAACAAAAGCTCACTGCTAGCCAGTCTGAGCTCGTTGCCGACCGACAACGCATCGGTCGAGGCAGCATGGCGACAGGTATTGCTCCTCCGAGAACTCTCTCGGGATGAGCGGGTCATCGCCCGACAACGCCGCGCAGAGGCAGAAGCTGCCAAAGAAGCAGCCGAGAACGATTACGGGATGAGCCAGGGCGAAGCGTATATGTTCCTTTCGCAGTGCCTTGAAGCCCGGGTAACTCAGTTCGTGAACCCCAGCTACAGCTACGTGGCCAAAGTAGCCAGTAAGTACCTGGTCTAGTTGATGGGAACACGTAAAAGCATCAGAGCGGTATTGTTCGATGTGGGCGGCCCGCTCGATACCGAAACGATCATGGACCGCGAGATCGACGAGCAACTCAAGGCTTCGTTTCGTGCCCGTGGTGCATCGATTTCCGATGACGAGTACGACTCGGTCGCAGCATGGGCAGTCGAGGTATTCGCTCCAAGGACCTACGATGCGATCATCTGGAAGATTTCGGGGAACGACCGCATTCTTGGAGATTCGGTTTTCGATGAGCTTTACGCAACCGTCCCGGCGCGAAACGATGCCCGTGGCCGGATCGAACTTCGACCGGGTATTGCAGAGTTGTTGGAAAAACTTTCTGGCGAAGGTTTGTTACTGGGGTTGGCTGCAAACCAGCCACAGCAGTCACTTGAAACCCTGGACAGCGCCGGAATTCTCAAATATTTCCAGTATCAGGAAGTCTCGGGTTCTATCGGGCTGGCCAAGCCCGATCCCCGACTGCTTTTACGTTCCTGCGAAGGCCTGGGTGTGGAGTCGGAAGAAGCGATCATGGTAGGCGACAGGATCGACAACGACATCGTCCCGTCTAAGATACTCGGGATGACTGCGATTCGTTTTGTTTCGGGCCGTCACTCGCGGCAGCAGCCGAGATCATGGAGAGAGGTACCTCACGCCGACGTACATTCGATCGAAGAACTTGACGACGCAATTCACCGGTTCGTGAAAAAACCTTCTGGATCGGGCAAGTAACGAGGTGCGACTCCGGTCGGAGCTTAAGTTGAAAGCCCCGGGCGGTTAGTTGCCCGGGGCTTTCGTTCTCGTCATCTCAGTCGAAGAAAAAGGTCAGTGCGCACTAAACGTCGCCTCACCCTTCTTGATCGTGAGTGTGCCCGATGTGCCGATTGCCGACAGTGAATCGTTGTGGCCGCAGATCGTCTCTCCGGTCTCTGACACAGCGCTTACGCGCTAGATTTCGCCGCGACCAGGTGTCAGTTCACCCGCCAGGCAGGCAGAAGTTCGACCGATCGCGCTTTACACTTGTGGCTGTCACTTTCGGCCCCGGCATCTGCAACAGGTAAACCACTCATGAACCACGAACGATCGGTGCGTCTATTTGACCGGGCAAGATTGCTGGTCGCCGGGGGTATTTCCAGCCAGATCAGGGTCAACGAACCGGCCGATGTTCCACTGTTCTTCACTCATGCCCGCGGTTCCAGAATGTGGGACGTCGACGGAAACGAATATATCGACTACATCCAGGGCATGGGCCCGAACCTTTTCGGACACTCGCCTGAGTTCATTAATCGCCAGGTAAGAGAAGACATGGAGAAGGGTTACATATTCGCAGCACAGTTCGAGCGCGAACTCGAAGTAGCCGAGATGGCCCTGAACATGATCCCGATGGAAGACGCCACCGTACGGTTCGCATCGTCTGGAACCGAGATCGACCAGTTGCTGTTCCGCACAATGCGGGGATTTACAGGTCGGCCAAAGATCATCAAGTTTGAGGGCCATTACCACGGCTGGATGGACTCCGTGAACTGGAGCGTTCACCCACCGCTAAATGAGGCAGGGCCGGAAGACGCTCCGTTGGCGGTTGGGGAGTCGGCGGGCATGGAACAGGCTACCGCCGAGGGTCTTGTCATTTGCCAGTGGAACGATCTGGAAAAACTGGAAAAAGCGTTTTCTAATCACCGGGGTGAGATCGCCGGGATTATCACCGAGCCGATTCTGGCAAACACGAACTGCATTTTTCCGGCACCCGGCTATATGGAAGGCATGCAGCGGTTGTGCCGCGAAAACGGTGCTCTTCTGGCCTTCGATGAAGTAATTACCGGTTTTCGTGTTGCTGCAGGCGGGGCCCAGGAAATGCTGGGAATTATCCCCGACCTTGCAACCTACGCAAAGGCGATGGCCGGGGGCTTCCCGATCGCCATGATTGCAGGCCGCAGAGACGTGATGGATTACATCGGCAACGGGACGGTCTATCACGGTGGGAGTTTCAACTCGAACGTCATGTCGATCGCGGCCGCATACGCATCGCTTAAATACATCCAAGACGGGGGTGCCGAGTTCTATCGCGATTTAAACGAAAAAGGACACCGACTGATGGACGGATTGCGGAGTGTTGCAAAATCGCAAGAGTCCGACTTGCATGTTCAAGGTCTTGGCTCGGTGTTCGCGATATCGTTCACAACGAAGCACGAAATCATGAACTGGCGAGATCACGCACGGAATTGCGATGATGAGAAGTACGGGCGGTTCGCCAGGGAGATGCTGAAAAAGGGAATCCGGCTTGCCTCAAACGGGCGGACGCACCTTTCTTCAGCTCATACAAACGAAGATATAGACGAGACGATCGCGGCAGTGGCTGCTGTCTTGCCGACTCTGTAGGGCAGCTATGCCCCGCTCCGCTGGCAAGTCCCGGGGCGCACGGCGGTTGCACTTTCCCTGCCGAGATTCGATCTTGCGGTCGCTGTTCCGCGCAGGACAGGAGAAGCAAAAAGTTGCAATGGAGTTCTGCCGTTTCTGACTCGACCTCATTTACCGAGGCGGTCAACGAAGCATCTGAGCAAATTCTGGCGAGTCTGGGTGGACAAAGTCCCGACCTCGCCGTGGTATTCGTTTCATCTCACCACTCGCCTGCGTATTTCACCGCGCCCGAGGTGTTTGCCCAGGCGCTCGGCGCACGGGTGTTGATTGGCTGTTCGGCCGCGGGGGTAATCGGTGGTGGGCAGGAGGTGGAGCGCCGTCCGGGAATCGCGATTTCGGCGGCAATACTGCCTGGGGTCGATATTATTCCGTTCGATCTGAACCAGGACGAACTTCCAAGTCCCGACGCCGCTCCGGAAAAATGGCAGGCCCTGCTCGGGATTCGGCCCGAAGAGTGTCCGGCGATCATGCTACTGCCCGACCCATTCACTCTCCGCAGCGATCATCTTTTAGCCGGACTCGATTTTGCGTACCCGTCAACGGTGAAAATCGGTGGGCTTGCGAGTGGCGGTGGGCAACCCGGGACCAACGCGCTCTTCCTGAACGACAGGATGATCGGATCCGGGGCGGTCGGAGTCGCCTTTACCGGTGATCTCGCTGTGGAAACGGTGGTAGCGCAGGGCTGTCGACCGATCGGTAAGCCGTTGATGGTGACCGAATCCGAAATTAACGTAATTTCCAAACTCGGCGATCAAACTCCTCTGGACGTACTACGCGACATTTTTGAGACTGCCACCACGCGCGAAAAACGTTTGATCCGGCGATCGCTCCAGATCGGAATCGTGATGGACCGGTTGGCGCAGGACCGAAGGGAGGGCGAGTTCTTGATTCGCAACGTTCTGGGTGCCGATGAAGAAGATGGCACCCTGGCGGTTGGTGAGCTGGTGCAAGAAGGCCAGGTGGTTCAATTTTTCATCAGGGATGCCCAGGCGGCCGACGAAGACCTTCGCATGATGCTCGAAGAGTACATCGACAACCTTGACGAGGGCGATACGCCGGCATCTGCCCTGCTATTCAGCTGTCTGGGCCGGGGACAGTATCTGTACGGCTCACCCGATCACGACATCGGTATGTTCACCGAGATGGTGGCCGATATTCCGATAGCTGGCTTCTTTTCGAACGGTGAGATCGGGCCGATCGGAGATCAGACTTTCCTGCACGGCTACACGGCCAGCTTCGCCCTGTTCAAGCAGCGGTCGAAATCAACAAGTTAGGGCAAAAACTCGCTCAGTTCGGCCGGGTCTATCAGGGCGAGCGCCCTGATGACCGCATGGGTGGAGTCGCCCGACGAATGGGCTACTGAGCCATCTGCCGACCGTTCGACACCGGCTATCGCGTAGTTACCGAATACCATGACCTGCGCCCGGCGGTAGTCTCGCCAGCACTCATCGATTGAGTAATCGCGCACTCCCTGTGCCCACAGACAGTCGGAGTAGTGTTCGACCAGGCTCCGTTCGCTTTCGGCAAGTAACTCGAACGGAACTGCCGTCATCAGGAATTTTGCGAGGTCGTTTGTGCCGCCTGCACAGGCCGTCAGCTGCCAGTCGATGATAACGGGTCTTTGCCCGACTTCAGTTTCACGCAGCAGAATGTTGCCCTGGTGGAAGTCGTTGTGAGTCAGGGTGTTTGGACGGTTCCTCATGGCCACCTGGAGATCGATCAGGCGTTCTCCGAGGTAGTCCCCTGCTGCAATCAGACCGCCGGACTTCTCGAATCGGCTGTCATATCGGATGGCCTGCCAGCCGACAGCAGCTTCACGTGGGTCGGCATTGAACAGGTTCGCCCAGTCATTGCCGCGAATCCAGCTGTTCTCAGCCAACTTGTCGTCGTTCCAGAACCTGGCGTGGTACGCACCCATGAATTCAACTGCTGAACGGGCTATATCAAGGTCGATCAAGGCGTATTTTTGCCCGTTCGGCAACGGTCCGAGATCCTCGAATACGAAACAGGCAGTTTGCTCTATCGGGTCTTCGACTGCCGAGTACATGCGCGCTATTTCTCGCCCCTGGAACGATTCCAGAAGTCGATAGGCCCCCAATTCACTGGCATACGGACCGAATGCTGCCTCTCGGGCACGATTTCGGGCATCGACCGGGGGGATTTTCACGATCACTATGTCCGGTTGTGCCGGGGTTCTGCTCGCGTACCTAATGTGCGTACGGAACAGTTGTGAAAGCCCCGGATTGTGGCCGGTCAATTCCTCGTGCTTGAGCGATGCAATCTCGCAATTGCCCGACCCTGACAGCTGGTCCGCCAGCCAAATCTCTGTAATTTCTTCTCGGTGGACCGGGATTTTCGACATCCCGAAAGTGTCACATCTGTTGCGTTGATCGTCCACCCAAATCGAGCTGTCGGTTACCATTTCGCCAGTTCAACTATTTGGGTGGACAATCTGCTGGCTAATTTTTTTATCGTCGGCGAAATGGTTTGTGGGGGAGTCATGAGCAGGTTTGAAGGCCAGGTTGCGATTGTCACTGGCGGCGCGCTCGGAATCGGCGGAGCTACCGCTCGGAAGCTGGCGTCTGAGGGGGCCTCGGTGTTCATCGCCGATATCGACGATGCAGCGGCGGCTGACAACCGGGATCGCATCGAGCGCGCCGGTGGCATGGCCTCAACGAGTCATGTCGACGTTTCGCAAAGTGGCGATATCTCCCGAATGGTGAACGAAGTGGTCGATCAGTACGGACACCTCGACATTCTTGTTCAAAACGCCTTTGGCGTAATCGCCGGAGAATCGAGGATTCACGGCGGTGCCACCGCCGTGAATGAAAGCGACTGGGATTACGGTTTCGACGTGCTGCTGAAGGCGCTGTACCTGGGTGCGAAGTACGCTATCCCTCACATGAAGGCCTCAGGCGGTAACATCATCAACCTTGCCTCGGTCCACAGTTTCCTCCAGGAGCCCGGAATGCTCGTCTACGAGGCCGCAAAGGCCGGTGTTGTGGGGTTGACCCGGCAGATGGCGACCGAATACGGCCCCGATGGCATCAGGGTAAATGCAATCGCACCCGGCCATATCGTGAGCGAGGGGCTGGCGAAGATGTGGGAAGACAACCCCGACGGCCTGGCGTTTTATGCCGACCAGTACCCGGTTCGCCGAACAGGCACTCCGGACGACATTGCAAACGGCATCGCCTTTCTCTGTTCAGACGAGGCGTCGTTCATCACGGGTCACACGCTTGCTATCGATGGCGGTCTGACCGTGCAGTTGCAGGAGACGTTCGGACTTCGACAGGCCGTTTATGCTCGCGAACATCCCGACAGACGCCTGCCCGACTAAGAGCGCTTACTGGGAAAAGCGACCCTTAAACGCGATCTCTCCGGCGGGTTTGCGGTCGTTCGCAAAATTCTGTTTCACGATGTGTGGGTCAAGATCGGAATCGGTTCCACGCGTGCCCACCGCGATAGCACATATCGATTCAAACGTTTCGCGCGGGACTCCCGCCGCGTCGTAAGCCGCGTCCCGGTCGATCCCACCCATCCCCCGAGTGTTCAGTCCCATCCTGTTCGCCTGCAGCGCCAGCGACATCCAGGCGGCCCCGGTGTCGAAATGGGCGGTATGGATGTTCTTTCCGTCCTCGGTGACCTTGCGTGCAAATACAAGCATCAGCATCGGGGCTTTTGGTGCCCACCGGGAGTTGCCCTCATTGAGGACAGAGTTAAGTCGTTCGCGGTCCGGACCGTCAGTAGCGTAGACGAACAGCCAGGGTTGCCTGTTACCGCTTGATGGTGCCCAGTGGGCGGCCTCAAACAGCGAGGCAATTTGATCGCTGGTCAACGGCTTGTCCGTAAACGACCTCGAGGACCACCTTTCGACGAACATCGGCTCGATCGACGCGGCGGCATGGCGTGAATTTTTCAGGTCGGTTGCGATCATTTTTGTTCCTTATTGAATTTTTTATAGCGCGAATAGCTATAGGTCTTCGATACACGGGGCGGAACTCCGGTGCCGGGCTGTTTGTCATCTCTCATTTCGAGCGGTTCCGCAGTTCAGTTGACGATATATCTGAACGAAACTGAGATTCGCTCAGTCCGATGAACATCTTCCTGTAGCGCGGCGGAATATCGACCACCGATAATTCGTTGAACACTTCCTGGTTATCTTTTCGGCCCGCGACAACGAACTTGCAGCGGTTCTCTTCGATGAGGTTGAGGGAATTTTCCACCGGTGAAGCCTCGCCGGCTACGTGGTCCGGATAATATTTTTCGTCAAGCAGGCGAACGAACGTATCGAAACCGATCACAAAACTTGCGCCGGGCAGTACAGATGATTTCTCGGTAAACCGGGGTGCGCTAGTCACGATCAGGGACACGCCTTCCGACGTAATAGCCGCTGCGCGTCTCCCGAGTTCTGGTCGCGGGAGCAGTGGCTTGTCGACGTTCTGAATAGATATTTCCAGGTAACCGACTTTCCCGGTGAGTTGCGAGGCCGCGGTGAGCATTTCGCGGTGGCCATCGTGGAATGGGTTGAACGACCCTGCGAGCACCAGCGGTTTTTCTGGCAACGATTCGCTGATCTCGTCCGATGGCGCGATTACGAGTGCCGGAATTTCCTCGGAGTACAACCTGTCAATCGAGTTCATCAAGCCGTTCCGTGTCAAGCACATCGATCTCCAGCCGCTCTTCAACGCCAGTAACTTCGGCGATTGAGTTCAGAACGATAGCAGACACGATAACGTCTTCTTGTTCGCGTGTGCGGGCGCTCTTGTCGAACCATATCGAGGCACCGCCCGATCGAGTGCCATCGGTCCAGGCGACATGCGCACGGTCTTCGCCGCGCCGGATCCGATCAGTTGCGATAGCGGCAGTGCAGCCAACGCCAAACAACTGCTCTTCCGGGTCATCGCCGGCGCCCTTATCGCCAGCAAGGTGACGGGCGCGTTTCAGGGCGGCCTCGGCGATCAGCATAGCTTCCTCGCTTGAAACGTGTTGATCGGCCTGAAAGCCCACGAAATCATCAAGGGCTTTTCGTGCGTATGGAACCTGCGCTTCAAGTATTGTGCGTGAAGTACCGGGCTGCGAAAACAGGTCGCTGATCGCCCTGATACCGGCCCCTGTCACCACTACGCAGCCCCTTCCCGGAACGCTGTGAAGTTTCTGCGCAAGTTCTTGCGGCGTCACAAACGGTCCTCCAGAAGTCGTATGTCTCGAGCATGCGAGTAGTTGACGCGCTGATTGCGACAACCCATTCGACAGGCTCATTGCAGGTCTTGCACCAGCCTACGCTACGCAGGGGCACAGCGAGCCGGTTTGAAAGTGGGTCATCACATGCGCGGGGTCCCTACTTGGGACGCATCGGCGACGGTGGTCGGTCGCGAATAATAACGATTACCGCTTCGAGCCGGCGATATTTCATCCCAAAATTGACCGTCCGCCGAGATCGGACGTTTACGTGCAGTAAAATGACGAGTACGGTTTGCCGCGCGATAGGCGTCCGGCCAATCGGCAGTGCCGGTCCGCTGGATAACAGGGTCAGACTCACATAAAAACATGCTCGAACATTTTCACGTTCCGCCTGAAGACGAAGTCCGGATCATGCCGGACGCCCTTCGGTTTACGGTCAACGAACTATTTCTGAAGATGGGCCTTTCCGAGCGTGACGCCTGGCAGGCCACCGACGTGCTGCTGCTTTCGGACACCCGCGGGGTCGACACCCACGGCGTTTCAAACATGCTGCGCAACTACATGGAGAGTTTTGCGGCCGGGTTCATCAATCCCAACCCTAACTGGACGATCACCAGGGAGACCGCGACGACCGCAAACGTAGATTGCGACCGTGGACTCGGGATAACTGTGATTCCGCAGGTGATGGAACTGGCGATCGAGAAGGCCCGCGAAACGGGTATCGGTGCGATCACCATGGGCAACGGTCGCCACGCCGGGATGATCGCATATCACGCCATGATGGCCATACCCCACGACATGATCGGCTATGCGATCACGGCGGGTGGGCAGAGCATGCTTCCGACCTTTGGCGCCGAGCCGCGGCTTGCTCCGAATCCCCACGCCTGGGCCGTCCCGGCCGATAAGGAACCACCGTTTGTGCTCGATATATCGTCGTCATCGGTGGCGGCAAACAAAATCCAGCTGCTCAGGCGAATGAAATCGATGACCATCCCCGGCCTTATCGCCGATGACAAAGGCAACCCGATCATGGATGAGCGGGAGATTCCTGACTACACGTGGATCCTCCCAAACGGTGCCACCCGCGAACTTGGCTCACACAAGGGTTACGGCATGAGCGCGGTGGCGCAGGTGTTCGGTGGGATTCTGTCCGATGGCGCTTTTGGAGCCTACGAGCGCGGGCACATGTCGCATTTCGTCGCCGCTTATTCGATTGAGGCCTTCACCGATGTGGCGCGTTTTAAAAAATCGATGGACGAGTTTTTGAAATATCTGAGAGAGACCCCGCCCGCTCCCGGTCACGACCGCGTCTTTTACGCGGGTCTTCCCGAGCACGAGGAGTCGATCGACCGCCATGAGCGCGGGATCCCGCTTCACAGGGAGGTGATCGACTGGTTCGACCAGACAACGGCAGAGTTCAACATGGCACCGCTGGAACGCGCAGAAGGACAGTAGGAACACAGCCGATGCTTGAGCACTTTCATGTTCCCGAAGAAGACCAGGTGCGGGTCCGCCGCGACGACCTTGAGCGTACGACGGCGGCGATTTTCGGGGCGATGGGCATGCCCGCTGAAGATGCAGCGCTGGCGGCCGACGGGTTGGTTACTGCGGATATCAGGGGCTGTGAGACGCACGGCGTTTCAAACATGCTCAGGAACTATGTGAAGACGTTTGGCGAAGGGCAGATCAACCCGACACCTGACTGGAAGATCACCCGGGAAACGTCTGCGGTCGCAACTATCGAGGCCGACGGCTCGCACGGCCTTGTGATGTGCCCGAAGGCGATGGACATCGCGATCGAAAAGGCCAAAGAGGTCGGCATCGGGGCGGTGACGATCCACAACAGCCGCCATGCCGGGATGATGGCCTACCACGCGATGCGGGCGATGCCCCACGACATGATCGGCTACGCGATCACAGGCGGTGGTGCTGTGATGGTGCCTACTTACGGGGCAGTCCCGCGGGTCGGTGCGGTGCCGCATGCATGGGCGGTTCCGGCCGACAAGATGCCGCCGTTCGTTCTCGATATCTCTTCATCGGCCGTCGCGGCCAACAAGATTCAGTTACTCAGGCGCACCGGTGCCCAGCTGCTACCAGGTCTGCTCGCCGACGAGAAAGGCACTCCGATCATGGAGGAGCAGGACGTGCCTGCTGAGACCCGGCTTTTGCCCTGGGGTTCAACCCGCGAACTCGGGTCGCACAAGGGCTACGGCATGGCCGTTATCGGGCAGGTGTTTTCGGGAATTCTTTCGGCGGGCCTGTTCGGTGTGAGCAATCCACCGGGGAACGGTTCACAGTTTGTTGCCGCTTTCTCGATCGACGCGTTCCGGGACGTTTCGGAGTTCAAGCAGTCGATGGACGAGTTCCTTACGTATCTGGTCGAAACGCCGCCGGCGCCGGGGCACGACCATGTGTACTACGCGGGACTACCCGAGCACGAGGAGACGTTGGTCAGGGAGCGGGACGGCATACCGCTGCACCGCGAAGTTGTCGAGTGGTTCGACAGCGAGACCGATGAACTGAAGCTTGAACGGCTGGTGCGGGCCAATTAGGGGTGGTCGTTGGCCGGGGTGGAGTGCTATTTGGCTAAGCCGGGCATTCACGGGTTGATCGCCGATCCTGAATCAAGTTCGGGTTGACAGTAATGCCGTGCGGAACCAGGTGGCCTAAATCGCGGCGGCTTCTTCCTCGATTACCAACTCTTCCAGTTCGTCCTCGTACAAACCCATGTCTGGCTCGTCCTCGAATTCGTCGGAGTCGGCCGCAAAGTCGTAGGCCGTGGCAACTGGCGTCTTTCCGGGTGCAGCGGCCATTGCGAGATCGTCATCGAGGGTCATGGGTTCCTCGATAGAACCGTTGGCGCGGATTGAACGAGAGTTAATCGTGTATCCGCAGGTCAGGCAGGAAAGGAACGAGCCGAAATTGTCGGAGCCAAGCTCGACAGTTCCGTCCTTGCAGCGCAGACATGATTTGAAGTACAGCATCGTTACGCCTCCCTGGATTGTCGAGGATCACTGTGGATCACCGGCCTCACGGCGGACACCGCGACTATCGCCAACTACCCGGAGTTACCGGGGTGTTATCTGAGTGCGACCTGGCGGCACTTTATCCGGTAACGACTAATTCACTCCCGTTGGATTTGCTACGAGTTTTGGCGAATTCTGCAATTTCCCGCTTTTCGTCGCTGCTGCAACCAATGGGGCAGGGATATCCTTCATCGAAATTTGGCGTCGGAATCAAGTGCACGAAATGGGACCGGTTCGTGATGTTCAAACCGGCTATATCAACCCGAGGCCCGGGAGGTTTTATCGCATGGCAAGGCTGTACATAATCGGTGCGGGAACGCCTACGCCAACGCCTACCCGGTTCGGATCGGCTTACGTTCTCGAAATCGAGGGCGAGAAGATCATGTTCGACTGTGGCCCTGCGACGACCCACAAGCTGGTGCAGGCGGGTCTGTGGCCGACCGATATCGATTACATCTTCTTCACGCACCACCACTTCGATCACGACATCGACTATCCGTGCTTTCTGCTCACTCGTTTCGACCAGTCGATAGGCAAAGAGAACCAGCTCCAGGTGTTTGGGCCGACGCTTACCGAGATGATCACGGAAGGCGTAATTGGGGAAAATGGCGTCTTCTCGCACGACTGGAAGGCCCGGATCTATCACCCGCTATCGCAGAAGGTTTACATGAACCGGGGCGGGGTTATGCCGCGGCGCGCTCCGAAGGTTTCGGCACGTGACGTGGGGGTTGGGACTGTCCACACGGCGAAGAACTGGGAAGTTACTTCGGCCAATGCCGAGCATGTGCAGCCGTATCTGGATTCGCTCGCGTACCGAATCGAAACGAAGTCGGGCAAGTCGGTGGTGTTTACCGGCGATACGCAGCCGTGCCAGTCGATAGTCGACCTGGCGAAAGACGCCGACGTGATGCTGTGCATGTGCTGGGACGACCAGGAATTGATGGATGCTGATGGCGAGGCGCCGGGTCAGTGCGGCACGACCGGCGCTGCCCGCATGGCTGAAGAGGCCGGGGTGAAGAAGCTGATTCTCGTCCACATGGGAGCGCACATCTCGCAGCACGGACCGCTCGAGAAGGGTCTCGGCGACATCCGTGAGGTCTACGGCGGCCAGGTCATCTACGCAGAGGAACTGATGGCCATCGACGTTTAGGGTCCCATCAGCAGACTTAGTCATGCTGCAACCGAATTGTGTTCCCCGGCATCCAATGATCGATTACGCCCGAACTACTGATCGCCGTCCTGCTCACCGCCGTTTCGTACCTGTTCGGCGGGATACCTGCTGCCTACATAGGTGGCAGGTTCTGGGGCGGTATCGAAATTCGGCAGCATGGAAACGGCAACGTCGGAACGGTCAACGCGGTTCGGACGCTCGGGATGCGCGCCGGCTTGCTGGTCCTTACTGCCGATGCTGCCAAGGGTGCCGTGGTGGTTGGTATCGGGCGGGTTGCCGGGATATCCGACTACACCCTGTTTGCCATGGTGATTGCGGTGACTGCCGGTCACAACTGGTCGCCGTATATTGGCTTCAAGGGCGGCAAGGGCGTCGCCGTTATCTTCGGTATATCACTGGCGATGGCACCTTTGATATCGGTGATGGTCGGCCCGCTCGTGTTTGCCGTGTACTACGCGTCGCGAAGCTGGGTATGGGCGTTTGGCGCGGGGATTATCGCCATCAACGTCCTGCTTATCTGGTTCGGCGCCAAGGTGATGAAGATTACGCTCTGCCTGGTGTTGAGTGTGCTGGTAGTCACTACTCACTTCGCCCCCGAGTATCGCGAACTAAGGCAGGCTCTTCGCGACCGCAACTGGCGCAAGCTGGGATTGCTGGAGTAACAAGTTTGCGGGTGGAATATTTTTTAGTACCGGGGGAACACAAGGGCACGGACATTCCGGACTTGATTCAGAGCAGTTGGCGGCAACGTGCAAGTGGGATCCTGAATCGTTCAGGATGACAATACATCTTCGGCAAGCTACCCGACCCGCTGGGCGACGATGAGGCAGTATCCCAGCGGGCCGTCGTCGACGAGATGTTTTTTGCAAACTTTAGTGATTCGCGCGCATCAACTAACAGCGACCGGTCGACGGGAAGGCTCCCGAGTCCGATTGCCGCCTCGGCCATCATCAGCCGGGTGCCGATTTTCCTGATGAACTGGTGAACTGCCTCTTTCGCCGAGCGGTATTCCCTGACGCGGAAACCTTTTCGATGCCGTCTGGAGTGTGAAAGATTACGGCAATGAGTGCAGGAACCATTGAAAGTGTCTCTCTTCGAAGCGACATTCCTCTCACCGTAACCATCTCCCGAGGGAGAGGGGATTCGAAGCCGAGTCCGTGTTCAGGTCAGTTCTCGCTTCATCTGGGCAAGTCCCATCGGGCCAAGTTTCAGCGCCCGGTTGTGCCATTCCTTCAGGTCGAACCCCTCACCGGCTTTCTGCTTCGCCGACTCCCGCGCTTCGAGCCACACGCGTTCGCCAACCTTGTAGCTGATCGCCTGGCCCGGTATGCCCAGGTACCTGTCGACCTCCGACGTCACGAAATCGGCCGGGAAGTGCACTCGCTCTCGCATGAACTCGAGTGCCAGATCGCCGGTCCAGATTTCGCCGGGGTGAAAATCCGAGTGCGCAGGGATTTTCAGGCCCAGATGCATACCGATATCGACGATCACCCGTACGCTGCGCAGGGCCTGAGCATCTAGCATGCCCATGTAGTAGTCGGGATTTTCGAGATAACCCAGCTCGCCCATCAGGCGCTCCGCATAAAGCGCCCAGCCTTCTGCATGGCCTGAAGTGCCCGCTAACAGGCGTTGGTATCTCGAAAGATCTTCGGTCATTGCGACGTTCGTTGCGATCTGAAAGTGATGACCGGGAACACCTTCGTGGTACGCGATCGAGACCTCACGCCAGATCGGGAATTCCGTTTTACCACCTGTCGGGTACCAGGTTCGGCCCGGACGCGAAAAATCTTCTGATGGTCCGGTGTAGTACATTGCCAGCGCGCCGCCGGGAGGGGCTATCAGAGTTTCGATCTTGCGGACAGGGTCGAGAATGTCGAAGTGGACGCCGTCCATCTCCCCGATCGTGCGATCCTGGAGGTCCTGCATCCATTGCCTGAATTCGTCTTCACCAGTGATCATTCGCGCCGGGTCGGTTTCGAGGATTTCAACCGCTTCACCGATCGAAGCGCCGGGTTTGATCTTGTGTGCGGTTTCGGTCATTTCCGATCTGACCCATGCGAGCTGCTCCCAGCCCCAGTCGTAGGTCTCTTCGGGATCGATTTCAGAACCGAGATAGCCGCGTGCTGCGAGGGCGTATCTGTCTCGACCAACGCCATCGACAGGAATCGCATCGGGCAGGTACGACTTATAAAGATATTCGGCCATATCGCTATAGGCGGCCGTGGCGATGGCGGCAGCGTCTTCAATCCTAGTACTCAAAGGATCGTCGTTGATTTCGGAAGCTGCCAGGGCGTTCACAAGCGAATCGAAAAACGGCGGGTTGTCGCCCGATCCCGCCCATGTCTCGCACTGTTGAGCGCAGCCATTCACCTGGCGTTGCGAAGTAACAAAACCTTCGGCGCGCCCAACGTCCAGCGTCTGCCGGTAGCCGGCAAAGGCTTCTCCGATCATTTCCATTCGGGAAGCGATGTTCTCCCAGGCCTCGACCGAGTCCTGTGACATGAGATCGAATATCGAGCGGACGCTCTGGATTGGAGAGAACAGGACGTTCATATCCCGCAGGTGCTCGCGGGATTCGTATTGCTCGACCGCAATCGTCAACTCATCGACAAACGTGTCTTTGCACATTCGTTCCCGCTCGTTCGCGGAGACGGCCGCGTTCATTTCCGCCAGGGACGTCCTGACATCGGCGTGAAAGGCCTCCCCGGCTTCGAGCGAGTAATCGGCCATGAGGTGATCGAAGCCGGGAACCCCCATCTGGGTCGCGGATAGCGGGTGGTGTTTGGCGACGGTATCGATGAATCCATCGGCAATTTCAAAAACTCCGGCCAAGTAAACTTCTCCCTTTCGAACAATCAGTCGATTCGTTTGTACAGGAATCCGCCGAGCCTGAACGACTCCGGTCTCCCATTTCTGTCGAGTGAAAATTCGGCCAGCTCCCCAGCGCCCCGGCCGCTCGCAATTCGAAATACGCGTTGGTCGCCGACCGCCGGGTCGTTTTTCAAGTCGGCCGGTCCGTGAAGCGAGTAATCGCCCTCACCCGGAGTTCCCAGTCCGAATCCCGTTTCACCGAAAACCACGTCGACGTATGCACCCGGTTCTGCCCAGTAGCGCCCGAGATATCGCGAAGCGTGATCTTGAGATACATCACCCAGATCGGATGCGACCTGCTCTGCGACAGGGCCTATTTCTTCGATCACTAATTCTGTGATGTCGGCGGGCAGGTTGTACGGTGTGGGTGCGGGCCAGATGTTAGCCAGCATTATCACCCCGGTCTGCGATTTGATGTCGAACGTGATGTTCGAGGAGAATCCCTGGATGCCACCTCCGTGACCGTGAAGCACAAGATCGCCTCGTCTGAGCAGCAACCACGCAATTGCCTGGCCACTGTTCCAGCCGTCCCCGAGATAGACCGGCCTGTGCATTTCGGCAAGTGTGGTCGCGGCAAGCACCTTACTCGGGTGGTTTTTTCGGCCTGACGAAAACTGGAACGACACCCACTTTGCAAGGTCTTCGACGTTCGAATGCAGCTGGCCCGCAGCCGCGATTCCCAGCAACGGGGCATAGGGAGCCTCACGAAGGTCATCGGAGCCGGGAGTCGGTGGACTGTAGCCGGTCGCTTTCAACCTTTTTTGCTCGGGGTCGAGTTCGAACCGGGTGTTGCCAAATCCGAGTGGCCCGGTAATTTCCTCGTAGATGTACTGTTCGTACGGGACCCCGCTGACTTTTTCGATGACATGACCGAGCAGGCCCACAGCAAGGTTCGAGTACTTCCACTGGCTGTCCTGTGGGATCACAATTTCGATTTCGGCCAGGCCGTTGAGCAACTCTTCGGTACTCACGAACGACGGCGCATCCCAGTCGGTGAGCGGGTGTTCAGTGCGCAGGCCAGAGTAGTGCGTCATCATCCTGCGGAGGGTCACTTCTTCGAGTGTGCCGTGCAGGGCCGATGCGACGGTGAAGTCGGGCAGGTGGAGCAGCAGCGGGTCATCGAGTTCAAGTTTCCCGAGGTCGCGAAGTTGAAGAATCGCTGTCGCGGTGAAGGTTTTCGTGATCGATGCCACCCGCGAGATGGTGAGCGGTGTGGGTGACAGATCGGTCCCCAGGCGCTGGGTGCCGAACGAATAATAGGCGATCAGTGAGTCGCCTCGAACGATACCGACCGACATTCCTGGAATTCGGTCCTTGCTCATCGAATATTGGACCAGATCCCTGATTTTCTGTTCGATCGCGGCCAGATCAACGTCGTTCGTCAACCGAACCTCCAGAAATAAAAATACGGCACCCGCATTACGTGTGCCGTCAGGTTACTTCCCTGGAGAGCCCGAGAGGGCTGAATCAAGGCGAATCAGATGCATCTCAGGCTGATTTTGCTCTGGCAATTTCCTGAACTGGACCATCTGACGCAAGACCTGTTTGCGATCGATCTCCATGCGGTCGTCGATCGCCCGCAGCGTACTTAGCTTGACGCGGATGCTCTGCCTGATGTCACCGACAGCTTTCATGGCATCCTGGTACTCGTCTTCAAGGTCAGCGAGCGCCAGGCTAAGGTCCTTGCTGAATGCCGCAATATCGGCGTCGGGATTCTGGCCGAGCAGGTCCTGTTTTGCCTGTTCAAATTCGATCTTGATGCCGTCGGCGTGGCGGCTCCTGTTATCTATAAGGTCTTTTTTCTTTTCCCACAGGGCGATCAACTCGTCGTGGTCGCTTGTTACCGCCCGGAGTTCTGCCAGCCGCGGCTCAGCCCTCATCATGATCTGGCTAACCTGTTCGGCCACAAACGCGATCCGAGTCGGTTTCCCGGTCTTATCGAGCTGAGTCATTAGTGAATGGATTCTGGGGTCGTCTGTCCAATGGACCATGAATTTGCACACACTCCCAACTGCGGCGAGTTATGCCGCAGTTACTGATTTACTGACCGCGGGTTTAATTGTCTCCAACATCGTGGGTCAATCGAAACAGTGGATAGTCCAACTGAAGTAGGAGAAACGTTCTGTTAAAGGCACTGACCTCCGGGCCGATGTAGTATCACCCCGAACTGGCGGCGAGCCCTGATCCTTATGCCTTTGAAATCTCTCGCGGGGTCCAGAAGAGTACGCGACAAACCCATGAAAATCACCGAAATCACAATCGATGTCATTGAACGTACAGCGCCGGCAGTACATGTGCAGGACGAACGAAACGATCTTGGCGGGATCACGACTCAGGGTGTGCTGAGGGTCAGGACCGAGGACGGGCTCGAAGGACACGCCTTTGTGGGGGATCAGGCTGGCGATTCGACGCAAAGAATGGAATTGATTATCAGGAACCTGAAACCGGTAATGATGGGTCGCGATTCGTCGGACCGCGAATGGCTGTGGAACCAGCTACCGGTAATTTCCGGGCACGGCGGGGCTCTTGAGCCGGTCTGGGCACCGCTCGATGTGGCATTGTGGGACATTGAGGGGAAAGCTGCGAATACGCCTGTTCACAAACTGCTCGGGACCGCGAGGACCGAGGTGCCGCTGTACGCGACATACCCTCCCCGTCATGGCACAGCGGCGGGATTTGTCGAAGAGGCGTTGCAACTCAAAGCGGAGGGGTTCAGGGCATACAAGATCCACCCCGGCCCCCTGTCGGCCCGTGACGCTGCCGCCACTGCTGAAAAAGTGCGTGAGGCTGTTGGCGACGAAATGACCTTGATGCTTGATCGCAATCACGGTTACGACTTCCGGGCGGCGCTCTTTGTTGGGCACGCCCTCGACGCCAACGGCTTTTACTGGTTCGAAGATCCGGTGCCGGTCAGCGACGTTGAGTCGATACGGGAGCTGACTCGCAGGCTCGACACACCGCTGAATATGAGCGACACGTCTGAATTCCTGCTACACGAGGCTGCCAATTTCCTGCAGCTGGGCGCGGTACGGCTGATACGCGGGACGGTGCGAAAAATCGGGATCACCGGGCTGAAAAAACAGATGTCGCTTGTCGAAGGTTTCAACCGGGTTTGCGAGATCGGTCTGGCCGGAAATTCGGCTCTCAACGCGGCAAATCTTCACGTAATGATGTCGTCTTTGAATTGCACTTATTTCGAATACTGGCTTCCTAAAACAGTTCACCAGTGGGGTGTGATCAGCCAACTCGAAATCAACGAAAACGGAAATCTGGATGCGCCAACCGGACCAGGTCTGGGCATTGAACTTGACGAAGACTGGATTGCTTCGCACAGAGTTGCCACGCTTTCTTGAATGGTCTGATTATTCGCTCTTTACAAGAGGGCCGGGTGTGTGATTTTGTGATGGCAGCGGCGACCAACCCCGGTTCTTTTTCGAGATATGCAAGAACGATTTTTGTGGTAGATTCGCCGACACACGGTACCGCGCGATTGGTTCAAGAATTTCTGGGTGATCACCAGCCAAACCGAACGGAATATTTAAGCAAGTTTGAAGATGAAATTAAACCGGATGGCGGAACGACTCACCGGGGCTGCGATAACCAAATATCTCGGGATCACACCTCTCATCAACGCGGGCGGTCCGAATACCCGGCACTCGGGCTCGCGCCCTCGGCCTGAGGCGATCCGGGCCATGGAAGCAATGAGCGAAGTTTTCGTTCAAATCGACGAGCTGCTTATTGCCGCTGGCGAGCGTATCGCCGAGTTGACGGGCAACGAAGCTGCGACGATCACATCGGGAGCGTCGGGAGGTCTTGTGGTCCAGGCAGCCGCGGCGATGGCGAAGGACGATCCCGACCGGATTTCACAGCTGCCAATCACCGATGGCATGCCGCACGAACTGATCATCCAGCGGGGACATCGGTTTATCTACGATCACCTTTACCTGGCCGCGGGTGCCAGGTTTGTTGAGGTCGGGAGTACAGATGGCTGCACCCTCGACGAGGTCGAGGCCGCTATCACGGCCCGCACCGCCGGGATTATTCATCTTGAATCCCCGTTCAAGAGCGTCGGTGCGGTGCCCCTTCCCGACCTTGCCGACCTCGCGCACAGCCGTGGCCTGCCGGTCCTGGCAGACTGTGCATCGATGCTACCGCCGCGGGCGAACCTCACAATATTCACCGACCAGGGGGCTGACCTCGTCAGTTTTTCGGGCGGGAAGGCGGTCCGCGGGCCACAGAGCACCGGGTTTCTAATAGGGAAGCCTGAGTGGGTTGAGTATGCGCGCCTGAACAACGCACCGAATCCGGGTGTTACCAGGGCGCAAAAGGTTTCCAAGGAGGAGATCGCAGGGCTGCTTGCAGCACTTGAAGTTTTCGTGGACATCGACGAGGAGATCGAGACGCGGCATTACCGGGAACAGATGAACCTTGTCGTCGATCAGATCGCCGAAATTCCCGGGATGGCAGCTGAAGTGAAACACAACTACGACCACTACATCCCGCAGGCGGTCGTGACATTCGGGGACGACTGGCGCGGACCTTCCACTGCAGAAATTGTCGAGCGATTGAAAGCGGGGACGCCCCGGGTTTTTGCGGCCGATGGACAGGGGCCCTCGAACACGATGTGGATTGATCCACTGAACCTCCAGGATCGCGAGGTGGAGATTGTCGTGGAGCAGTTCAGGAACATACTGATCGAGGCAGCATCGGGCCGCTAGCGTTCAGACTCCAAATAATCACCTAACAGTACGCACACAAAAGGACCCAGGAATTAACACGCATCGCGGGCAAGCACGCTCTTTTGAAAATGTTTGAGTCCGAGGGAGTCGAATACATGTTCGGCAATCCGGGAACGAGCGAGGCGCCGATGATGGCGGTGATGGACCAGTACCCGTCGATCGAGTACGTGCTGGTGCTCCAGGAAGGTGTAGCTGTTGGACTCGCCGAGGGCTACGCACGCTCGACTGGCAAGGTCCCGCTCGTAAGCCTTCACATCGACAACGGGATGTCGAACGAACTGTCCCTGATGATCGACCAGCTATACAGCGGGACCCCGATGGTCATGACCGCCGGAAACAAGGACATTCACAAGATTGCACCCGGCAGGTCGGACCTCGCAAATATGGCCCGGCCGTACGCAAAGTAGAGCACCGAAATCACCCACGCTGAACAGGTTCCCGCAGTAATCCGGCGGGCGTTTCAGGAGGCCCGGACCGTACCTACCGGACCGGTTTTCGTTGCGAAGTCAGATTGCTGACCGTGATCGATGAATACACGAGAGAATGCATGGCAATTCAAGCAGCAAGGAGGATCCGCTCAGACGATGTGATGCACACCCTCACCGGACTGTTCACATCGAACGGTGTTCCCGAGAACATCAGGTCAGTAATCTGCGATTATTCCGTCAAAAGCACCTTTCCCAGATGAAGTCAAAGCAACTAATTACATACATCTCACTACTGTGACAAATCTACTGGTGGGTGCCAGGGTGCTGAAGACTTCGATCCCGTCCAAGAGTCCACCGCCGTCGGTGTCAACGTCCAGAGTCTACTGGTCGGTGATGGAAGTGTCCTCCTCGCCGGTTTCGGCAACCGGCTAGTCTGCTGGGGCCATGGCTCCAGCATCCGACGCTTCGACGTCAAAGGCTGTCGCCACGGTGTCGGTGGCGGCCTGGAGGGCGTCGGTGAAGTCCTTGTGAGCATCATCCCTAGCCAACTTGAAGCTGGCCTTGAAGGGCGCCATCAGGTCCTCCATGGGGGGAAAGGCGGCGATATCGGCATTAAGTTGGTCTTTGGAGGCCGTGATGGCGCCCTTGTGCGTGGTTCCGATAGTTTTAGGCACGATGCCCCCGTTGCAACTGTCCGCCGCCTCCGCGTAGGCGCTCCAGACGGCGGCGGTTTGGGTGGCGACGAGGCTGTCGGCCAGCGCTATGCGTGAGCTGCGGACCCCGTCTCCTTCATTGTGAAAAACGCCGATGGCGGTGTTGACTGCGGCAGCGCGGGCCGCCATTGCTGCCTCGACCTCGGTAACGAAGGTGGCAACTGCGGCCGTCTGAACGTCCGTGGCAGCGGCGGCGTAGAGGGCTTCAGCTTTGGCGGCCAGCTTGGCTTCCCCGCCGGTTAGCTTCGCGGCACGCTCATTCTCCTTGTCAGATCGCTTTTGATTCAGCTTTGCCTGCTTAGCGGTGCGTTTCCCTTCGATATTGTTGAGACGGTTTTGCATATTCAGTTCGGTATTGGAAGTCTTACTTGAGAGCTTCGCACAGATTCCCTTTGGTTCGGGGGTCTGGGCACTGAGGAGCCCCGGCCCAGCAACGGTAAACCACACTAAGAGACCGGCCGCAACCAATGTCACGGACAGCCGGAATACTCGCCTGTCGAGTCGTGATGTCACCAAATTACTCTCCTGCCCCGACCAGGGCTTGCTCGTCGTCCGCCAGGAGCGCGATCTCTGCCTCCACTTCCTCCTCAAGGTCACGCAGGTCCATCATGGCGTCGTTAAGGAGTACGGCTAAAATGCCGTTGATAATGGCCTCGATGTCCTCCTGTGTCGCGGTCGCAGTCGAATCAGAGGTATCGGTGGTTTGACCCTCTTCCTGGGTCGATTGGTCCTGGGAGGTTTGACCAGCCACCTGGTTGCCAGACTCGTCCCCGGCGTCGCCTGGCGCGGAGGTTGGGGTGGCGACTGGTTCGGCAGTAGGGGTGGTGTCGGTGGTCTGACCCTCTTCCTGGGTCGATTGGTCCTGGGAGGTTTGACCAGCCACCTGGTTGCCAGGCTCGTCCCCGGCGTCGCCTGGCGCGGAGGTTGGGGTTGCAACTGGCTCTACAGCAGGGGTGGATGAGGGCTGCTGAGAACAGGCGCCAACTATGAACAGTGTGACGATTGGGGTGCAAAATGCTGCAATATGCCAGGTGCTCAACCTTCGCATGATGAATCCGCAATTTCCCGATCTCGGTGGTCTCTTGTCTTCAGCGTCGACCGAAATATCGTGGCCTTAGTATGTGTAGCCTGAAAAAGGCTGTCAACCTGCTTTTTGTTTTTGGGCACAAGGCACGGATTCCCAACCGTGGTTTATCCGCGTGAATATCTTGCTATCCTGGCACCTATAACCTGACCCCCTCGAACGTATCCAGTTGAAGAATCTGATACTGGATGAATTGAAGGGAGGCAGAAATGCCAGGAAAAGGTCATAGCCCGGAGCAGGTCTTGAACAAGCTCCGGCAAGTCGAAGTTGCCGTTGCAGGTGGCAAGAGCGTTGGGCAGGCAGTACGTGGGATCGGCGTCACCGACCACACTTGCTACAGGTGGCGGCAGGAGTACAACACGATCCGACCGCACAGATCACTCGGATACCGGGCACCAGTGCCTGAGACGATCATGCCCAAGCTTCAGCTGGTTGCAAATCCGAGATAATAAGTGGTAACGCTATCGGGGGCAGGTCAGGCTCACATGTGCACGGTGATCGTTCATGGGTAACTTGTACCTCCCGTCCATAACGATCTGTGCCCGAGTACTCGTTAACTCTGGCTCGCACGCAAGGGAGGTGCGGTTGTTGGGATTTTTTCTCATCGAGTCCCGACAACCGCACTGTTCCCACGATCTTCACTGCAGTTTTCTTACTTTTAATCCACCGAGAGCCCTCGCCAAGAACTACGCGCTCACCCTGTCGAGTCCACACTGCCCATCACGTGCAGTAGCCCCAACAACAATCGCTGACTGAAACGAGGTCGACGGACGCCGCCGCGGGTCGAAGCCGGTGAGTTTTTTTCCCGAAAACGATCGATTAGATACGCCCGTGGCAAGTTACATCCACAGCAGGCGCCAAAATTCGATCGCTAGGTTGTACGAACCACCTGGACCACCCTCTCGTCCGGGATCAGCCGGTATAGTACCGGTCACACACCGCTGAGGCATATTGAGTGATTGACGGAAGGTGAACCATGCCCGACCGAATACGACTGGGAGTTATCGGAGCCAGCCCCACAGTTGGGTGGGCGCACCGGGCCCACCTGCCCGCAGTACCCTCGATTCCCGGGTTCGAGTTGACGGCGACCTGCACGACACGCATGGAGACGGCGGAGGAATCGGCCCGGCAGTACGGCGCGAGGATGGCGTTCGACGATTATCACAAGATGATTGCGCACCCGGATATCGACGCAGTTGCAGTCGTTTTGCGGGTCCCCGCACATTTCGACATCACGAGAGAGGCGATCAACGCTGGCAAGCACGTCTTCACGGAATGGCCGCTGGGCCGCACGACCGAAGAGGCGCGCGAACTGGCTGCTCTGGCAAGGTCAAAGGGAGTGCGGACGATCGTCGGTCTCCAGTCGCGGACGGCCCCGGCCGTCATGCATATGAAGGAACTTATCGAGGCTGGCTATGTGGGAGAAGTCCTCTCGTGCTCACTGCGTCAGATCACCTCCGGCGTTCTGACTCGCGATTCGGGCCGAACCTGGCAACGCGAGGTGGAGCTTGGTGCAAACACGCTGACCATTTCGGCCGGCCACGCTATCGACGCACTACGCTTCGTGGCAGGTGACTTTGCGCGCGTGTCGGCGAAACTCACAACACAGGTTCCGCAGTGGCACGAGATCGATACCGACGTGATGGTGGACGTCACTTCACCGGATACCATTCTCGTTAACGGCACGCTCGAAAACGGTGCTATCGCATCGGTTTTTGTTGCGAACATCCCATGGGGCGGCAACGGTCTGACGATGGAGATTTTCGGTCGGAACGGGACCCTAAAAGCAACGTCTGGCGGGTCGACGAACGTGGGCAACGTGAGGCTCGAGGGCGCGCAGGGGTCCAACGATCTCGCTGAAATCGACATTCCGGTCCATCACACATACGTGGGCGAGGAGACGCCGAAAGGCCCGCCGTTTAACGTGGGGCAGATGTACGACCAGTTCGGCAAAGGCATACAGGGCGACGACAGCAGTCACCCGGACTTCGACACAGCGGTGGAGCTGCATGTGCTGATCGATGCGATGCGCCAGTCGTCGGAGGAGAGGCGCGAGATCGACGTCAGCGGGGGCTAGCAGCGCACTTCACGACCAAAATTTTCGACCTACGCAAATCTCACGCCAGTTGAATCGGTTTTTACTTGAGATTGCGCGTCACTTAGAAAACTGCGATCGGGTTTGCTGGTGAGCCGGTGCCGCCGACGACAAACAGGGGGTTAAGGCTGAACATGAATTCATATCGACCCTCGTCAGCGCACACGTTCGCCAGCGGTTCGAGCAGCGAGTTGTCGACTAACGAGACGCCGTAAGCAAAGATGGCACCGTGGACTGTCCAGGGAATGTTGTACTCGTTGGGGGCGGCATCCATCATGTCCCACACAAGCAACGAGATGTCGTTGTCACGGATGAACGGCAGACACGAGGCATGGAGGCCGGGCCGTTCCGCTCCATGCGTCCAGACACCACCGTTTTGAGCTGCAAACCTCTCGCGACCGCTGTACACACACACAGCGTCGCCCGGTTCGAGTTTGACACCCTGGGCCGCCGCGATCTCTTCGAGTTCCCAGCCGTGGACCGGTGTATCGAGCGTTACGTGCGAGACACCGCGGTGCCGCGGTACGTCCAGCAACACACCGCGGGTGAGGATGCCGTCTGACCACTCGTCGACGGTGCCGTACTGCACACCGTCGAAAAGCACGTTCTCGTCAGGATCGCGACCGTCCCAGCCTCCGTTTTCATCCCACACGTGGCAAAGGGCGTCGATATGGGTCGTCGATGTCCCGTGATAGGCGACGCCGTAGTAATCGGTGGCAGACCCGCCACCCGGTGGCCGGTCGCCTTTCATCAGGAACTTCACGGCGGGCCGGGGGTTTTCGGCTGAAGGCTCGACTGGGAATGGCCGGCTCAATGAGACGGTGCGGCCCGTCTTGACCAGCGAAACAGCACTGAGACGCTTGGCATCGTCGATCAGGTTCATCGCCCCGGCTGCGCCCGCATCGCCCCAGCGACCCCAGTTGCGCCTGTCTCTCAGGTATGAGTCGACTTCTTCGCGAGTTGGCAGTGCGTGGTCGGTCATTCTTTTTTCTCCTTGTCCATTACCTTTAGTCGGTTCTGTGGGATAAGAAACATGCGTGCTGGGATCGAGTTGTAGCGTTAGCGTTATTTGGTCCGGAAACATCGGATCGACGAAACATTCATCGTTCTTTGGGCAGCGGGCAATCCGGTCGGAATTTGGTGTGTTGGATTAATGTTGCAATCGGCATAATCTCGTAATGTTGTTAATGTTCACCGACTGCGCAGATGGCGAGCGGTCTCGGTAGAGAAGGTGGATGGTGGTGTCGGTGATTGGGCCGCTTCACGAGGAGAAAGACTTGATCATTATCTACGATGCCGGATGTGGTGTGTGACGTGCTTTTGTCCGTTGGGTACAACGGAGTGGTCAGCATGATGATTCTAGGTTCATTCCGAACGATCCCGCTTCCGTAAGAGAAGCTTCGGACAACGTGGACCCGGTCGTTGCCGCCAGGACAATCGTCGCTGTTGACGACCAGGGCCGCGTTACAAAAGGCGCTCAGGCTGTCTTTTCCATAGCCGCTGATACCGGTGGAATAATCGGGTTCATTTCTCGCCTGCTGAAATATCGATTCGTCAGCTTATTGTTAGAACCGGGCTATCGAGTATTTGCACGGCATCGGGGTCGGTTCGCCTGGTTTTTCCGGGAGTCCACCTAGATTTGGGACAACGATTGATCAAAGACTGCCACTACCCTGATTGTTGAATCGTCATTGATCGTCCGAGATGTCGACGTTGCCCGCCCGCAAGCCCACTTAACGGACCAATCCGTGCGAACTCGCGACAGCTGACTGTTACCTCAATCTGGCCCATGACCATTGCCTGAGCCGCGCCGCATTTTCACCATTCGGTAAGCATCCAGATCTCCGGCTGTAATTCTTCCAAATCCCCACTAATCTCACCGTAAATCGCGGCTGACGCACGTACGTGGGCTATTGCTTGGTTCTGTCAGAACTCAGCGTCGGGGGCAGAATAGCATCGTTCCTCAATAGCTGAGGAGACCTGCTCATGTCCTGCCCGCACTGCCTATCCACGTCCACGTCGAAGAGAAAACATCGGACCTCACTCGGCTACCGGACATATTTCTGTCCAGGCTGCGGGAGGTGCTTCAATGAGCGAACAGGTTCACCGTTCAACGATCTGCAGTTTCCGACGGACATCGTATTGCTGGCTGTCTTCTGGCGTTTGAGGTACAAGCTCAGTTTCCGCGATGTGGCAGAGCTGCTCTTACAACGCGGGTTCGAGATCAGCCACGAGACGATCCGGGCCTGGGAGTTCCGCTTTGCACCGATGGTCAGCGAGAATCTTCGCTCCAAGCACCGCGGCACGGCCGGGGTCTCCTGATATTTGGACGAGACCTACATTAAGGTCAGTGGTCACTGGCGTTACCTGTACCGTGCCATCGACCCAGATGGAAACCTACTAGATTCGATGCTCAGTGAGCACAGGGACAAGCATGCGGCACGTCGTTTCTTCTGTCGCCTACTGGATAGTGCAGGACGGAAGCCGTTGCGCCTGACCACTGACCGGCATCCGGCTTACACGAAGGCAATTCGCTGGATCGCCGGTCGTAAAGTTCTGCATCGACACAATCAGTATTTGAATAATCGTATCGAGCAAGATCACAGATCGATCAAACAACGTTATTACCCGATGCTCGGCTTCGCCAAATTCGAATCAGCGAGCCGATTTTGCAGCGCGTTCGACAAATTGAGAAATTATCTGAGAGTCAGGGCAGTGGCCGGTCAACAAATATCAGCATCCAGTCGGAGAGAGATATTCACAGATAGGTGGTCGACTCTAATGACTGAGCTGTCGGCTTAAATACAGAGACCGATGATGTATTCAAGTCGATCTGTTTTCGACTGCAGCGCTGAGTTCTGACAGAACCCTCCTCGGCGAATGAGGAACGATGCTATTCTGCCCCCAACGCTGAGTTCTGACAGAACCCTGAACGCTGACTTTTTTTTACCGGGAACAGGCCGAATCGGCCACACCCACAGCCTGTCTGTACCAGCCCCCGCACACGTCCGTTGCAGTCACACCGCCAGCCAAAACTCCTGCGTAATCCCCAGTTCCTCAGGCTCTGGGCCGTCGGCTGGATGACCGGCACGATGATGTGGCTTGAAATGCTCGTTATCGCACTGCTGGCACTCGAACTTACCGACTCCCCGTTCCTCGTCTCATTCACGTTTTTCCTTCGCTTCATTCCCATGCTGTTCGGATACGGAATGGGGGTTGTATCCGAACGGATGAACCGCAAGTACCTGATGATCGCAGGACTGGCATTGCAGGCTGCTGTTTCTGCTGTGATCGCAGGCCTCATAATCACCGGTTCACTTGAATACTGGCACCTTGCGGTCGGGAGTTTTCTGATTGGTGCCGTCATGTCGAGCGAGTTCCCGATACGGCGCACCATGATCGCTGAAGTCGTGGACCGCGGGTCGATCGGCCGGGCCATCTCGCTCGAACAAACTTCAAACTCGCTCTTCCGAATACTCGGTCCGTTTATCGGTGGAGTGTTCCTGGCGACCATTGGCGCACAGAGCGGGTTTCTGCTGGGCGTCGCCCTTTATTCGATCGGAGCGATCATTGCACTCAGCATGAAGTACCGGCGGCCCGAGGTCCTTCAGCAAATTCAGAGTGCCAGGACCCAGGTGATCGAAGGCGTCAGGTACATCTCACGGAGCCAGCTGCTGGTGGGGACACTGGCGGTGACGCTCGTGCTTAATGTTTTTGCATTCCCGTACATGAGCCAGCAGCCGATTGTGGCGCGGTTGGAATTGGGGGTCAGTGACGTGCTGATCGGTGTGATGCAGTCTGTCGAAGGGGCCGGGGCATTTCTGGGGGCTGCCCTCATAGCAATCTTCGCCCGTCCGCGCCACTACACGAACATCTACATGTGGGGTTCGCTGCTATTTCTCGTGGCGATCGTGGCGTTCTCACGGTCCAACACATACTGGCTGACGCTGGTTATTCTGTTCTTCGCCGGCGCGGGAATGTCGGGCTTTGCAACCATGCAGAGCGCAATCATGATTTACGTGTCCTCACCCGCGATGCGGGGCAGAGCGCTCGGGGCGGTCACCGTGTTCATCGGGATCGGGCCCTTCGGTCAACTCGGCATTGGCCTGCTGGCCAGCATCCTCGACCCGGCGACCGCAGTGCTAATCGTCGCCTCAATCGGAATCGCCGCGATGGTCGCCGTATTTTTCGTTTTCCCGATCATGCGCAATTCCGCGGCCCTTGAACGAGATTCTGCCGATACCTGAGCGTGAGCGCGATACCGGTTCTGTCAGAACTCAGTGCCGGGGGCAGAATAGTGACCTGCCCCCCTCAAACGTATCCAGTTGAAAAATCAGATACTGGACGAATTGAAGGGAGGCAGAAATGCCAAGAAAAGATCACAGCCCGGAGCAGGTTCTCAATAAGCTCCGGCAAGTCGAGGTTGCCGTTGCGGGCGGTAGGAGCGGAACAAGGTGTATCTACAAGGTCTCTAGAAAATCCCGACTTTTTCGTCCGCTAGGTGTCTTTAGGGTGTCAATATCGAAAAAGCCCCCGCATCACTGCGAAGGCTTCCGAGTTCGGCTTGAACTGGAGCGGGAGACGAGGATCGAACTCGCGACCCTTTGCTTGGGAAGCAAATGCTC